>JBBWZD010000067.1:0-15415 GCA_039648875.1 Actinomycetota bacterium
CGATTGCCTGGATTGACGATGAACTGGCGGCGGACGCGTTCGCCTGGGCTGCCGAGCGCAGCGCCGCCGGCAGCGCGACGTTGCTCGTGAAGACCCGGGCGCACGTCGGGCTGACCGCCGAGCAGGTCGAGCAGCTGGCCGCGTTCGCCCGCGCTCAGTCCGTCTGAGTTGCCTGCGCCAGCGGGATGCATCGACCGGTGCTGCGGTCCTCGCGCTCGAGAGGCAGGCGGCCCGCCTGCGCGAGTGTTGGGGATGTCCCCTGGTGGACTTAGCCGCCAGCGAGTCGGATGCGCTCGTCCACCTCGGCGTGAAACCGCGCTAGAGACGGCGGGGGTGGATCGTCTCCGCTCTCCTTCTTCGCGTTGAACGCCCTGACCCATAAGCCGGCGGCCCAGTATGCCTCGTGATCATCGCGCGTCCATGAAAGCCCCTGTGCGGTCTCGTAGGCCGCAAGGAAGGCCGCGCTCTGATCGACCGTCGCCGCGAACGTCTCGCCGCTCGACGGATAAACGGCGCCTGCTGCACCAGCGATTGTCGCCTCGGGACGCGACACGACGCTGTCCCAGTCGTGTACGACGTGAAGTCTGCCGGCGGTCCAGCGCATGTTCTGCGATTCCCAGTCACAGTGACCGACCACGGACGGCGCGCTGTAATCGCTCAGTCGCGTCCGCGCGTGACGGGCGGCCTCATCGACTCGTGTTGGCGGCATGGCGTTGAGATCGAAGGGGCGGTCGTCGGCGGGCGGCCACAATCGCGAGAACTCGTGATCCCACCAGACCCACGCGGGCGGCGGCGCCAGCACTTCGGACGGAACGGCAGGAGCGAGCCGAACGAGATCCGCGAGTGCCGAGGCGAAGCGGTTGGGCGCGTCCTCATCCCACTGCAACCGGACGCCTCCCGCGACGAGTGTCTCGGCCGTCGCGATCGCGTCAGAGATGGGACGCGGTCCGACTAGCGGTCTCGGCGCAGGAAAACCAGCGTCGGCAAGTGATCGCTGAACCTCAATCGTGGCCGTGATCCGTGAGGTGTCAGTTCTGACCTTCACCACAACCTCACGCGCGTCAACGAGTTCGATGCCAAACACATGAGAGAGGTGGTGGCGGCTCCACAACAACCGGGCCGGCGCGGCGTCAAGCCAGCGCACGCACCACTCGGCGAGTTCTGACGTACTTGGCCCTGGCGCCGCTCCGTCCATCATCGCTCGCCGTGACGCCAAGGACTCAAAAAGCGTGAGCGTCCTTCCGCCTGACCGGCTAGCCCGGCAGCCCGAGCTCGGGCGCGATCGGCCTCAGCGCGCCGACGACCGTGCGGATGTGCTCGTCCAGCTCCACGCCGAGCTCCTCGGCGCCCTTGTAGACGTCCTCCCGGTGCACGCCCGAGGCGAAGGAGGGCTGCTTCAGCTTCTTGCGCACCGACTTCGGCTCGAGGCCCTCGAGGCCGTTCGGGCGCACGAGGGCGCACGCGTGCACGAAGCCCGACAGCTCGTCGCAGGCGAAGAGCGCCTTCTTCAGCGGCGTGTCTCGCGGAAGCCCGAGGTGCTCCGCGTGTGACAGAACGGTCTCGACCACCTCCTCCGGGTAGCCCTCGTCCCGGAGGATCGGCGCGCCGTCCTGCGGGTGCTTGTCGAGCGTCGGGTGCACCTCGTAGTCGAAGTCGTGCAGCAGGGCGGCGACGCGCCACAGCTCCTCGTCCCCTTCGAGCTTCCGGGCGTACGCGGCCGTCGAGGCCTCCACCGCGAGGGCATGCCGCAGCAGCGATTCGCTCTTCGTGTACCTGGTCAGCGTCTGCCAGGCCTGCTCGCGGCTCGGGCCGACCACGGCGTTAGGATAGCCGCCTCATGGCCGTCGTCCCCGCCGTCGCCGACGCCTTCGTGATCGAGGGCGGGCACCCGCTCACGGGCCGGATCCGGGCCGCCGGCAACAAGAACGGCGCCTTGCCGATCCTCGCCGCGTGCCTGCTCGCGGACGGCCCCGTGACGCTCGAGAACGTCCCGCACATCCGGGACGTGGAGACGATGATCGAGCTGCTCGCCGACCTCGGCGCCGACGCCGGCTGGACGGGGCCGAACGAGGTGGTCGTGGACACGGCCGACGTCTCGAGCTTCAGCCCCGACGAGCGGCTGTGCCGCCGGATCCGCGCGTCGTTCCTGCTCGCGGGACCGCTCCTGGCGCGCTTCGGCCGCGCGACGATGCCGCCGCCGGGCGGCGACGTGATCGGCCGGCGCCGCCTCGACCCGCACATCCACGCCTTCGCCGAGCTCGGCGCGGACGTCGACCTGAACGGGCGCTACGTGATGCGCACCGACGGGCTGCGGAGCGCGCAGGTGTTCCTCGACGAGGCGAGCGTGATGGCGACGGAGAACACGGTCATGGCGTCCGTGCTCACCCCCGGCCACACCGTGCTCGGCAACGCCGCCTGCGAGCCGCACGTGCAGGACCTCTGCCGCTTCCTCGTCTCGCTCGGGGCACGTATCGAGGGCATCGAGTCGAACGTGCTCCGGATCACGGGCGTCGAGCGCCTCGGCGGCGGCAGGTGGTCGATCGGGCCCGACCACATCGAGGTCGGAAGCTTCATCGGCATGGCCGCCGTCACGGGGGGCGCGGTCACGATCGACGGCGTCGAGCCGAGGGACCTGGTCGCGATCGTCCCGGCGTTCGAGCGGCTGGGGGTGGAGGTCGAGGTGCGCGAGGACAGCGTGCTCGTGCCGACGCGTCAGCAGCTCGCGGTTCGCGACGACCTGGGCGGCATGATCCCGAAGATCGAGGACGGTCCCTGGCCGTCCTTCCCGTCCGACCTGACCTCGATCGCGATCACGATCGCGACGCAGGCGTTCGGGACGGTGCTGATGTTCGAGAAGATGTTCGAGAACCGCCTGCTCTTCACCGACAAGCTCGTCTCGATGGGGGCGAAGATCATCCTCTGCGACCCGCACCGTGCAGTCGTGACGGGGCCGACGCGGCTCGTCGGACAGCGCATGGAGAGCCCCGACATCAGGGCCGGCATGGCGATGCTGCTCGCGGCCCTCTGCGCCAACGGCCAGTCGACGATCGGCGCCGTCCACCAGATCGACAAGGGATACGAGCGGATCGACGAGCGCCTGCGCGTCCTCGGCGCCTCGATCGAGCGCGTCGACGCCTGAATGGGCACGAGCGAGCAGGCGGCGGACCGCAGCGGCATCCGCGTTGCGCTGCGGGGCAGCGGCACCGCGAGCGTCGAGACGGGGCTGCCGGTGCTCGACCGGCTGCTCGAGCGCCTCGCGGAGTACGCCCGCTTCGACCTCTCGCTCGAGGTGGGGCCGAGAGGCGCCGAGGCCGAGGTGGCGGAGGCCGGGAGGGCGCTCGGCCGCGCGCTCGCGCAGCCGCTGCGGGCCGGCGACGCGCGCGGGTACGGCTGGTCGGTCATGACCTCGTCCGAGGCGCTCGCGACGGTGGCCGTCGAGATCACCGACTCGCCGCTCGTCGTCTCGAACGTGGATCTCACCGAGGCCAGGATCGGCGGGCTCGGCACCGACGTCGCCCGCCGCTTCCTCGAGCGCTTCGCGGAGGGCGCCGGCCTCAACCTGCACGTCCGACTGTTGAACGGCACCGACACGCAGCACGTGCTCGAGGCGATCTTCAAGGCGCTGGGAGTGGCCCTGGCGCAGGCGTGCGAGCAGAGGCCTTGACCACGCCCGACAAGGCCGTCGTCCGCACCGAGGCGGCGCCGGCACCCTTCCAGGGTGCGCCGTACTCGCAGGCGATCAGCGCGGGCGGCTTCGTCTACGTCTCCGGGCAGCTCGCGCTGAAGCCGGGTGCGAAGGAGCTGTCGGGCGGCTCCATCGAGGAGCAGACCGAGCAGGTCTTCGCCAACCTGCGCGCGATCCTCGAGGCTGCGGGGAGCGGTCTCGACCGGCTGGTCAAGACGACGGTCTTCCTGCAGAGCCTCGACGACTTCCAGGGCATGAACGCGGTCTACGCGAGGCATGTCGGCGAGCGGCCGCCGGCGCGCTCGACGGTCGAGGTGGCGAAGCTCCCGTCGGGCGCGCTCGTCGAGATCGAGGCGATCGCAACCGTCTGAGTCGGCGCGCGCAGCCACAATGGCCCGGTGCGGCCCGAGATCGAGGACTACATACGCTCGCTCGCGCTGGACGCGTACCTCGTGGGCGGAGCCGTCCGCGACGAGCTGCTCGGGCACGAGTCGCAGGACGCCGACTTCCTCGTCCCGGGGCTCGACACCGAGGGGCTGAAGCGGGCGCTCGAGCCGCACGGGCGCGTCGAGGACCTCATCGTCGCCGACCGGCTGGTCGGCGTTCGCCTGTACCCGAGCGAGCCGCGAATCCGCCGGCTGGCGCCCGCGGGGCTCGAGCTGGCGCCGCCGCGCAAAGAGGTGAGCACGGGGCCGGGGCGGCACGACTTCGAGATCGTCGCCGACCCCACGCTCTCGGTCGAGGACGACATGCGGCGCCGCGACTTCACGGTCAACGCGATGGCGCGCCGCCTCTCGACCGGCGAGATCGTCGACCCGCTCGGCGGGCGAGACGACCTGCGGCGGAAGGTGCTACGGACGACGACGCCCCGCAGCTTCGCCGAGGACCCGCTGCGGCTCGTCCGCGCGCTGCGGTTCGTCTCGCAGCTCGGCTTCGAGCCCGAGCCCGGGACGCTCGCGCAGATGCGGGCGGAGGCGGCGTCGGTGCGCCTCGTCTCCGGCGAGCGCATCGGCGGCGGGCTCGCCGCCGACGGCCGCGGCGAGCTGTCCAAGCTGCTGCTCGGACGCGAGCCGAGGCGCGCGCTGCGCCTGGCGCGTGACACCGGCGTGCTCGTGCAGCTCCTGCCCGAGTTCGAGCGCGCGATCGGCTTCGAGCAGGAGAGCCGCTACCACGACCTCACCGTCGACGAGCACACCTTCGCGGTCGTGCAGGCGGCCGCCGACCGCGGGCGCTCGCTCGCCGTCCGTCTCGCCGCGCTCTTCCACGACCTCGGCAAGCCCCAGGTCGCCTGGCGGGGCACCGACGGGCGCCTCCACTACTACGTCAAGCCCGGCTACGCGCAGCGCAGCCACGAGCAGGTGGGCGCCGAGCTCGCGGCCGGTGCGCTGCGCCGGCTCCGGTACCCGAACGCCCTGCGCCACCGCGTCGTGCGCATCGTGCGGGAGCACATGTTCCGCGTCGGGCCCGGCGACGCGGTGCGGGCCCGCCGCTTCCTCGCGAAGCACGGCGACGAGCTCGCTTTCGAGCTCGTCGACCACAAGGAGGCCGACTACCTGGGCAAGCCCGGCTCCGGCAGCGAAGGGCCGCTCCCGGACGTCGAGAAGGTGGCGGCGTTCCGCGCGCTGCTCGAGCGCGAGCGGACGAGCCCCCACCGGCTCGCCGACCTCGCCGTCGACGGCAACGACCTGATCGAGCTGGGGTTCCGGCCGGGGCCGCCGCTGGGGCAGGCGCTCCGCGAGCTCCTACACGAGGTCGTCGCCGACCCGCGGCGGAACACGCGGGAGCAGCTCCTGAGGCGCGCGGCGAGGCTGCCGCGCGACCAGAAGGGCGCGCGAAGGCGTGCCGGGAAGCGCGACACATGAGAGAGTGGGGGTGGTGGGCGAGCTCTCGCTGATCGAATGGCCGGCGCCCGGTCCGTACCGGGTGGCTTTCAGCACACGCATGGGCGGCGTCAGCGACGGCCCCTACAGCTCGCTCAACCTCGGCATGCTCACCGAGGACGACCCGGCCTCCGTGGTGAAGAACCGCACGCGCCTCTGCGACGCGGTCGGCGCCGACCCCGACGGCGCGACGATGGCCTGGCAGCGCCACGGCGCGACCGTCACCCGCGCCCAGCCGCGCGGGATCGTCACGCCGGGGACGGTGTACGACCACTGCGACGGGCTCTGGAGCGACGACCCCGGCCGCGCCATGCTGCTCCTCTCGGCCGACTGCCTGCCGATCGCGATCGCGCGCACCAACGGCGAGGCGCCGGCGGTCGCCATCCTGCACGCCGGCTGGCGCGGGCTGCTCGGCGGCATCGCCGCCGCCGGCGCGCGGGCCCTCGGGCGTGGCCGCGTGGCCGCCGCGATCGGTCCCGGCATCGGGCCCTGCTGCTACGAGGTGGGCGAGGACGTGGCCGCCCCGTTCCGGGAGGCCTTCGGCGACGACGTCGCCCGCAACGGCACGCTCGACCTCTGGACCGCGGCCGAGCGCGCGCTCCGGGCCGCCGGCTGCCGCCACGTGGACCGCTGCGACACCTGCACCGCCTGCGGCGGCGACCGCTTCTTCTCGCACCGCCGCGACTCCGGCAGGACCGGCCGCCAGGGTGTCATCGCCTACGTCGTCTGACGAGGTCTCCGACCGCTACGGCCGCCTCGTGGCAGAGGTCGGCGCCGGGGTGACGGTCGTCGTGGCGGCCAAGTACGTCTCGCTCGAGCAGATGCAGATGCTCGCCGACGCCGGCGTCGAGGTGGTGGGGGAGAACCGGGCGCAGGACCTGGAGGCCAAGCACGCGCGCTACGGGGACGCCTTCCGCTGGCACTTCATCGGCCACCTCCAGAGCCGCAAGGCCGCGGTCGTCAACCGCCTCTGCGATCTCTGCCACTCCCTCGGCTCGGAGTCGGCGGCGCGCCGGCTGACGATCCCCGCGCTCGTGGAGGTGAACCTCTCAGGCGAGCCCACGAAGTCGGGCGTGGCGCCGGACGACCTGGCGCGCCTCCTCGAGCTCTACCCCGACGTCCGCGGCCTGATGACGATGCCGCCGGCCGCGGCCGACCCGGAGCAGTCGCGCCCCTACTTCCGCCGCCTGCGCGCTCTCGCCGAGGAGCACGGCCTGCGCGAGCTCTCGATGGGCACCAGCCAGGACTACCGCGTCGCGGTCGAGGAGGGGGCGACGTTCGTCCGCGTGGGAGCGACGGTCTTCGGCCGCCGCCCACCTGAGTAACATTCGGCGCGATGGGCTTCGCCGACGTGTGGAACCGCACGCTCGTCTACTTCGGCATCGCCGAGGAGGACGAGGAGTGGGACGAGGACGGCTACCTCACCGACGAGGAGCTGCAGCGTGTCTACGCCGAGCGGCCGAACGTGCGCCGGCTCGCGCCCCGCCGCAGCCGCGGCAACGACTTCGACGACTGGACCGATCCCGAGCCCGCGGCGGTCGCGGCTCGCACGAGCGTCCTGCGGCCGGCGCCGGAGCCGCGGCGCCTGCGAGGCGTGGAGAGCGTCCCGAGCCCGAGCTCGGTGCGCGTCCACCTCGTCCTGCCGCGCAGCTTCAACGACGCCCAGCAGATCGCCGACCGCTTCAAGGAGGGCGTGCCGGTGATTCTCAACCTCCAGGGCTCCGACCAGGAGCTCGCCAAGCGGCTGATCGACTTCGGGAGCGGCCTCACCTACGCCCTCGACGGCGGCATGCAGCGCGTCGCCGACAAGGTGTTCCTGCTGACGCCGCGCAACGTCGAGGTCTCGGCCGAGGAGCGCGCGCGCATGCTCGAGCGCGGCGGCTTCTTCAACCAGGCCTAGGAAAACCCTCCGCGAGCGCGAACGCGATCTCGATGGGCGTGACAGCCAGCCTGGCCTTGCTCGCCGACGCGGTCGACCGCGCGCAGACGTTCGTGCACGTCTTCGTGACCGTCTACGCGCTCGTGATCTTCGCGTACATCATCACGAGCTGGCTCCGGCTGCCGTACACGCCCTGGCTGAACCGGATCCAGCGCTTCCTGTACGACGTCTCGGAGCCCTATCTGCGGCTCTTCCGGCGGGTGCTGCCGTCGATGGGGGCGCTCGACCTGTCGCCGATCGTCGCCGTGCTCGTCCTGTTCGCGCTCGACCGTCTCGTCGTCTGGATCCTCGGGAAGCTCCACTAGCCCTACAGAGGGAGAAGCGATGGCACTCACACCAGTCGAGATCAGGCACCTCGCACCGCCGACCGGGTTCCGCGGCTACAAGCGCGGCGCCACCGACCGCCTGCTCGCCGAGATCGTCACGAGCTTCGAGGACGTCTGGCGCGAGCGGGCCGACCTCGCGGACAAGGTCGAGCAGCTCGAGGCCGACCTGGTGCGCTACCGCGAGCTCGAGGCTCTCCTGCGGACGACCCTCGTCTCCGCCGAGCGGACGTCCGCCGACATGAGGGAGCAGGCCCGGCGCGAAGCCGATCTCATCCTCGGCGAGGCGCACGCCGAGGCGCGCTCGGTGCAGCGGCGCGCGCTCACCGAGAACGAGCGGCTCGTGGCGGAGACCCGCAGCCTGAAGGAGCGCCTCCGCTCGGTGCTCGCGGTCGTCGAGGAGGCCGAGGGCAGCCTGCACGGCGTCCAGCCGCACCTGAGCGAGGAGACGCTCGCGGAGCCGGAGGCGGCGTAGACGCACGAGTACACTGGCCGCGATGAGAGCGTCGTGCACCCGTCTGCGGCTGCGCGTCAGCCCCGGCGGGGGGCGGGCCGCCGTCGTAGGCAGGCACGGCGAGGCGTGGAAGGTGCGCGTGGCGGCGCCGCCCGAGCACGGCCGGGCGAACGAGGCGGTGCTCCGGCTGCTCGCCGCGACGCTCGACGTGCCGCGCCACGCCGTCGCGCTCGTTTCGGGCCACGGCGGTCGGGACAAGGTGGTGGAGCTGAGCGGGTTGGAGCCGGAGCTGGTGGAGCGCCGCCTCGCCTCAGCGTCCGCGCCGGGTCGCAGCAGAAAGGACAGACCGACATGAGCATCGACACCGACCGCTTCCGCACGATGCTCCTCGAGGAGCGAGAGCGCGTGCAGAGCGCGATCGAGAACCTCCGGGACGACCACCCCGGCTCCCTCGACGAGGAGGTCGAGGAGATCGCCGCGACGAGCGACAACCACATGGCCGAGACGGCCACCGCCACGCTCGACCGCGAGATCGACTACACGCTCGAGGAGAACTCGGGTCAGGTGCTCACGGAGATCGACGCCGCCCTGAAGCGGATCGACGAGGGCACGTACGGGACGTGTACGAACTGCGGCCGGGAGATCCCGGCTGAGCGGCTCGAGGCGTACCCGTGGGCCTCGCTCTGCATCGACTGCAAGCGCGAGTCCGAGCGCACGTGAGCGAGGAGGCTCGAGCGCGGGCCCGTGCGGCCGACGTACGGGTCGGCTCGGCCACCGACGCGCTCGCGCCGTTCTCCGTCGCCGAGCGGCCGCTCGGCGCCGGCGTCGCTCACTGGCTCGGCCTGACTGCGATCGCGCTCGCCGCCGTGGCTGCCGACCAGCTCACCAAGCGGATCGTGAGCAGAGACCTCGGCCTCGGCGACTCTGTCCACGTGGTGGGGCCGGTCTCGATCCGGCACGTCGAGAACTCCGGGATCGCCTTCGGCCTCTTCGCGAGCGCCACCGCCGTCGTCATCCTCCTCACCGGCGTCGCCGTCGCGTGGATGCTCGTGTTCTTCGCCCGCTCGGGCGCGCGACACCCGGTGCTGCCCATGTCGCTCGGCCTCGTGATCGGCGGCAGCGTCTCGAACCTGCTCGACCGCGTCCGGCTCGGGTACGTCACCGACTTCCTCGATCTGCGCTACTGGCCGGCGTTCAACCTGGCCGACAGCTTCATCGTGATCGGGGTCTGCATCCTGCTGGCGGCGCTGTTCGCTGCGGACCGCGAGCCGCGGCGTCCGCGGCACGTCCGTGACGCAACTGCGCGTCCCTGAGCAAGCCGCCGGGCGGCGTCTCGACCAGTTTCTGGCGGGCCTGCCCGAGGTGGGGTCCCGTGCGGTCGCGGAGCGGCTCCTGAGCCTGGGCGGCGTGCTCGTCGACGGGCGGCCGCGGGCGAAGAGCCACAGGCTCGCCGGCGGCGAGGAGCTCGAGTTCGAGGCGCCGCAGGCGGCCGTCTCGACGTTGGAGCCGCAGGCGATGGAGCTGAGCGTGCCGTACGAGGACGAGCATCTGCTCGTCGTCGACAAGCCGGCGGGGCTCGTCGTCCATCCCGCGCCGGGGCACGGACGCGGCACGCTCGTGCACGGGCTGCTCGCCCACGACGTCGAGGGGGGAGAGGCGCCCGAGCGGCCGGGCATCGTGCACCGGCTCGACCGGGACACCTCCGGGCTGCTCGTGGTCGCACGCTCGCCTGAGGCGCACCGCCGGCTCCAGCAGCTCGTGCAGCAGCGCCGTCTGACGCGCGAGTACCTCGCGCTCGTGGCCGGCCGGCCGCGCTCCCGCCGCGGGACGATCGACGCGCCGATCGGCCGCGACCGGCACGACCCGCTCCGCCAGTCGCTCGACACCGACACGCCGCGCGACTCGGTCACGCACTTCGAGGTGGAGGAGCTCCTGCCGCGGCACGCGCTCCTGCGCGCGACGCTCGAGACCGGCCGCACGCACCAGATCCGCGTGCACCTGGCGGCGATCGACCTGCCGGTCGTCGGCGACCCGCTCTACGGGCGGCCGGGCGAGCTGGGGCTGAGCCGGCAGTTCCTGCACGCGACGCGGCTGGCGTTCGAGCACCCGTTCGACGGCGACGCCGTCGACGTCGTCTCCCCGCTGCCCGCGGACCTCGCCGAGTGCTTGCAGAGAGCTTCGTAGGCTCGGTCTGGCCGCCGCTTCACCGTCCGACGCTAGACTTCCGCGACCAGTCCCACGACCCGGCAGACCAGCCGCGGCGCGGGTGCCGGCCTCTGCGGCCGGTGCGCCACGACCCTGCCGGAGCACTCCACAACCACACGAGAAGGGAGCACCATGGCAGTCGCCTCGATGCGCGCCCTCCTGGAGGCCGGGGTCCACTTCGGCCACCAGACGAGACGCTGGAACCCGAAGATGCGCCGCTTCATCTTCACCGAGCGCTCCGGCATCTACATCATCGACCTGACCCAGACGAGCGAGCGGCTCGACGAGGCGGCGCAGTTCGTGCGCAACCTCGGCGAGCGGAACGGAACCGTGCTCTTCGTCGGCACGAAGAAGCAGGCACAGGACGCGGTCGAGGGCGAGGCGAAGCGCGTCGGCATGCCGTACGTGAACCACCGCTGGCTCGGCGGCCTCCTCACGAACTGGCGGACGATGTCCGAGCGGATCGAGCGGCTGCACGAGCTGCGCAGGCTGAGGGACGAGGGGCAGCTCGAGCTGCTCCCGGCGAAAGAGCGCATCTCGATGGGGGGCGAGCTCGAGAAGCTCGAGCAGAACCTCGGCGGCGTGGCCGACATGCGCCGCCAGCCGGACGCCGTCTTCATCGTCGATCTCAAGAAGGAGCAGCTCGCGGTGCGCGAGGCGCGCCGGCTCGGGCTGCCGGTCGTCGCCCTCGTCGACACGAATTGCGACCCCGACGAGGCGGACTACGTGATCCCGGGCAACGACGACGCCATCCGCTCGTGCAGCCTCGTCACGCGCGTGATCGCGGAGGCGATCAACGAGGGCAGGCAGAAGGTGGCCGCGCGCGAGTTCACGCGCGCGCAGCAGAACGGCGCCGCCGCCGAGCCGGCCGACGCCGCCGAGCCCGCCGCGGACGCCGCCGAGCCCGCCACCGAGGCGCCCGCGCCGGCCGAGGCGCCCGCCGGGGAGGGCCCCGCCGACGAGGGCACGCTCGAGCAGGCGATGCCCGGCGAGGCAGTCGAGCCGGCGACCGAGGGCGAGTCCGTTCCGGTCTCGACGGGGCAGGCGGCGCAGCAGGAGGGCAGCGTCGAGACCGATGCCTCCGCGGCGAGCATCGAGGTGGAGCAGTGACGGCGGAGATCTCGGCCGCGCTCGTCAAGGAGCTCCGCGACCGCACCGGCGCGGGGATGATGGACTGCAAGCGCGCGCTCCAGGAGACGAACGGCGACATGGACGCGGCGATCGTGCTGCTGCGCGAGCGCGGCATGGCGCAGGCGGCCAAGCGCGCCGGACGCGAGACGACCGAGGGCAAGGTCGGCTACCGCCTGGCGGGGGACGGCTCGAAGGGGACGATGGTCGCGGTGGGCTGCGAGACGGAGCCCGTCTCCAACAACGACGAGTTCCTGGCCTACGCGAAGAAGGTGCTCGACGCCGTCGAGGCGAGCGGCGTCGGTGCCGAGAGCGCGCTCGAGGAGGAGCGCGTCGCGCTGTCCGCCAAGCTCGGCGAGAACATCGCGGTCGCCGGCGGCGCGCGCTTCGAGGCGGTGGACGGCGCGAAGATCCACGCGTACACGCACACGCCCGCGAACAAGTTCGGCGCGCTGGTTCAGATGCGCGGCGGCGACGCGGGGCTTGGCCGTAAGCTCGCGATGCACATCGTCTCGCAGCGCCCGCGCTGGATCGGCCGCGACGACGTCCCGCCCGACCTCGTCGAGGGCGAGCGCGAGATCTACGCCAACTCCGACGAGGTGCAGTCGAAGCCGGAGCAGGCGCGTGCGAAGATCGTCGAGGGCATGCTGAACAAGCGCTTCTTCGGGGCGAACGTGCTCGTCGACCAGGAGTGGATCCACGACTCCTCGAAGACGGTGGGCGAGGCGCTCCGGGAAGCGGGCGCCGAGGTGCTCGAGTTCGAGCTCTTCGTGCTCGCCGGATGACCGTCCGGCCCGAGGAGAGCGCGCTGCGGGCGCCGCCCGGGGGCGCCGGCTTCCGGCGCGTGCTGCTGAAGCTGTCGGGCGAGTCGCTCATGGGCGCGCGCGACTACGGGATCGAGGTCGGCGTGATCGAGAGCATCGCGGCGGAGATCGTCGAGGTGCGCGACTGCGGGGTGGGCGTGGCCGTCGTGGTCGGCGGCGGCAACTTCTACCGCGGGCTCGCGGCGGCGGCAGAGGGAATGGAGCGCGCCACCGCCGACTACGCGGGCATGCTCGCGACGCTCCTGAACGCGCTCGCCCTGCAGGACGCGCTCGAGCGGGAGGGCGCCGACACGCGCGTGCAGTCGGCGCTCGTGGTGGCCGAGGTCGCGGAGCCGTACATCCGGCGGCGCGCGATCCGGCATCTCGAGAAGGGTCGCATCGTCATCTTCGCCGCCGGCACCGGCAATCCGTTCTTCACCACCGACACCGCTGCCGCGCTGCGCGCGCTGGAGATCGGCGCCGACGCGATCCTGATGGCCAAGAACGGCGTGGAGGGCGTCTACGACGGCGATCCCCGGCTCGAGCCCGGGGCCGCCTTCCTGCCGCGGCTCACGCACCTCGAGGCGATCGAGCGGGGGCTGAAGGTCATGGACACGACGGCGCTCTCGCTCTGCATGGACAACAAGCTGACGATCCACGTCTTCGCGCTCGCCGCGGGCAACATCGGCCGCATCGTCGCCGGCGAGCACGTCGGCACCGTCATCGAGACACCGTAGGAGGCACCGAGAATGGCAACGGTCGACGAGCTGCTCCACGAGGGCCAGACACGGATGCAGAAGTCCGTCGAGCACGCGCGCAACGAGTTCAACACCGTCCGCACCGGCCGGGCCTCGGCGTCTCTCCTCGACCGGATCGAGGTCGACTACTACGGCACCAAGACGCCGCTCAAGCAGCTCGCGACGATCGGCGTGCCGGAGGCGCGCATGCTGACGATCCAGCCGTTCGACCCCAGCTCGATCCGCGCGGTGGAGAAGGCGATCCAGGAGTCGGACCTCGGCCTGACGCCCTCCAACGACGGCAAGATGATCCGGCTGCCGATCCCGCAGCTCACGGAGGAGCGGCGCAAGGACCTCGTGAAGGTCGTCCGCGGGCTGGCCGAGGAGCACCGCGTGGCCGTCCGCGAGATCCGGCGCGACGCGATGCGCCACCTGAAGGAGCTCGTCGACTCCGGCACGGTCGGCGCCGACGAGGAGCACCGGGCGGAGGAGCGCGTGCAGAAGCTGACCGACGAGCACACGCGGCAGATCGATGACCTGCTGAAGCACAAGGAAGCCGAGGTCATGGAGGTCTAGCTGGACTTCCGGCCGTGAGACGCGTTCTGTCAACCCTCGCCGCTCGCGCGTGAGCGCGTTTGCGCACACGGACGCGGACCCGCTCCACGAGCAGAGCCTGCCGGAGGCGGCGCGGGCGGTCGCGATCGTGCTCGACGGCAACGCGCGCTGGGCGGACGCCCGCGGCCTCAGCGTCGCAGAGGGCCATCGCGCCGGCTCGCGAGCGCTGCGGCCGGTGGTCGAGACCGCGATCGACGTCGGCATCGAGTCGCTCGTCGTCTACGCCTTCTCGACCGAGAACTGGTCGAGGCCGCCCGAGGAGGTCGAGGCGCTGATGGAGATCTTCGGCGAGACGATCGACCGGGAGCTGCCCGACCTCGCCGCGCAGGGCGTCCGCACCCGCTTCGTCGGCCGCCGCGACCGGGCGCCGGAGTGGCTGCGGGAGCAGATGGCCCGGCTGGAGGAGGCGACGGCCGACCGCTCGCGGCTGCAGCTGTGGATCGCCTTCGACTACGGCGGCCGTGCCGAGCTGGTCGAGGCGGCGCGGCGGATCGCCGAGAGCGGCGCGGAGCCGGACGACGTCGACGAGGAGCTCGTCGCGCGGCACCTGTACGCACCGGAGATGCCCGACCCGGATCTCGTGATCCGGACGTCGGGCGAGCTGCGGATCTCGAACTTCCTGCTCTGGCAGTCGGCGTATGCGGAGTTCGTCTTCACCGAGACGCTCTGGCCGGACTTCGGGCCGGGGGAGCTGCGCGCCGCGATCGACGACTACGCGAGCCGCCGCCGTCGATTCGGCGGCAGATGAGCAGCCTGATCTCGCGCCTGGTCGTGGGCGCCGTCGGCGCGCCGCTCGTGCTCGGGATGCTCTGGCTCGGCGGCTGGTGGCTCTACGCGCTCCTCGCGCTCGCAGGCGTCCTCGCGGTGCACGAGTTCGTGACGATGACGCGGCCGCTGCGGCCGCTCGCGCCCGCCGCGTACGCAGGCACCCTCCTCGCCCTCTCCGGCGCGCGCACCGGTGGTCTCGCCTGGATGCTGGGCGGGCTGCTGGCGACCTTCGCGCTCGCATTCGTGCTCAACGCGTTCGCGCAGACGCGGGCCCCGTCGACCGTCGCGATGGCGGCCACGATCCTCTGCGCCGCCTGGATCGGCTTCGGCCTCGGTCACCTCCTCCTGCTGCGGGAGATGGATGACGAGCCGCGGCTGCTCGCGTTCACGGTCGTGCTGACCGTCTGGGCCGCCGACACGTTCGCCTACTTCGCGGGCCGGCTGTTCGGGCGCCACAAGCTGGCGCCGACGCTCTCGCCCGGCAAGACGTGGGAGGGCTTCGCGGTCGGCTCCCTCGTCGGCATCTTCGTCTCGTTCGTCGCGCTGTACGACACGCGCCACACGTACCTCACGAGCTGGCAGGCCGTCGTGCTCGGGCTGGTGGTCGTCCTCGCCGCGGCATCCGGAGACCTCTTCGAGTCGATGCTGAAGCGCGACATGCAGGTGAAGGACACCGGGCGCCTGCTGGGCGGCCACGGCGGCGTCCTCGACCGCATCGACTCGCTCCTCTTCGCCTCCGTCGCCGCGTTCTACCTCGTGCTGGCGTTCGGTTACGCCTGAGAGGACGGTGGCCGGTGGGTGCAACCCTCGAATCGGGACCAGGTCCGAACCAGGTCCGAGCCTGAGGGTTGCCGGTCCTCCCGCGCAACCAGGCGCTC
>JBBWZD010000072.1:0-49862 GCA_039648875.1 Actinomycetota bacterium
ACCGCCGGCCGCCCGGCTGCGAGCGCTTCGATCACGCTCACCGGCGTCCCCTCGTTCGCCGACGGGAGGAGCAGGACGTCCATGGCCGCGTAGAAGCGGCCGACGTCGGCCTGGTAGCCGACGAAGAGGCAGCGCCTGCTCATGCCGAGCTCGTGCGCCTCGCGCTCGAGCCGCTCGCGCTCGGGGCCGTCGCCGACGAGGCAGAGGTAGGCGTCGGCGCCGGAGTCCAGGAGCCGGCGGAAGGCCCGCAGCACGTCGTCCGTCCGCTTCACGGCCGTCATCCGTCCGACCCACCCGACGACGAAGGAGCCGGGAGGGACGCCCAGGAGCCGGCGCGTGTCCTCACGGGCGGGGCCGCCGGCGTCGGCAACGCGCTCCCCCAGCTCGATCCCGAGCCGCACGACCGCGAACTTGGACGCCGGCGCGACCCCGAGCCGCACCAGGTCGTCGCGCACCTCGGGGCTGACGGCCACGAGCACCGTCGTCCTGCGGGCCAGCCACCGCTCGAGCAGCCGGAAGCCGAGCGTCGCCGGGGCGCTGAAGTAGCCGCGGAGGACGTGCCCGTGGAAGGTGTGGACGACGATCGGCGGCCGCGCGTCGCCTGCGAGCAGCGCCGCGATGCGGCCGACCGCCCCCGCCTTCGCGGTGTGCGTATGCACGATCGCCGGACGCTCGCGGCGGATCAGGCTCGCGAGGCGCAGGATCGCGCGCACGTCCCGCAGCGGCGAGATCTCGCGCCCGAGGTCGTCGAGCGTCTCGATCCTCACGCCGCGCCGCTCTGCAACGGATGCCATCGACTCCTCGCCGCGCGCGAGCGTCCCCGCGACCAGGACCGTCTCGTACCCGCGCTCGGCGAGCCCCGCGGCGAGGTAGGCGACGTGCAGGGCGGGCCCGCCGACGTTGAGGCGCGCGATCACGCGCAGCACCTTGATCGGCGGCGCGTCAGGCAACGAGGTGCTCGATCGTCCGCCGCAGGCCCTCCTCGAGATCGACGAACGGCTGGTAGCCGAGGACGTCGCGCGCGGCGCCCACGTCGGCCCAGGAATTGCGGATGTCGCCGGGACGCGGCGGTGCGAAGCGGCGCTCGACCGGCTTGTCGAGGATCCGGCCGATCGTGGCGGCCACCTCGTTCACGCTGGCGGGCGAGCCGGCCGCGACGTTGAAGATGCGGCCGGTCGCACCGTCGGCCTCGGCCGCACGAAGCGTCGCGTCCACGACGTTCTCGACGTACGTGAAGTCGCGCGACTGCTCGCCGTCGCCGAAGACGGTCACGGCCTCGCCCTCGGCGATGGCCCTGATGAACAGCGGCACCATCGCGGCGTACTGGGAGTACGGGCTCTGCCGCGGCCCGAAGACGTTGAAGTAGCGCAGCACGACCGACTCGAACGACTCGTAGACGCGGTTGAAGCTGATGCAGTAGCGCTCGGCGGCGAGCTTCGCGACCCCGTAGGGAGAGATCGGGTCGGGCGGGAGCGACTCCGTCACCGGTAGCTCGTCCTTCGCGCCGTAGACCGACGACGACGAGGAGAACACGACGCGCCGGACGCCCTCGTCGCGAGCGGCGAGGAGCACGTTGAGCGTCCCCTCCACGTTGACCGCGCTGGACGTGAGCGGGTCCTGCACCGAGCGCGGCACGGAGCCGAGCGCCCCGAGGTGGAAGACGACCTCGGCCCGGCGCGTCGCGTGGTGGACGCGCTCGTAGCTGCGGAGCTCTCCCTCGACGATCTCCACGTCGAGGTCGTCGAGATTCGCGCGGTTGCCGGTCGAGAAGTTGTCGAGCACGCGCACCTCGTCGCCGCGCTCGAGCAGCGCACGCGCCAGGTTGGCGCCGATGAAGCCGGCGCCGCCGGTGACGAGGACACGCGTCATGGGAGGCGGTTGTACCGGATCGAGCTCACGCCTCGACGCCGCGCGTGCAGACGAGCCCGAGCGCGAGCCAGGTCAGTGCGTCGAGCGGAACGCCCGCGACGAGCCCGAGCGCGCTCCAGAGGCCGAGCGCGAGCAGGAGCCAGAAGAGCCCGAGCGTCACGACGAAGGCGGTCAGGGGCGGAGCGCGGAGCGCGGCGCGTGCGGCGAGTGCGCCCGCGGCGAGGAGGAGGGCGACCAGAAGCAGCAGACCGACGACGCCGAGGTCGGCGAGCACCTGGACGTAGAGGATTTGCACCCCGTAGGCGTGTCGCGCCGACGGGAACGCGATCGCCGCCACGTGCGGGAAGCGGGCGTGAGCCGCGGGCAGCTCCGGCCCAAACGCGCTCGGTTCGCTCGACCCCTGCCAGCCGACGCCCAACACCGGATGGTGCAGCCAGATGCGGACGCCGACGTAGGCGAGGAGCGTCCGCTGCGAGTACGTCTGGATGTTCCTCGAAGCGCTTGCCTGCTCGTGACCCAGGCCGAGGAAGCGCAAGAACTGCGTGAAGTCGCCCGCGCGCAGCGCGACGACGCCGACGGAGGCGACGACGGTCGCCGCGAGCGCCGCGGCGAGCGAGCGGCGGGCGACGAGGCCGCGCCTCGCGGCGATCGCCACGGCGGCGACCGCGGCGGGGACGAGCCCGACGATGCCGGCGCTCGCCCCGCCGAGCACGAACCCGACGAGTCCGATCACGAGCGTGGCCCGGGCGGCGAAAGCGAGGCGCCGCGCGTCCCCGTGCCACAGCAGCGCCACGGTGCCGATCCCGATCAGCATGCCGCCGAGGCCCGTGAGCTCGTGCGTGCCGACGAACGACGGCTGGCGCAAGCCGCGGCCCCAGCCCGCGAGCCCGGTCCAGCCCGCCCACTGCACGAGCCCGACGGCGACGGCGATCATCCCCCAGACGACGAGCGTGCCGAGCACGAGGCGGACGTCGTGGCGCCGCCGGACGAGGAGCGGGACCGCGGGGGCGAGCAGCGCGTACTCCCAGAACTCTCCGGCGGTGACGAGGTGCGTCCGCCACGCGTACGGCCGCGACGAGAGCAGCGGGTAGAACGTCGCCGCCAGCACCCACGCCAGGAAGAGCAGCCCGGTGAGCCAGACGGCGAGGCCGGGCCGCAGGTGCCGCAGCCCGCCGCCGGCTGCGGCCGCGAGCGCGGCCACCGCCGTCAGCAGGACCATGGCGTCGGAGAGCTTGAAGGTCGCGCCGAGTGGCAGCGAGAGCGACGGCTGGTAGTCGACGTGGAGGAAGACGACCGGCAGCGTCGCGGCGAGGACGACCGCGCCGGGCGAGGCGCCGCGCCACCACGCGAGCAGACGCTCCCGGAACGCCCCCTGCAGGGCTGCGTCGGACGAGCGCACCTCGGCGAGTGTAGTGATGCGACCTACCGGCACTACACTGGCCGCTCGATGGCCCATTCCGTCTTTCGGCGCCGCGTCGCCGCGGCCGTGGGAATGTACGCCGCGATCGCGTTCGGGTTCCTGGGGACGATCGTCGCCGCGAGGGTCTTCTCGACGGAGGTCCTCGGCCTCTACGCGCTCACGCTTGCCTCGGCCGGGTTCTTCCAGGCGCTGCTCGACCTGACGATCGAGGAGGCTCTGATCAAGTTCGGCTTCGGGTACATCGCCCGCGAGGACTGGGGCCGACTGCGCCGGATGTTCCGGCGCGTGTTCGGCTTCAAGCTCGTGGGCGCCGTCCTGGGCGGCCTCGCCCTGCTCCTCCTCGCCGCGCTGTCCCGACGGATCTTCAACACCTCGGAGCTGCGCCTGCCGCTCGCGATCGCCGCAGTGCTGCCGCTCGCGCAGGCCCCCGAGGGCATGGCCGCGGTGGCGCTGATGCTTCGCGGCCGGTACGACCTCCGCGGCGCCTTTTTCGCGCTGTCGATGGGCCTCCGGCTCGCGGCGATCGCGGCCGGCTCGCAGTTCGGGCTCGCCTGGACGATCGGCTCGATCGTCATCGCCCAGGTCGTCGCCTCCGTCGCGATCTGCGCCGCGGGCGCCGCGGCCTTCCGCCGCTTCCCGCGGCACGAGGCGCGGCCGCTCGCCGGCGACGCGCGCGGCATCGTCCGCTTCATCCTCCAGTCGAGCGCGGCCACGGGCATCGTGTCGCTGCGTACCACGCTGACGCCGATCGTCCTCGGTGTCGCCTCCACCGTGACGCAGGTCGGCTATTTCCGCGTCGCACAGTCGCCGCAGCAGGGCTTCAACGCGGTCTCGGCGCCGTTCCGCCTCGTGCTGCTGACAGAGCAGACGCGTGACTGGGAGCAGGGGAACCGGCTGCGCGTCTTCGCCGGCATCCGCCGCTACACGCTGCTTGCTGCGACCGGATGCCTCGTCCTGCTGCCGCCCTTGATCGTCTTCATGCCGCAGATCGTTCGCCTCCTCTTCGCGTCGAAGAACCTCGGCGCGGTCGACGCGGCACGCGTGATCGTCGGCGCCGGCGCCGTGCAGTTCGTCGTGGGGTGGTCGAAGTCGTTCGCGGTCACGATCGGCCGCCCGCACCTGCGGACGCTGACCCACGCGGTCGAGACGGTCGTCCTGCTGCCGCTCGCGATCGTGCTCGGCTGGCGCTGGGGCGCGACCGGCGCGGCCGTCGCGGTCCTCGCCTCGAGCGTCGTCTTCGCCCTCGCCTGGACGGTGCTCTACGCCCGCATCCGGCGGGAGCTGGCGTCGCCGCCGCAGTCCGCGCCGCCAGGGCCGCTCCTCGCTGCCGGCGAGCTGAACGTATGAGGGTGCTCGTGGTGTCCGGGATCTGGCCGCCCGACGTCGGCGGCCCCGCGAGCCACGCGCCCGACGTCGCCTCGTTCCTGCTCGAGCGCGGCCACGCGGTGCGGGTCGTGACGACAGGCGCGGCGGAGCCGGCGGGGCAGCGGTTCGCCGTGGACTGGATCGACCGCTCGCTCCCGAAGGGAGCGATCCACGTGCGCACCGCCGCGGAGATCGCGCGACGGGCGCGGTGGGCGGAGGTCGTCTACACGACCGGCATGTTCGGGCGGAGCTTCGCAGGCGCGACAGCGGCGCGACGCCCGTACGTCGTCAAGCTGACGGCCGATCCGGCGTTCGAGCGGGCGCGGCGGCGCGGGGTCGTCGCGGGCGACGTCGACGAGTTCCAGGGCGCCGCGGGCGGGACGCTCGTCCGGCTGCTGCGGGCCGCACGCAACGTCGAGCTCGGCCGTGCGGCGCACGTCGTGTGCCCGAGCGGGTATCTGCGCGACCTCGCGATCTCCTGGGGCGTCGCACCGGAGCGGCTGACGGTCCTCCCGAACCCCTACCCGCCGTCGTCCGCGCTGCCGCCCCGCGAGGAGCTGAAGCGGAGCTTCGGCCTCGACGGGCGCACCCTCGTCTTCGCGGGGCGGCTGACCGCGCAGAAGTCGCTGGACGTCGCGCTCGATGCCCTCGCAGAGGTTCCCGACGTGGCGCTGGTGCTCGCCGGCGACGGTGCCGAGCGCGGGCCTCTGGAGCGGCGCGCGGCGGACCTCGGGCTCGCGGAGCGCGTGCGCTTCCTGGGGCCGCAGCCGCGCGAGCGCGTGCTCGAGCTCTTCCGTGCAGGCGACGCAGCAATCCTGCCGTCGAGCTGGGAGAACTTCCCCCACACCGTCGTCGAGGCGCTCGCCGCCGGAGCGCCGGTGCTCGCGAGCCGCGTCGGGGGGGTGGCGGAGGTCGTGCGCGACGGCGAGAACGGGCTGCTGTTCCCGCCGGGCGACCCGCAGGGGCTCGCGGCCGGCATCCGCCGCTACTTCGACGACGGCGACCTGCGGGCACGGCTGCGCGCGGCCGCGGCAGACTCCGTTCGCGGCTACGACCGCGAGACGATCTTCGGACGCCTCGAGCAGCTCCTCGTCCTCGCCGCAAGACGGGGCCGGTGAACCCGCGCGTCCTGTTCGTCAGTCGGACGCGCTACCGGCTGCCGCTCGAGGCGTCGCTTGCCCGCAAGTGGGACGCGCTCGGCGCCGAGCTCGAGCTGCGCGTGCTCGCGACGGGACTCGACGGGGCCGACGACGACGGACGGTTCCGCCTCGTGGCGGCGCGGACGCCGGCGTTCTACCTCGCGCTGCCCCTCCACCTCGCACAGGAGCTCCGCCGCTTCCGTCCACAGGTGGTGGTCGCGCAAAGCCCCTACGAAGCGAGCGCCGTGCTGGTGGCGCGGCTCCTCGTCGGAGCGGCCGCGCGTGTCGTGCTGGAGGTGCACGGAGACTGGCGCACCGCCACGCGACTCTACGGGTCGCCGCTCCGCCGGCTGCTCGAGCCGCTCAGCCGTGGCGCCGCGCGCGTCGCCGTCCGCCGTGCCGACGCGGTCCGCACCGTCTCGCCGTTCACGAGCCAGCTTGTTCGCGGGCTCGGCGTCCAGCCGGCGGCGACCTTCACCACGTACTTCGACGTGTCGGCATTTCGCGCCCGGCCCGCCGCGCCCCTACCGGACGTACCGCGCGCGCTGTTCGTGGGCGTGCTCGAGCGGTACAAGAACGTCCGCGCTCTTGCAGATGCGTGGCGGCTCGCTGCGGCGCGTGTCCCAGACGCAACGCTCCACATCGTCGGACGGGGGCCCGAGCGCCCCGTCGTCGAGCGGCTGGTCCGCGACCTGCCGAGGCACACGGTGTGGGACGAGCGCCTGATGCCGGAGGACGTCGCGGGTGCGCTCGATGAGGCGACGGTGCTCGTGCTGCCCTCGCAGTCCGAAGGGCTGCCGCGCGTCGCGATGGAGGCCTTCGCGCGGGGGCGGGGTGTCGTGGGCGCGCACGCGGGCGGCATCCCGGACATCGTCCAGGACGGCGTCGACGGGCTGCTCGTCCCGCCGGACGACCCAGCTGCGCTCGCCCACGCGCTCGTGCGGGTGCTCACCGATCGCGAGCTGGCAGAGCGGCTGGCGGCGGGGGCCCTCCGGGCAGGGGGCGACTGGCTGCAGACGCCCGAGACCTATGCTTGCCGAACACGCCAGCTTGTCGACCAGGTTCTGCGTTGACGAAGCTCGTTTTCGTCACGCAGCAGGTCGACCGTGAACACCCGACGCTCGGTGCCGCAGCCGCGATGGTCGGCGCCCTCGCGTCGCGGGTCGACGAGCTCGTGGTGCTCGCGAGCCGTGCAGTGCCCGAGGCGCTGCCCGGGAACGCGCGCTTCCACAGCTTCGCCGCGCCGACACAGGCCCTGCGGGGCGCACGGTTCGAGGGGGCGCTCGCGTTCGAGCTGGCGCGAGGCCGCCCGCTCGCAGTGGTCGCGCACATGTCTCCGATCTACGCCGTGCTCGCCGCCCCGCTCGCACGGCCGCTCGGCGTGCGCGTCCTGCTCTGGTTCACCCATTGGCGGGCCTCGCGCCTGCTTCACCTTGCCGAGCGAGTCTCCTCGGCCGTGCTCAGCGTCCACGTGGCGAGCTTTCCGCTCGCGTCGGCGAAAGTGATCGGCGCCGGCCACTGCATCGACGTGGACGAGTTTCCCTGCTCCGCGCCACGCGACGGAGCCGGGCTCCGTCTCGTCTCGCTCGGGCGCTACTCGCCGGCGAAGGGGCTGCCCGCGATCCTGCGAGCCGTCGCGCGGGTGCGGGTCGAGGGCATCGACGCGCGGCTCGCCGTCCACGGCCCAGAGCCGCTCGCGGCTGACGCAGCGCACCGTCGCGAGCTCGGGCGCCTCGCGGTGGAGCTTGGCCTCGGCGGTGCTGCCTCGTTCGGGGACGCTGTCTCGCGGCTGGAGATCCCCCGCCTGCTCGCCTCGGCGGACGCGCTCGTCAACAACATGCGCGCCGGTGCGGCAGACAAGATCGTCGTCGAAGCGGCCGCCGCCTGCAGACCTGCTCTCAGTAGCGCAGACGGCTATGCGGCCCTCTTGCCCCGGTCCCTCCGCTTCCCCTGTGACGACGACGAGGCACTCGCGCGCCGGCTCGCCGAGCTCGCTGCGCTTCCAGTCGATCGCCGCGGCCTACTCGGGCGCGAGCTCCGGGCTCGGGTCGAGCGCGAGCACTCGGTTGGCCACTGGGCCGACGCGGTGCTCGCTGCTGCGGGAAGCTGATCGCCGCACCGCGCGGGAGGGCGGGCCGCGAGTCCGCTGCTAGCCTCACGCCCTGATGCCGAGGGTCCTCGTCACGGGCGGCGCCGGCTTCATCGGCGCGCACACGTCGGCGGCGCTTGCCGCGGAGGGGCTCGAGGTGGTGGCGGTGGACCCGCTCCGGACCTACTCGTACTCGCTGGAGGCGCAGCACTGGCACGCGCTCCGCCACCGGAGGGAGGTCCTGCTCCGCGACGCCCGGGTCGTCGTTGCCTCCACGGAGAACCGCGACGAGATGCGCCGTGCGGTGCTCGACGCCCGCCCGGACTACATCCTGCACCTCGGCGCGCTGCCGCTCGCGACGGTCGCCCGCGTCAGCGCCGACCATGCCTTCGAGAGCATCCTGCGGGGCACGTTCAACCTGATCGAGCTCGCGCTCGAGCTCGGCACCGTGCGGAAGCTCGTCTACGTGTCGTCGAGCATGGTGTACGGCGACTTCACGCGGTCGCCGATGCCCGAGACGGAGCCAACGGCGCCGAAGGACGTGTACGGCGGCATGAAGCTTGCCGGCGAGGTGCTGGTCGAGACCTTCTCGCGGGCCCGCGGGCTGCCGTACGCGATCGTGCGCCCCTCCGCCGTCTACGGCCCGACCGACATGAACGACCGCATCGTGCAGCGGTTCGTCGAGTGCGCGCTCTGGAGCCGGCCGCTGACCGTCGTCGACCCCGACTCGACGGTGCTCGACTTCTCGTACGTCGGCGACGTCGCCGGGGGGCTGACCAGGGCCCTCCTGTCGCCCGTCGAGAACGAGACCTTCAACATCACGGCCGGCGAGGGCCGGACGCTCACGGAGCTGCACGAGCTGCTGCGCGCGCGCTTCCCGGACATGCCGGTCGAGGTGTCCGAGCGCGCCGACGACTTCCGGCCGCGCCGGGGCGCCCTCGACATCGCGAAGGCGCGCGCGCTGCTCGAGTACGAGCCCGTCTACCCGCTGGAGCGCGGCGTCGGCGAGTACGTCGACTTCCTCTCGTCGTTCCCGACGGAGGGCCCGCTCGTGCCGACGCGCGCGCGCGGCGCCGCGGCGTGACCCGCGCACCGGCGGCGACCGCCGCGGTGCCGTTCTTCGCGCTCGACCGGGAGTTCGAGACGCTGCGGGAGCCGATCCTGGAGGCGGTCGAGGAGGTCCTGCGGTCGGGGCAGCTGCTGCAGGGGCCGTGGGTCGCGGAGCTCGAGGGCGAGCTGGCGGCGCTCGCGGGGCGGCGTCATGTGGTCGCGCTCTCGTCGTGCACCGACGCGCTGTACTTCGCCCTGGTGGCGCTCGGCATCGAGCCCGGCGACGAGGTGCTCGTCCCCGACTTCTCCTTCGCCGCGACCGCGTCGTCGGTGCTGCGCGCAGGCGCCGTCCCCGTCTACGTCGACGTGGACGCTTCGTACGAGCTGGATCTCGGGCATGCCGCCGCGCTCGTCTCCCGGCGCACGAAGGCGCTCGTCTTCGTCGACCTCTACGGGCGGATGGGCGACGCCGCCGCAATCGAGGCGTTCGCCGCGGAGCACGGGCTCCTGCTCGTCGAGGACGCGGCGCAGACGCTCGGAGCCGCCCGGAGCGGCCGCAGGGCCGGCTCCGTCGGCCTTGCGAGCTGCTTCAGCTTCGACCCGACGAAGGTCGTCAGCGCGCCGGGCAGCGGCGGCGCGCTCCTCACGGACGACGACGAGGTCGCGCTGACCGTGCGCGCGCTGCGCTGGCACGGCAAGTCTTCGTCCGGCGAGCTCGAGCGGGTCGGCTTCAACGCGCAGATGTCGTCGCTCGTGGCGGCGGTGCTGTCCCTGAAGCTGCGCCACGAGGAGACGTGGCTGCGCGCCCGGCAGCGGGCGGCGGCCGCGTACACGGAGGCGCTGCTGCCGCTCGCGGCCGCGGCGCCGGAGCAGCCCCACGACCGCGCGCACGTCTTCCACAAGTACGTGCTGCGCGTGGGCGACCGCGACGCGGTGCGGGCCGCGCTCGCCGACA
Organism: Actinomycetota bacterium; assembly: GCA_039648875.1. Classification (GTDB taxonomy): domain Bacteria; phylum Actinomycetota; class Thermoleophilia; order Gaiellales; family Gaiellaceae; genus Palsa-739. The sequence goes on from JBBWZD010000072.1 coordinate 9,888, forward strand.
GGGGCGTGACGACGCTGGTGCACTACCCGACGACGCTCTCCGCGCTGCCCTTCGCGGCGGCCGCGCCCCACCGGGGCGGCGGCGAGCGAGCGGCGCGGTTCGCGAACGAGGTGCTGTCGCTGCCGATCCACGCACACCTGCGCGACCGCGAGGTGGAGCGGGTGCGCGACGCCCTCGCCGCCTCGATTCCGCCGGCTCCGTAGGTCGGGACGAGGTCAGGGGAGCGAGACCACGGCACGCGCGACTCCCGCCCGCGGAGCGAGCTTCAGCACGATGCCTGGGAACGGCGCTGCGGCGAGGGTCCACCCCTCCCGCGCGCGGCGGAGCGACGCGAGCGAGGCCGCCTGCGGCACCCGCCGGCCCTCGATCCTCACCGAGCGCGGAATCTCCTCCGTGGCGAGCAGAACCTGGGACTCGCGCGGCGCGCTTCGCAGCGTCAGGGCGAACGAGCGCCCGCGGCCGACGACGTGGAAGCTCCCGAACTCCGGCGAGCGCGCGAAGCGCGTTCCCGCAGCGGGGGCGTACAACCAGCCGCCGCGGCCAGGCAGCTCGAGGGCGTTCGTCGGCCACGGCCGCGGCCAGACGAGCGGCGAGCGGGCGGCGAAGGGGACCGCCGCGCCCGCGCGGAGGTAGAGCGGCTGCTCGGCCAGCGGAGTGTCGCGCGCGAAGGGCGCGCGCCCCCCGCGCTCGGCGACACCCGTCTCGAGGTCGACCCACGACCCCGCGGGCAGGTAGACGGGAGCGAGCACCGTCCCTGAGGCGCCGGCCGGCGCCGCCGAGGTGACGGGCGCCGCGAGCAGGTCCCGGCCCACGAGCACCTCGAGGTCCTGCCGCCAGGCGTTCGCGTCGGCCGGATACTCGAGCGCGAGCGGGCGGAGCACCGGCAGCCCGCTCGCGTGCGCGACGCGCGCGAGGTCGTACAGGTAGGGGAAGAGCTCGTAATGGAGCACGGCGGCCGCGCGGAACAGGCTCACGGTCTTCGTGCCGTACTCCCAGAACGTCCCGTTCCCCCCGGTGCCCCCCACCTCGAACACGGGCGTGAGGGCGCTGAACTGCGCCCACCGGACGAGCACCTCCGCCGACTCGGTCGCGCCGTAGCCGCCGGTGTCGGAGCCCCAGATCGCATAGCCGGCGGCTCCCGCGCTGAGCCCCTCGTGGATCGCCTGCTGCAGGCCCGAGAAGGTGCCTTCCTGGTCTCCCCCCCAGAAGCCGGGCGCCAGCGCCGCGCTGCCCGGTGCGCCGGCGCGAAAGAGGGTCGCGAACGAGCTCGCGCGCCCGGCGGCGCGAACGGCGGCCGCGACCGAGCGGGCGTAGACGCGCGGATACTCGTTGTGCAGGTCGACGCCTGCGCCCCCGGCGAGGCGGTACGACTCCAGGTCGATCTCGTCTCCGCGGTCGGCCTTGAACCCGTCGACGCCGAGCTGGATCAGCGTGCGCAGGCTCGACTCGAAGGTCGAGCGGGCGGCGGGATCGGTGAGGTCGATCGTCACCGCCTTGCCCCCCGTGCCGTAGAGGACGCTCTGGGGGTACTGCGACGGCGGCGGGCAGAACTGCTGCCGGACGAGCGGAGAGATCCAGAGCATGAAGCGGACGCCGCGGCGGTGCAGCGCCGCGATCATGGCCTCCGGGCGCGGGAAGCGCTGCGGGTCGAAGGTCATCTCGCCGTAGCAGCTCGCGGTCTCCCACGGGTTGTCGAGGAGGACCCAGCCGATCGGAACGTGCAGCGCGTGGAGCCTGTCGACGTCGTCGAACAGGTCGGCGGAGCCGCCGACGACGTCGCGCCACTTGATCAGCGCGAGCTGCGCAGGCGGGGGCAGCCGAGGCCGTCCGATCGTCTGGACGTACCTCGATACGACCTTCTTCGGCGTGCCCGCGAACAGGTTGTACGCGAGCCTGGGCGACTTGATGCACAGCTGGACCACGTCGAGACCGTCGGCGAGCGGGCAGCGAGGCGACGCGCCGCCGGGGCACGCCGAGCTCGAGACCGAGCCCGGGAAGGCGAACGAGGCGATGGTCGAGGAGCGGAGGGAGACGCCGTAGCCGGCCGAGCTGGCGAAGAAGGGCGCCGGCATCGTGTTCTGGCAGGCGTAGGCGGCCTTGACGGCGAAGGCCTGGCCGCGCAGGTCGAGCGTGCCGGGGCGCTCGCCTCCGCCGAGGAAGTCGTCGCCGGGTGCGGCCGCGAAGGCCTCGAAGGTGGCGACCACGCCCGTGGCCGGCTCGAGCGTGAAGGTGACGGACGCGCCGGCGGCGGTGGGCTGCACGTCCACCGTGGCGGTACGGCCCGGCTCGTCCGTCGCCACGCGATACTCGGTGGCGGCCCCCTTCGTGGCCGTGCCGATGAGCTCCGTCAGCGCGTGGAAGGTGCCGTTCCGGAGGCGGTAGCTCAGCCGCCCGCCCGGCCCTCCGGACGTCTCCGCCTCGGCGACGAGGGGACTGCCCCCGCGGTGGGCGAACGAAAGCCGAAAGGGGGCGGGCGACATGCTCCACGACACGGGAGCCCGTGCCTTCGTAGCACGCGGCGAGGCGCCCGCTCCGGCCGTGAGAACGCAGACGAGCGCGACCGCCGACGCCGCTGCGGAAAGAGATCTTGCGCCCCCTGAGCCGATGCGCCCCAAGGTAGCCCGGAGTCGTTTGGGCTCTGTGAAGGGCATACTCGCGCGACGTGAGCCTCCCGCAGAAGTACGACCGTCTCGCGGCGGGCTTCGCCGAGGCCGAGTACGCGGACCCGGTGTTCTACAACCGGCGTCGAGCCGAGGCGGCATTCGCGCTCGGGCCGCCCCTGCCGGCCGGCGCGACCGTGCTCGACCTCGCCTGCGGGGACGCGAGCCTCGCCGAGGAGGTGCTCGCCCGCGGCTACCGCTACCTCGGCGTCGACCCCAGCTTCGGCATGTGCGAGGCCGCGCGGAGGCGCGTCGGCGCGCGCGGCACGATCGAGCAGGGAGACTTCCTGACGTACGCGCCGCGCGAGCCGGTGGATGCGACGATCGTCCTGCGAGCGCTGTACCTCGTCGACGACCGCGTCGAGGTGCTGCGGCGGATCGGCTCCTACACCCGCCGGAAGCTCGTCTTCGACGTCAGCGCGCGGCAGCTGCCGCTCGACCACGTCGCCGCGGAAGTGCGCCTGGCGGGCTTCGACCGTCTGGAGACGCGGCCGTTCTTCGCCTCGATGCGCGTGGTGCCGCCGCGGCCGGTGGACCTCGCGCTCCGCGCGCTGGAGCGCACGGGGCCGCTCGCTCGCGCGGTCGCCGCGCGGCGGTTCCGCGTGTTCTGCGCCGCCTACCGCAGCTCCTGAGCACAATTCCGCGATGGCCGGCGCGAAGCCACGCGTGCTCTTCGTCTCGCGTGAGCGGATCCGGCTGCCGCTCGAGGGCGCGCAGCGCCGTAAGTGGGACGCGATCGCGGCCGTCGTCGACCACCGCGTGCTCGCAGCCGCGCCCGGGGGCGCGCCGGGCGGAGACGGACATTTCCGCCTCGCGCGGCCGCGGCCGGTGGCCGACGGCCCGCTCTTCTACCTCCTGCTGCCCCTGCGCGTCGCGCGTGAGCTGCGTGCCTTTCGTCCGGATGCGGCGGTCGTGCAGGGTGTCCACGAGGCCGTCGCGTTCCTCGCCGGCCGGCGCCTCGCCCGCATGCCCGCCCGGCTGATCCTCGACGTGCAGGGCGACTGGCGCGAGGCGACACGCCTCTACGGCTCGCCCTTGCGAAGGCTCCTGAACCCGCTGAACGACGCGGTGCCGCCGCTCGCGGTACGACGAGCCGACGCCGTGAAGACGGTGTCGACGCAGACGACGGGGCTCGTGCGCGCACTCGGCGTCGAGCCGGCGGCGACGTTCCCGGCCTACGTCGACGCCGTGGCCTTCGTGGAGCGCCCGCCCGCGCCGCTGCCGGAGCGTCCGCGCGCCGTCTTCGTCGGCGTGCTGGAGCGCTACAAGGCCTTCGACACCCTGGTCGCGGCGTGGCGGCTCGCGGCGCCGCGCGTGCCGGCTGCCGTGCTGCACGTCGTGGGCGAGGGGACGATGCGCGAGCGCGCCGGCCGGCTCGTCGCCGACCTTCCGGAGCAGACGGAGTGGTCGCCGCGGCTGACGGCGGAGGAGGTCGCGGCGGCGATCGACGACTCCTGGCTCCTCTGCCTGCCCTCGCGGTCGGAAGGGCTCCCGCGCGTCGCGATCGAGGCCGCGAGCCGCGGGCGCGCGGTCGTCGGCGGCGATCGCGCGGGCATCCCGGACGTCGTGCGGCACGAGGTGAACGGGCTGCTCGTCGACCCGGACGACGCCGAGGCTCTCGCCGGGGCGCTCGTGCGCATCCTCTCCGACCGTCCGCTCGCCGAGCGCCTCGGCGCCGCGGCCCGCACCACGGGCGAGGAGTGGGCGGTGACGCCGGCCGAGTACGGGGCTCGGATCGAGCGCCTCGTCCGGGACGTGCTGGAGCGGCCCTGACTCACGGTGGGCCTACACTGGCCCGGTGCGCGAGCAGCTCAAGCAGCTCCTGAAGAACTCGGTCTACCGCGCGATCGGCGAGACGTCCAACGGCATCGGCGTCGTGAACGGCGGGCGCGGCCTGCGCGTGCTGATGTACCACAAGGTCAACGACAAGCCCGGGAACCGGATGTCGATGCCCGTCTCGCTGTTCGACGAGCAGATGGCGCAGCTGAAGGAGCTGCGGTACACCGTGGTCGACCTCGACGCCGTGCTCGCGCACTACGGCGCGGGCCGGCCGCTGCCGCCGGGCGCGGTGCTGATCACCTTCGACGACGGCTATCGGGACAACCTCGAGAACGCGGCACCGGTGTTGCGCGCGCACGGCTATCCGGCGGTGCAGTTCGTGCCGCTCGCCTACGTCGGGGACCGGCAGCCGCTGCCGCACGAGGAGCATCTCGCCGCGCACGGCCTCCTCAACCCGACCGTCGACTGGGAGGAGCTGGGGGAGCTCGAGAAGCTCGGGGTGCGCATCGAGTCGCACGGCATCAGCCACAGGCCCCTGGCCGACCTCGAGCTGGACGAGGCGGCGCGCGAGATCGCCGTGTCGAAGCTGCGGCTGGAGGACCGGCTGGGCCGGCCCGTCCGCGCCTTCTCGTACGTGAAGGGGTCGGAGGCGCACTACAAGCAGGTGCACCTGAGCCTCGTCCGCCAGGCCGGGTACGACGTCGCGTTCACGGCGGTCTCCGGCGCGAACAACCCGGGCAGCGACCCGCTGCAGCTGCGCCGCTACAACGTGGAGCCCTATTCCGCGCGCACGTTCGAGCTCGTGCTCGCCGGGGCGTGCGACCTGATCTCCGTGAAGGACACGGTCACGGGAACACGCGCGCGCCGCGTCTTCAACGCGGCCCTCGGCACGTCCTCGAAGTGATCGTCGGGCCGGCCGGGCGCGAGGAGCTCCTCGCGTTGATGCAGGAGACGTACGGCTCAGCGATGCCGCCGGCCGAGTTCGACTGGTGGTTCGACCGGAATCCGGCCGGCCCGAGGATCCTCACGGCGGCACGCGACGAGGACGGCGCGACGCTCGGCGTTCTCGCGATGTCGTGCCTGCGGATGAGCCAGGGGCTCGCGGCGTTCGCCGTGCACGCGGTCACCTCGCCGGCGGCGCGGGGGCGGGGGGTCTTCTCGACCCTCGAGCTGCACAACGAGGAGCAGGCGGCCGCGGCCGGCGCCGCCTGGGCGCTCGGGTTCACGAACCCGCTCGCGGGGCCGGTCCTCGTCGGCAAGCTGGGCTGGGAGGACGTCACGTCGCTGCGGATCTGGGTCCGCCCGAAGCGGCTGCGGCGGCGGCGGAGCGGTGGCCTGCGCGTGCCGGCGTCGTGCCCGCCGTTCCTCCCCCGCCACGAGGCGACCTTCGACGCGCTGCACGTCGTCCGCGGCGCCGGCTACCTCGGCTGGCGCTACGCCGAGTCGCCCCGGGAGTACCTCCGGATCGACGGGGACGACGGCTGGGCCGTCGTGACGCATGCCGTCTGGCACGGCTACTCGTCCGCCGTGGTCTGCGACGCCGTCGGCGGCGGCGTCTCGTCGCTGCTCCGCCGGTGCGTGCGCGCCGTCGACGCCGACGTCGCGGTGGCGATGGTCAATCCGGGCGAGGAGCGGGCGTATCTCGCCTCCGGCTTCGTCCCCACGCCGCGGACGATCCGGTTCATCGGCAAGCGCCTCGCGCCGAACGCGCCGCCGCTGCCGCGCGAGCGCCGGGCCTGGCGCTTCTCCCTGGGCGACCTCGACTTCTTCTGACGTGGCGCGCCGGATCGTCTTCATCACGCAGGTCGTCGACCCCGCCGACCCGAACCTCGGCGCGACGCGGGCCAAGGTCGCGGCGCTCGCCCGCCGGGTGGACGAGGTGGTCGTCCTGTGCGACCGCGGCGTGGAGGGGGTGCTGCCGGACAACTGCCGCCTGCGGGTCTTCGGCGCCCCGACCCGCGCGCGCCGCGCCGTCCGCTACGTGTCGGCGCTCGCCGCCGAGCTGCGGGAGAAGCCGCTCGCAGTCGTCGGGCACATGGTGCCGGTCTACACCCTCGTGGCGGCGCCGTTCGTCCGGGCCCGGCGCGTGCCGCTGATGCTCTGGTACACGCACTGGAAGGGGCACGTCGTGCTGCGGATGGCGACGGCCGTGTGCACGCACCTGCTCAGCCTCGACGTGCGCTCGTTCCCGCTCCCGTCGCCCAAGGTGTACGGAATCGGCCACGGGATCGACGTCGACGAGTTCCCGTGCCAGCCGGTGCTGCCGCTGGCGGGGCGGACCTTCCGCGTGATGTCGCTCGGGCGCTACTCGCCGCCGAAGAAGCTCGACGAGATGGTCGAGGGGGTGCGGATCGCGCGGGAGCGTGGGCTCGACGTGCGCATCGATCTGTACGGAACGGCGTCGCCGGGGCTCGAGGCGGCCTACAAGGCGCGCCTCGAGGAGCTCGTGGCGCGGCCGGGGTACGGCGAGTTCGCCGCGGTCGGCGGGCCGATCCCGCGAACCGAGCTGCCTCCCGTCTACGCCGAGGCGGACGTCGTCGCGTCCGACTTCATCTCGCCGGACAAGATCGTGCTCGAGGCGTGCTCGTCGTGCCGTCCGGTCCTCGCCTCGCACGAGGCGTTCGACACGCTGTTCGACGGCATCGAGCCGCCGCTCGCGTTCGAGCGCGGCCGTCCCGACACCTTCGCCGCCCGCGTCGCCGCGTTGGCGGCGCTCGGCGACGAGCAGCGCCGGGCGATCGGCCGCGAGCTCCGCGAGCGCGTGCGCACGCAGCATTCGGTCGAGACCTGGGCGGACGCGATCCTGCGGCTGGCCGAAGCATGAGGAGGGGGCTGGTCCTGCATCTCCAGAAGGTCGCGGGCATCTCCGGCTCGGAGGCGCACCTGCTCTCGCTCCTGCCCCGGCTCCGCGAGCAGGGCTGGAACGTGCGGATGCTGATGCTGCACGAGCACGAGCCCGGGGCGTGGGAGTTCGCGCGTGCGCTCCGCGCGCGCGGCGTGCCGCTCGACGACATCCCGCTCCGGGCCGACGTCGACCCCGTCGCGTTCGTCCGCCTGGTCGCCTATCTGGCACGCGCGCGGCCGGCGATCCTGCACACCCATCTCGTCCACGCCGACGCCTACGGCCTGCTCGCGGGGGCGGCGGCGCGCGTGCCGGTGCGGTTCTCGACCAAGCACGGCTTCAACGAGTTCCGCGAGTCGCCGTACTTCGGCGTGGCCGACCGCGCGGTTGCGGCGCTCGCGCACGTGCACATCGCGATCTCGCGCGGCCTCGCCCGCTATCTCGAGGAGGTCGAGGGGTTCGACGGGAAGAGCTTCGAGATCGTCCACTACGGGATCGACCCCGACGGGGAGCCGCAACCGTACGCCGGGGACGTGCCGCGGCTGCTGTGCGTGGGCCGCCTGATCCCGATCAAGGGGCACCTCGTGCTGCTGCGGGCGTTCGCGGCCGCGAAGCAGGAGGTGCCGGGCCTGCAACTCGACATCGCGGGTCGCGGGCCGCTCGAGCCGGCGCTGAAGGCGCTCGTGCGCGAGCTCGGCATTGCCGACTCCGTGCGCTTCCTCGGCCACGTCAGTCCGATCCAGGGCGCGATCGAGCGCTCGGCGGTCGTGGTGGTGCCCTCGATGGGCGAAGGGTTCGGGATGGTGGCGCTGGAGGCGATGGAGCGGGCGCGTCCGGTGATAGCGGCGGAGATCGGCGGCCTGGGCGAGCTCGTCCGCGACGGCGAGAGCGGCCTCCTCGTACGGCCGGGCGTGGCCGAGCCGCTCCGGGACGCGATCGTGCGGCTCGCGGGCGACCTCGAGCTGGCGCGTCGCCTCGGGGAGGCGGGGCGGCAGCGCGCCCGGTCGCGCTTCCTGCAGGTCTTCTGCACCGAGCGGACGGAGCTTCTCTACCGGGACGCCCTCGCCCGCCGCTCGTAACGCTCCGCTACCTGCTACAGGGCGCGGTACAACGCTGCGGTCCGGTCGGCCATCCGGGCGACGGAGAACGCGTCCCGTGCCCGGCCGCGGCCCGCGTGGCCGAGCTCTGGTCGCTCGAGGGCGCTCAAGACCGCGCGTGCGAGCGCCGCGGGGTCGTCCGGGGGCACGAGGAGGCCCGTCTCGCCGTCGCGCACCAGCTCCGGCAGCGAGCTCACGTGCGACGCCACCACAGGCAGGCTCGCCAGCATCGCCTCGAGCACGGCCAGCCCGAAGCCCTCCCACCGCGCCGGATGGACGAACAGGCTCGCGCGGCGGAGCCAGGCCGCAACGTCGGGCACGCGGCCGGGCAGGAAGAGGCGCTCCGAGGCGCCGAGGTCCGCGGCCTGCCGCGCGAGCGCCGCTCGCTCCGGCCCCTCGCCCAGGACCACGAGCACCGTGTCGTCGGGCAGCAGCGGGAGCGTGCGAACGGCCACGTCCAGCCCCTTCTGCCGCGTCAGCCGCGACACCGCCAGCAGCACGCGCCGGTCCGGCGGAACGGCGTCCGGGGGGTTCTCGCCCCACGGCCGAGGCAGGTCGTCGAGCCCGTAGTGGATGGTCTCGACCTTCGCCGCCGGCACCCCCACCCGCTCGACGGTGAAGCGGCGTAGAGCTTCGGTGATGGTGACGACGGCGTCCGCCAGGCGGGCGAGGCCCCGCTCGACGTGGCGGAACGGCCCGAGCCGGAAGGGGTCGTCGTTGTGCTTCGTCGACACGAGCCGCGCGCCCCGGAGCTTCGCCGCCACGCCGCCGTAGAGGTCGGCGTGCACGAGGTGGGTGTGGACGACGTCGGCTTTCGCGCGAGCGACGACCCGGGCGAGCAGGAGCGGGTCGAGGTCGCGCGGCGCCGGCACGCGCACCGCGGGCACCTCGAGCGCGCCGTAGAAGTCGGCCGCATCCCACGCCGGGTCGTCCAGCCCCAGGAACAGCGGCTCGACGCCCCGCTCCGCGAGCGCCGGCAGCAGCGTCAGCAGGTGGCGCTCGGAGCCGCCGATGCCGCGAATCCGCTGGACATGCAGAACCTTCACGCCTGCACGGGCGCGCGGCCGCGGCGCTTCTGCGCCCATTCGGCCGCGCGTGCGAGCGCCGCCGTCGCGAGCAGCACGACGAGGAAGTCCCAGGCGACGCGGTAGCGCGTCGCACCCACGAACGCGAACGCGGCGAGCGTCTGGTACCCGAGCAGCAGCAGTGCGAGCCACACGAACGCCCGCGGCGCGAGGAACAGACCCGCCGCCGCGAGGATGTAGACGGCCCACATGAAGGCCGGCTCGACGATGCGGCGACCCACGTCGAGCCGCGTCCCCTCGCCGGGCCGGCCGGTCGTCTCGAACACGTTCGGCTGCCAGAGGAGCTGTGCGGACAGCGCTGCGAGCTTCGCCTTGCCGCCGGGATGGTCCTCGACGTACCGAGCCGCGAGGTGCTCGAAGTACGCCATCTGCCGGCACTCGTTCGGATAGAAGCGGTAGGCGAGGTCGGCGCGGCCCTTGATGGAGTAACCCCAGGCCTCCTCGGGTGTGTAGTAGTCGCCCCGCGGGCGCGGAGGATGCCGCACGTTGTCGATCCATTCGCCGTGGGAGAGGAGCCCGTACGTCTGCGCGTTGTTCCCCTTCCAGAGCGCACGGCCGTCGGTGGTGAGCGTCACGCACCCGATGCTGACCTCGTTGCGTACGAGCCACGGCGTAACGGCCAGGCCGGCGCCCACGAGCACGAGCGCCGCCACCACGGCGCTGCTCCGGTTGCGCGGCAGCCGCCAGAGCAGGTAGGCGGCGCAGAGCGCCGGCACGAGCGCGAGCCGCGTGTTGCCGAGGATCGCGAGGCCGGTGACGAGCCCCAGCAGCGCCGCGAGCCGCTTCGACGGCCGCTCGGCGACGACGAGCGTCAGCAGGACGAGCGCCGCGGCGCAAGCCTGGTCGACGAGCTCTCGGTTGACGTGCACGTCGTGCCAGGCGAGGTACGGGTTGAGCGTCGCGATCGCTGCGCCTGCGACCGCCGCACGGGAACCGAGCACTCGCCGCCCGACCTCGTACACGAGCCAGACGGTGACCGTCGCGAGCGCGATCTGCGCCAGCCCGATCGAGATCCAGCTACGGCCGAAGAGCCGGTAGACCGGGATCAGGAACCAGGCGTAGAGCGGCTGTGTGTAGGCCGACGGCTCGCCCGGAAGGTAGCCGAACGTCCCGTGCTTCACGAACGTCTCCGCGAAGGTGTCGCTCTTCTCGGTGAAGGAGCTCGTGATCGCGCCGCCCTCGTGCAGGAGCAGCACGAGCCGGGGCAGGATGCAGACCGCCGCGAGCGCAGGGTAGGCGCCGCGTCGGCTCACGGCGGAGCGAAGGCCGCGGCCGCCGGCGCGCCCGACTCGACGTGCGTCCGTTGCCACAGCTCCAGCATGAGAAGCGTCCAGATGCGGTGGCCGTGGTCGGCGCGCCCCTGCGCGTGCTCGTCGAACAGCCGCTCCACCGCGCCGCGGCGGAACCAGCCGCGTGCCAGCGCCCGCTCGTCGAGCAGCACGTCGGCGGCGAGGGGGCGAAGCCGACCGCGAAGCCAGGCCGCGAGCGGGACGCCGAAGCCGCTCTTCCCACGGGTCGCGACCTCCGGCGGCAGCAGCTCCGCGAACGCGCGGCGCAACGCGAGCTTGCCCTGACGCCCGCCGACCTTCAGCGAGGACGGCAGCGAGAGCCCCAGCTCCACCACCCGGTGGTCGAGCAGCGGCGAGCGCAGCTCGAGCGAGTGGGCCATCGACGCGATGTCGGCTTTCGGCAGCAGGTCGCCCGGCAGGTACGTCCCGACGTCGAGCAGCTGGAGGCCCGTGACCCCGGGGGCAGGCGGCTGCCCGAGCAGGAAGCCGGCGGAGGCGAGCGTCCCGATCTCGGCCTTCGCCTCCTCGGTCCAGAGCCCGGCGCGGTCGCCCAGCTCGAAGACCTGCATCAGCTTCCCGTAGCGCTCGGCCCGCGGCACGGCCGCCGTCTCGAGGAGGCGTGCCGCGCGGAAGAGGGACGACCGGCGCTCGCGCCTGCCGGCCGGGAGTGCCCGCAGAAGGCGCGCCCCCGCGGACGCCGCCGGCGCCGGCAGCCGCTCGGCGAGCTGCATCGCGACGTAGCGCTCGTAGCCGGCGAACGACTCGTCGCCGCCGTCGCCCACGAGCCCGACCGTGACCTCGCGCCGGGCCGCCTCGCAGATCAGGTAGAGCGGCAGCGCCGCCTCGTCGCCGAGCGGCTCGTCGAAAGCGGCGGCGAGTCGCGGCAGCGTCGCCCCGACGTCCGGCTCGAGCACGACCTCCTCGTGCCTGGTCGCGTAGCGCTCGGCCACCGCTCGGGCGTAGCGACGCTCGTCGTAGCGCTCGTCGGCGAAGCCGACGGTGAACGTCCGCACCGGCTCCCGCGACGCCTGCGCCGTCAGCGCGACCACGACGGCGGAGTCGATCCCCCCGGACAGCAGCGCCCCCAGCGGCACGTCCGCGGCGAGCCGCTTCCGCACCGCCGCCGTCACCGTCTCCCTCAGCCGCTGGAGCCACTCCTCGTCCGCGAGCTCCTCGTCCTCGAGCCGAGGCTCCCAGTACCGCTCGATCCGCTCCGCACCGCCCTCTGCGACGAGCAGCGACGCCGGCGGCAGCCGCTGGACACCGGCGAGGCCGGTGCGGGTGCCGGGCACGTACTGGAGCGCCAGGTACGCGTCGAGAGCCGCGAGATCCGGCTCGCGCGCGAGCCCGGGGAGCGCCAGCAGCGCCTTCAGCTCCGACGCGAACGCGAGCGTGCCGTCGCCGAGCCTCGTCCAGACGAGAGGCTTCTTGCCGAGGCGGTCGCGCGCGAGCACGAGCCGCCGCCGGGATGCGTCCCAGAGCGCGATCGCGAACATCCCGTCGAGTCGCTCGACGAACCGCGGCCCGTGCTCCTCGTAAAGATGCGGGATCACGGGGGTATCGCCGTGCCCGCGCACCTCGTGCCCGGCCGCAGACAGCTCCGCGCGCAGCTCGGCGAAGTTGTAGAGCTCGCCGTTGAAGACGGCAACCACGTCGCCGGTCTCGTTCGCGACCGGCTGGTAGCCGAGCTCCGGGTCGAGCACTCGCAGTCGCTGGTGCCCGAGCGCGCACGAGCCGAAGGCGTCCGTTGATCCTTCGTCGGGGCCGCGGTGGCGGAGACGCGCTCGCATCGCGTCGACGAGCTCGGCGGACGGCGGGGCGGCCGGGGAATACAGTCCGCAGATCCCGCACATGCGCCACAGTGTGCCTTCCCGGCCCGGCGCGACGGCCGCGGTCGTCTCCTGTCACGTCGAGCGGCCGCTCGACGACGAGGCCTGGCACCGCTTCGACACGCTCCAGCGCCGGCGGCCCGGCGGCTTCGACGTGATCGCGCTCGTCCGCCCGCCGGACGGGGCGTACGGCGAGGACGAGGCGCGCTGGCTCGAACGGGCCGGGCGGGCATGGGAGCGCGCGCCGTTCGGCCTCCACACCCACTGGACGAGCCCCACCCACGCGAGGCCGACCGGCGGCGAGCCCGCGGAGCGGGTGGTGCGCGAGGCGGCGTGGCTGCGCGAGCGCGGCCTCGACCCCGTCTACTTCTGCGGCGGCGGGTGGTACGAGGACGACGCCGTCCGCGCCGCCGTGGCGCAGCTCGGGCTCGTCGACTGCACTCCGCGTGAGGGGCAGCCCGCTCCTGGCGTGTTGCCGACGACGCACTCGCTCGGGACGCTCGCGCGGGGCGTGCTGCGGCCGTTGCCGCCTTTCGTGCACGCGTACTTCCACGACTACGACCTGCTCGACACGCGCCGGCGGCTTGCGCTCCTCGCGTCGCTGGCGATTCTGGGGCGTCGCGCCGTTCCCCTACGATTGCGCGGGTGACGCTCCGGCACGAGATGCGGCGGTTGCTGAACCGCGGCGGGTGGGACGTCCACCGCCATCGGGAGCATCCGCCGGATCTGACGCCGGCACAGATCGAGCTCTGGGAGCTCGTCCGGCCGTACACGATGCTCGACGTGGAGCGTGTCGTCTCGCTTGCGGATGCCGTCGAGTACGTCGTCGGCAGCGCCGTCCCGGGTGCCGTGGTGGAGTGCGGCGTCGGCCTGGGCGGCGCCATGATGGCGGCCGCCCGGACGCTTGCCCGGCTCGGCGTGAGCGACCGCGACGTGTATCTGTTCGACACCTTCGCCGGGATGAGCGAGCCGACCGAGCTCGACCTCGAGGTGATCGGGCGCTCCATGATCGGCAGGATGCGGGCGGCGTACCGGAACCCCGAGCATCAACTCCACGTGACGCCGACGCTGGAGACGGTGCGCGCGAACATGGCGCGCGCCGGCTATCCGCAGGCGCGGACGCACTATGTCGTCGGCCGGGTCGAGGACACCCTTCCGGAGCAGGCGCCGGAGCAGATCTCGATCCTCCGGATCGACACGGACTGGTACGAGTCGACACGGCACGAGCTCGAGCACCTGTACCCGCGCCTGGCCGAGGGCGGCGTGTTGATCGTCGACGACTACGGCCACTGGGCGCATCAGCGCAGCGCCGTCGACGCGTACTTCGAGGGCCGGCGCCGGCCGCTGCTCGTGCGCGTCGGCTACGCCTGCCGGGTCGCCGTCAAGTAGCGGGCAGGCGCGCCGCGAAGATCTGAACGTTTGCGAGCAGCCGCGGGTGCAGGCGCACGAAGCGACCGATCTCGAACCGCATCTCGACCTCCTCGAACCCGGCGAGCAGCCGGCGCAGCGCCGCCGGCGTGAAGAGCTGCAGGTGCGTCGGGTCCCAGTCGGCGGGATAGCGGCCGAGCGCGTACGCGAACCGCGACTTCAGGCGGAACGCGTTGGGCACCGAGCCGACGAAGCGTCCGCACGGCCGCAGCACGCGTCGGACATGCGCCACCGTGGCTGCAGGGTCCGCGAGGTGCTCCAGCAGCTCGCCGGCGACGACGACGTCGAACGACTCGTCCTCGAAGGGCAGGCCCTCCTCGACGTCGGCCCAGACGGTCTCGATGCCGAGCCGCTCCGAGGCGCGCGCCAGCGCGTCGCGGTCCACGTCCACCCCGACGACGTCGTTGCCGGTCGCGTAGTGCCGGGTGAGTGCGCCGGTGCGGCAGCCGAGGTCGAGCACGCGCAGGCCGGGGCCTCCGACCCACGAGGCGAGGAGCGCGCCCCGTTCGTCGCCGCCGAAGACGAACTCCTGCTTCTCGCCCTCGTGGTGCGTGTGATAGCGCTCGTTGAGCCTGTCGAGGCGGGGCATGCGGGGCGCCAGCGTACCCCTGTGCGCCAAGAAGGCAGCAGGGCGGGAAGTAGAATTCCCGCCGCGTGGCCACGAAGCCTGTTGTCGGTGCCGGCTCGACCTCGGGCGACGACGCGTCGTCCCGGCCTTCCGCCGTCTCCGGCGACATCCGCTCGGCGCGGGTGACACCGCTGCTGCCGCAGCTCCGCGCGCTCTCGCGGCGCGTGCTCAGCATCGTCGCGCTCATCGCGATCGACCTCGGCGGGCTCGCCGGCTCGCTGTACCTCGCGCTCGTCCTGCGCGAGCTCTACTACGGCGAGCAGCCGATCCTGTGGGGGTTGCCGTGGGACGCGGAGGCGAAGTGGCTGCCCTTCCTCACCGTCGTGACGGTGCTCGTCTTCTGGCGTGCGGGCCTCTACGCGCCGCGCGAGCAGCGCGCGGGCGCAGGGCGGATCGTCTCGTCGCTCCTGCTCGTCACGGTGGTCACGCTCGCGTTCGCGGTCGGCACGGGCTACCAGCACACGACCTTCGGCCTGTACGGCACGGCGTTCGTGCTGAGCGTGGTGGCGATCGGCCTGCTGCGCGCGAGCTACGAGGTGCTGACGAGGGACCTCTGGCGCGTCGCCGGTGCGCGACGCCGTGCCGTCCTCGTCGGCAGCGGCGACCGGCTCGTGACGTTGCGCCGCGCGCTGGGCCTCGCCCGCGGGGGCATCGAGTACGACTTCCTCGGCGCGCTCTCGTCGACCGACGACGGGGGCGGCCTGCCGGTGCTGGGCCGCCTCACCGACCTGGCGCGCGTGCTCGACGAGCAGCATCCCGACGAGCTGATCGTCAGCGGCGTCGACCTCGGCGAGGAGGAGCTGCTCGACCTCGTCCAGGAGGCGCACCGCTGGGGCGTGAAGGTGCGCATCGCGCCGACGACCACGGAGCTCCTCAGGCAGCGCGCCGAGTACGTCGCGGGGCAGGGGGTGCCGCTGCTCGAGCTGCGGCCGCCCGTCGTGGCCGGGCTCGACTGGGCGGTGAAGCGCGCGTTCGACCTCTCGGTGAGCGGGCTCCTGATCGTGGTCGCCGCGCCGTTCTGGTTCGTGATCGCGCTCGCGGTCAAGCTGGACTCGCCGGGCCCGGTCTTCTACCGCGACCGCCGCGTCGGCCTCGGCGAGCGCGAGTTCGGCATGTTCAAGTTCCGCTCGATGTACGTCGGCGCCGCGCAGAGCCAGGGCTCCCTCGAGACCTCCAACGAGGCCTCCGGGCCGCTGTTCAAGATCAAGGACGACCCCCGGGTGACGCGGATCGGTCACCTGCTCCGCCGCTACTCGATCGACGAGCTGCCGCAGGTGCTGAACGTGCTGCGCGGGGAGATGTCGCTCGTCGGCCCGCGGCCCTTGCCGCTGCGCGACTTCGTCCAGCTCGACGAGTGGCACCGGAAGCGGTACCTCGTGCTCCCGGGGATGACCGGGCTGTGGCAGGTGTCCGGGAGGATCGACCTCAGCTTCGACGACCTCGTGCGCCTCGACTTCTACTACCTCGAGAACTGGTCGATCTGGCTCGACATCTCGATCCTCGCCAAGACGCTCCCGGCAGTGCTGGCCCGCCGCGGCGCGTACTGACCGGCCTCAGACCGGCTTCCGCGCCCGCAGCATCGCCACCGCCCCGAGCTGCTCGAGTCCGGGCACGCGCCGCAGCACCCGGTCGACGGCGTCGCCGAGGTGGAACAGGCGTAGGGACGGTTGGCGGAGGACGGGCAGCAGCAGCCTGATCGCGATCCGCCGTCCCCGCAGCTCCTCGACCTCGAACCCTGCGGTCGCCACACGTCGCGCGAGCCACTCGCCGGAGAGCCGGAACTCGTGCGCGAGCCCGGCGACCGGCTCGCTGCCGGCGCGCCGCGCGCGCACCGACGAGGGCTCGAACGCGAATAGCCGCCCGCCGGGCCGCAGCACGCGGTGCGCCTCACGCAGCGCGGGCAGCGGGTCCGGGACATGGTGGAGGCAGGCGACGAACATCGCCGCGTCGAACGACTCGGCCTCGAAGGGCAGCGCCTCCATGTCGCCGACGACGTTCGTGGTGAGCAGCGGGTCCTCCGCGCGCTGCTCCACCATCGACTCGCTGATATCGAGCCCGACGGCCTCGACGTCGACGCTCCGGACGATGCGCGAGGCGAAGGTGCCCGCGCCGCCGGCGATGTCGACGAGCCGGTCGCCGGGCCGGAGGTGCGACACCACCCACGGGACGAGGAGCTCCGCCGTGTGCACCTTCGAGGGCTCGACCTCGAAGCGGCGCCGCTCGTCCCCGCGCAGCCGGTCGTACACGGCGCGGTTCGCCTGCTTGTCGGCGCGCTCCACCCGGCAAGCCTACTGAGGGTCGCCGCCACGGTTCCCCGAGGTAACGGTTCCTTCACGCACCCTTGCCAGAATGGGCGGGTGCGGATCCCGAAGATCCTCGCCGTCGCGTCGGCTGCCGACCTCGACTTCCGCTACGGCTGCACGCCCGCGTGGTGGCAGCTGTGGAAGGGGATGGCGGAGGCCGGGATCGACCTGATCGTCACGCCCTACCGCGGGCACGCGGTGGAGTCGCCGTGGTGGCGCACCGCCCCGAACCCGCTCTACCGGGAGGCGGAGTCGTTCGCGGCCGTGCGGGCGGCGGCGGCGCGGCTGAGGGGCGACCGCCACCTCCGCCGGGCGGAGTCGCATCCCGCCGACACGCACGCCGACCGCGTCGTGCGCGAGGCGATCTGGCGGTACGTGACCCCGCGCTGGCGGCGCCACCTGGAGGCGATCCTCGAGCGGGAGAGAGACGTCGACGCGGTCGTCGTCTTCACCGTGCCGATGAGCCACCTGCGCGGCGTGCCGACGTCACTGCGCGAGCGCTTCGACGTGCCGGTCGTGTTCTACGACGGCGACGTGCCGATGAGCCTGCCGGAGTTCGGCGGCATGGACACCGGCTTCAACTACTACCACGGCGCCGACCCCGGCGAGTACGACCTGGTGCTCTCGAACTCCGAGGGCGGCATCCCGCGGCTGCTCGATCTCGGCGCACGGCGGGCGGAGACGCTCTTCTGGGGCGTCGACCCGGGTCTGTTCGCGCCACAGCCGGTCGAGAAGGAGACCGACGTCTTCTTCTACGGCTACGGCGACAAGTTCAGGCGCGAGTGGATGCACGCGCTGGTCGGCGAGCCGAGCCGCCGCCTGCCCCAAACCGGCTTCGTCCTCGGCGGCCGCGACTTCCGCGGCGACGTCGGGGCCGCGCGCGTCGTCGGCGACGTGCCGTTCAACGTCTTCCCGCGCACGATCTCCTCTGCCCGGATCAACCTCAACGTGACGCGCCGCGCCCATGCGAGCGTCAAAGCGTCGTCCACGTGCCGGCCGTTCGAGCTCGCGGGTTGCGCGGCTGCGATCGTCTCCAACCCGCACGACGGCATCGAACGCTGGTTCGAGCCCGGCCGCGAGCTGCTCGTGGTCGCCGACGCCGACGAGGCCGTCGCCGCCTACCGCGACCTGCTCGAGGACCCGGCGCAGGCGGAGGCGATGGGGCGGCGGGCGCGCGAGCGCGTGCTCGACGAGCACACGTACGAGCACCGCGCCCGGCGGCTCCTCGAGCTGCTGGGTCTCGGCGTGCCGGCGGCGGCTCGTGCCTAGCGGCGACGCCCGGGTGGAGGCCGTGGAGCCGGTTCGGCGCGGGCGCCTCCCGAAGCTCGGCGAGCTCCGGCGCGTCGCCATCGTGCCGGCGCTGAACGAGGCGGGCACGGTAGCCCGCGTCATCGAGGAGCTGCGGGCCTTCGACCCCGGCCTCGACATCGTCGTCGTCGACGACGGCTCCACCGACGGCACGGCCGCCGTCGCGGCGGCGAAGGGCGTGATCGCGCTCCGCCTGCCGTTCAACCTCGGCATCGGCGGCGCCGTGCAGACGGGCTTCCGCTTCGCGTTCGAGCACGGGTACGACCTCGCCGTCCGGGTCGACGGCGACGGGCAGCACGATCCGGCGCAGCTCGCGCGCATCATCGAGCCGGTTCTGCGGGACGAGGCGGACATCGTCGTCGGCTCTCGCTTCGCCGGCGAGGGCGACGGCTACCGCTCGTCGCGCTCGCGGCGCGTCGGCATCCGGATCCTCGCCGCCGTGGTCTCCCGCATCGTCGGCCAGCGCGTGACCGACACGACGTCCGGCTTCCAGGCGCTGAGCCGGCAGGGCATCGCCCTCTTCGCCCGGGACTACCCGCACGACTATCCCGAGGTGGAGGCCACGGTCATGGTCTTCCGTCACAGGCTCCGGCTGCAGGAGGTGCCGGTGACGATGCGCGAGCGCAGCGAGGGGCGCTCCTCGATCGGCGCGCTGCGCTCCGTCTACTACATGGTAAAGGTGCTGCTCGCCATCTTCGTCGGGCTGTTCCGCCGCAACGTCGTCCCGCAGGAGGAATCCGTATGACGCCGCTCGCCGTCTCCATCGCCGGCGCGCTCGCCTCGTTCGCGCTGGTGCTTGTCGTGCTCGAGCTGATCCGCAGCCGCCGGCTGAGGGAGCGCTACGCGCTGCTCTGGCTCGTCACCGGGCTCGTGCTCACCGCGCTGTCCGCGTGGCGCGAGGGGCTCAACACGATCGCGGGCTGGCTGGGGGTTCGCAGCTACCCGCCGGCGGTGCTCTTCGCGGTCGGCATCCTCTTCATCCTTGCCGTGCTGCTCCACTATTCCACGGTGATCTCGCGGCTGACCGACCAGAACGTGCTGCTGGCGCAGCGGCTCGCGCTGCTCGAGCAGGAGTCGCGCCCGCGCGGCGTCAGCGAATCGTGACCGGCAGCGGCCGGCTGATCAGGTAGGGGTCTCCGTGCCCGGGGTCGTCGAGCCAGTTGGCGGAAACGGTGACGCGATATGCCCACCGTCCGCGCGTGAGCGTGTCCGTCCAGCGCGGCGTCCGCAGGCGCGCGACCTCCTGCAGGCAAGCGTCCAGCGCCTGTGACGTGAGGCAGCCGGGGCTCGCGCGCGTCACCTGGTAGAACACGCGCGGCGCGCTGTGCTCCGCCGGCCAGTCGAGCGTGACGCGGCGGCCGTGTACGGCGACGTGTACGGCGACCGTGTCGGGCAGCGGCCCGGTCGCGTTCACGATCTGCGGGGGCGTGTCCGGCACCGTCGGTCGCGTGACGCCTGCCAGCGCGAGCGGCACGACCGCGAAGAGCCCGAGCGCGGCGGCGACAAGCGTCAGGCGCAGTCGGGGCGTCCCCCATTCCTGCGGCGGGGCCACCGAGGGCAGGCGCGTCCGGGCGCCCGGGAGGAGCAGCGGCAGGGCTGCGAGCAGCAGCACGAAGGGCGGGATGGCCGGGATCAGGAAGCGGAAGAGGCTGCCGTTGTCGAAGCTCGCGTAGGTGTAGCTGCCCTTGACGATCGCGAACGCGGCGAACCAGCCGCCGACCAGCAGCAGTGCGGTGCGCGAGTGCCGAGCGAGGGCGACCAGGCCGGCGACGACGAGCCACTCGACCACGCGCAGGCTCCAGAAGTGCTCCCGGAGCGAGTCGAGGTTGCGCTGGAACTGCCCCCAGTCGAGCAGGTGCAGGTACCGGTGCAGGTTCAGCGCGCCGAGCGGCGCGCTCCCCGTGGCGAGCGCCAGCCGTGCCGCGGGCGCCGCGTGGAAGAGCGGCAGGTAGCCCAGCCCTCGCCATTTCCAGACGGCGAGCGCGACGACCGCGGGAGCGAGGCCGAGCGCGAAGGAGACGGCGGCCCGCCGATGGCGCGCGGCGACGAGCGCGAGCGCGATCCCCACGAGGAAGACCGAGCTCGACGGCTTGATGCCGATCCCGAAGCCGGCGAAGGCGCCGGCGAGCATCCCGTCCTCCCACGCCCGTCCCTGCAGGGCGCGGATGAAGAAGTACGCCGAGACGGCGAGCATCACCATCGACGGGAAGTCGGCGTACGCGGTGAGGCCGAGCCCCTGCGGCAGCGCCTCCTCGGTGTAGCGCTGGTGGTAGCCCGCGTCCGCGTACTTGATCCCGACGAGCGGGACGACGATCCAGAGCAGGACGACCCAGTAGCCGAACAGCCGGCCGCCGAGGCGCCGGCCGATGCCGTACATCGCGACCACCGCGACGGGCATGAGCACGAGGGTGTTCAGCAGCAGGATCGCGGGCAGCGCGTGGAGCAGGTCGGGGCCGCTGAACAGGGTGAACGGCAGCAGCAGCAACGACCAGCCGTAGCCGATGACGGTCGGCGGCACGAGCTGCGCGTGCCGCAGGAACCAGCTCTCGGTGTAGAACCAGACCTGGTCGCCGCCCTGGTAGTACAGCCAGCCGTTGTGGCGCACCGTGAGCGCGACCGCCAGCGTCACGAGCCACTCCACGAGCACGAAGGCGCCGACGACGTAGAGGGGCCTGACCTCCGCGAGGCGCGAGGTGCCGGCGCGTACCGCGTCGACGGCCGCCGCGCCGCGCAGGCGGGCGCGCTCCGTGCGGACGGCCGTCACGCGGGCGCCGAGGCGCCGACGGCCGCCCGGTACCACGCCACCGTGCCGGCCAGCCCGTCGCGCAGGGGGGTGCGCGCCTCGAAGCCGAAGAGCTCGCGCGCCCGGGACGGGTCGAGGCTGCGGCGCGGCTGTCCGTTCGGCATCGAGTCGTCCCACACGATGGCGCCGTCGAAGCCGACCAGCTCCGCGACCAGCTCCGCCGTCTCGCGAATCGAGATCTCGACGCCGGTGCCGAGGTTGACCGGCTCCGCGTCGTCGTAGCGCTCGGCCGCGAGCACGAGGGCGTCGACGCAGTCCTCGACGTAGAGGTACTCCCGCGTCGGCGAGCCGTCTCCCCAGAGCACGACCTCCTCGGGCGACTCGATCATCTTCCGGATCAGCGCGGGGATCACGTGCGACGTCTGCGGGTCGAAGTTGTCGCCCGGCCCGTACAGGTTCGTCGGGAGCAGGAAGATCGTGTTCAGGCCGTACTGCGCGCGGTACGCCTGCGCTCCCACCAGGAGCGTCTTCTTGGCGATCCCGTACGGCGCGTTCGTCTCCTCCGGATACCCCTCCCAGAGCGACGCCTCCCGGAAGGGGACCGGCGTGTGCTTGGGGTAGGCGCAGACGGTGCCGGCGAGCACGAGCTTCGGCGTCTCGTGCAGGCGCGCCTGCTCGAGCAGGTTCACGCCCATCTGAAGGTTGGCGTACCAGTACCGGCCGGGGTTGGCGCGGTTGGCGCCGATGCCGCCGACCTCGGCGGCGAGGTGGAAGACGATGTCCGGCCGCGCTTCGGCGAAGAGCCGAGCCGTATCTCCCTCGCGCGTGAGGTCGTAGTCGCGCCGCCGCGCGACGAAGACCTCGTCGCCGCCGCTCTCGAGCCGCTCGACCAGACGCGAGCCGAGGAACCCGCCGCCGCCGGTGACGAGGACGCGCACGCGGGCAGGGTACCGGCGCGGTGTAACGGACTCGTGAGGCCCCGGCCGGCGAGACGCCGTCTGCTTTGATCGGGCGGTGGAGTCGAGCTCGACGAGCGTCTGGCGCCGCCGGAGCGCGCTGCGGAGCGGCCTCCTCACCGGCCTCGCCCAGGTCGTGCTCGCGCTCTCGGCCGCCGGCGCGGGGGCCTTGCTCGCGCACAAGTTCGGCCGGAATGCGGAGACCGACGGCTTCCTCTCCGCCTACGGCGTCTACCTCATGCTCGTGCTGGCGGCTCAGGCGTTCCGCATGGTCGTCGTGCCCGACCTCACCCGCGCCGCGGAGACGGGCCGCCTGGGCGGCGAGACGCGCGCCTACGCGCTCGCCTTCCTGTCGCTGGCGGTGCCGGTGTCGGTCGTCGTCGCGCTGTTCTCCACGCAGCTCGCGGACCTCCTGACGGGGCGCCTGCCGCCCCGCTCGGCGGAGGTCGCCTCGCGCGCGCTCGTCGTGCTCGTGCCTGCCGCGTTCGCCCAGCTCCTGGCGGCCCTGGCCGCGAGCGCCCTGGCCGCGCTCGACAGCTACGGCACCGCCGCGCTCGGCTTCGCCCTCGGCGGCGTCACGAGCGTCCTCGTCTTCGCCGTCCTCGCGAACGCGGAGGGCATCGTGGCGCTCGCGTGGGGGCTGGCCGCCGGGGCGGCCGTCGCGCTGGCGGTGCCGGTGGCGGGCCTCCTGCGGCAGGGGGCGCTCGGCGGCGCGTGGCCGGAGGGACTGCGCATCGGCCCGCGCCTGTGGCATCTGGCGCAGGGGGCCGCGGTGCCCGTGGCGCTCCAGGGCTGCTACCTGCTCGCGCTCCGCTTCGCGGCGTATCTCGGCGTCGGCCGCGTGACGAGCTTCTCGTACGCCTACCTCGCCGCCTCGACACTCGTGGGGGCGACGGCGTTCTCGCTCGGGCTCATCTCGTCGGCGCCGCTGACGCGGCGCGGGATCGACCCGGAGGCGGCTGCGCGCCACGTCGTCCACGCCGCCTGGGTGAGCCTCGTCATCGTCGGCGCGGCGGCGGGCGTGTTCGCGCTCGTCGGCGGGCGGATCATGAGAGTTGTCCTCGGCGGCGCCTACGGCGGCGGCGTCGGGCGCGAGCTCGGCCACCTCGTGGTCTACCTCGCGCCCTGGATGCTGGCGTGGGTGGCCTTCGCCGTCACGTTCCCCCTCGTCTTCGTCGCCGGGAAGCGCTGGACGCTGCTGCCGCTCGCCCTCGTCGGCTTCGGCGTCTGCATCCCGCTCGGCCTCGGCCTGCGGGCGCTCTGGGGCCTCCCGGGGATCGCCGTCGCGATCGGCCTCTCGACGCTCCTGATCGCGGGGGGCCTGATGGCGACGCTCGCGGCCCGGACGCTCGTCGTCGCCGCGTACGGCCTCGCGCGGCTCGCGCTCGCAGTCGGCGCGGCGACGGCGCTGGCCTTCGGCGCGCCGTCGCTCGCCCTGTCGCCGATCCTCGCCGCCCTCCTCGGATTCGTGGTCTACGCGCTGCTCGTGGCGGCGCTCCGCCCGCTCGGCCTCAGCGCGGCGTGGTCGTACGTGCGCGGGCTGCACTAGGCCGAGTTGCTCCGGCGGATCACGATTTCGTCACAGCCCCCGCTTACACTCATGCCCGAAATGGCGGATCAGCAGGAGCTTTCGGTCGACGAGGTCTACGAGCGCCTGCGCGACGCCGTCGACCGCGGCTCGCGCGACCCCGCCGCCGCGCGCGGGCTCGCCGAGCGCTTCTGGCCCGTCAGCGCCGACAAGCCGCTCGAGCGCAGGCCCGGGCCGCAGGGGTGGCTCGCGTTCCAGGTCAAGCGGCTCCTGCGCAAGCTCATGCGCTGGTACGTGGAGCCGGCGTTCGCCGAGCAGCGGATCGTCAACGACGCGCTCCTCCGCCTCGTCGACGACCTCTCCCGTCGGGTGGACGAGCTCGAGAGCCGCCGGTGAGGGTTGCCGTCTGCCTGCCGCAGGTCCCGTTCGAGCGGGGCGGCGCCGAGATCTTCGCGGACGACCTCGTCGCGCAGCTGCGCGGGCGCGGCCACGAGGCCGAGCTCGTGACCGTCCCGTTCAAGTGGTACCCGGGCGAGCGCGTGCTGACGCAGGCGTTCCTCTGGCGCCTGCTCGACCTCGAGGAGGCGAACGGCCGCCCGGTGGACGCCGTCGTCGCGACGAAGTTCCCCTCGTACGCGGTGCGGCACCCGCGCAAGGTCGTCTGGCTGCTGCACCAGTTCCGGCAGGCGTGGGACCTCGACCGCACGCAGCTCGGCCAGTTTTCCGAGTCGGCGGAGGACCGGGCCCTGCGCCGCCGCGTGCTCGGCTTCGAGCGCCGCGCCCTCGGCGAGGCGCGGGCGATCTTCGCCACGTCGGGCAACGTCGCGTCGCGGCTGCGCGCGTCCACGGGACTGGAGGCGGAGATCATGCCCCACCCGCCGGCGCCGCTCCGCTACCGCTGCGAGGGCTACGACGACTTCATCCTGTCGGTCAACCGGCTCGACCGCGCGAAGCGGATCGACCTTCTGCTGGAGGCGGCCGCCGCCGAGCCGGGCCTGCGCGTCGTCATCGCAGGCGACGGACCCGACCGGGAGCGGCTCGAGCGGCTGGCCCGCGACCGCGGCCTGAACGGCCGCGCCGAGTTCACCGGGCGCGTGTCGGACGAGGAGCTGGCCGGCCTCTACGCCCGCTGCCTCGGCGTCTACTACGCACCGGTCGACGAGGACTTCGGCATGGTGCCGTTCGAGGCGTTCCTGTCGGAGAAGCCCGTGCTGACCACGACGGACGCAGGCGGCCCCCTCGACGTCGTCCACGACGGGCAGACGGGCCTCGTCGTCGCGCCGAGCGCCGGCGAGCTCGCGCGCGCCTGCGCCTGGCTCCGCGGGCACGCCGAGGAGGCGGGGACGCTCGGGCGCGCCGGCCGCGAGCTCGCGCGCGAGGTCACGTGGGATGCGTGCATCGATCGCCTGCTCGCCCCCGTCGCGTGAAGGTTTCGTATTTTTCCCCGCTGCCGCCTGACACGTCCGGCATCGCCGACTACTCCGCGCTGCTGCTGCCGGCGCTCGAGCGGCTCGTCGAGGTCGACGTCGTCCGGCCGGGACGCACGCGACCGGTCGCCGACGCGGCTGTCGCGCTCTACCACGTGGGCAACAACCCCGACGCGCACGGCTGGATCGTCGACGCGCTCCGCCGCCGTCCGGGCGTCGTCGTCCTGCACGACTTCGTCCTGCACCATCTCGTCGCCGGCCTCACGATCGGCCGCAAGGACGGCCACGCCTACCTCGCCGCGCTCGAGCGCGAGGCCGGGGTGCCGGGCCGCCTGCTCGGCTACGGCGTGCTCGAGGGGCGCCTGCCGCCGCTCTGGGAGGTGCGGCCGGAGGAGTTCCCGCTGGCCGGCGTCGTGCTCGACCGCGCGACGGGGCTGATCGTCCACTCGCGCTACGTCGAGGCGCGGGCGCGCGAGCACGGCTACGAGGGCCCGCTCTGGCGGATCCCGCACCCCGCCTGGCCGGCGCCGCCGGTCGAGCGGGCGGCGATCGCGGGGGAGCCGCTCATCGGCTGCTTCGGGCACCTGAACGAGAGCAAGCGCATCCCGCAGCTCCTGCGGGCGTTCGCCGTCCTGCGCAGGACGCATCCGCGCGCGCGTCTTCTGCTCGTCGGCTCCGAGGCGCCCGGCTTCGACCTCGCCGGCCGTCTGGAGCGGCTCGGGATCGACGCGGAAGGCGTGGTGCGCGAGCCGTACGTGGAGGAGGAGCGGCTCTGGGCGCTGCTGGCGGCGTGCGACGCGTGCGTGCTGCTGCGGGCGCCGACGATGGGCGAGACGTCGGGCAGCGCGATCCGCGCGCTGTCGCTCGGCAAGCCGCTCGTCGTCAGCGACGTCGGCTGGTTCGCCGAGCTGCCCGACGAGGTGGCGCTCAAGGTGCCGGCCGGCGGGGACGCGGAGATCGAGGCGATCGCGGCGGCGCTCGAGCGCCTGGCCGAGCCGGGTGTCGCGGCGCGCACGGGCGAGGCCGCGCGCGCCTACGTCGAGCGGGAGCACGGCCTCGAGCGAGTCGCCGGGGAGTACGCGGCCGCGCTGGAGCAGGCCGCCGGCGACGCGCCGGTGCGCGAGCGGGTGCTGCGCGAGGTCGCCGCGGCGGCCGCCGACGTCGAGCTCGAGCCGGAGCCCCTCGCCACGCTGCTGCGCGACGCCGCCCTCGTCTCCCCCGACGGACGCGCCGCGACCGGCCACGGCCCGGGACCCGGTCCGGGGACGAGGCTGCTCCGGGCGTGGCCGCCGTGGGCGTGGCTCGGGGCGCTGTACGCGGTCGCCGTGGCCGTCCAGCTCTCGCTCGCGCTGCGCGTGAGCTCGCCGTGGATCATGGTCGACGAGCTCGTCTACTCCGACATGGCGCGGAGCTTCGCCGCGAACGGCCACTTCCTCATCCGCGGCGTCCACGCGAACTACGGCTTCGTCTACCCGCTGCTCCTCTCGCCCGTGTACGCGGCACTCGGCCCGATCGCGGACGTGTACCGCTGGGGCCGCGTCGTCGACGCGCTCGTCGTGTGCTCGGTCGTGCTCCCGGTGTACCTGCTCGCGCGGCGCGTCGTGCGGCAGCCCGCCGCGCTCGCCGCAGCCGCGCTCGCGGTCGGCGTGCCCTCGCTGGCCTATGCCGGCACGCTGATGACCGAGAACGTCTTCTACCCAGTCTTCGCCTGGCTCGTGCTCGCGCTCGTGCTCGCGCTCGAGCGCCCGACGCTGCGGCGGCAGCTCGCGGTGCTCGCGCTCTGCGCGCTCGCGTTCCTGACCCGCGCGCAGGCGGTCGCGCTGGTCGCGGCGGTCCTCACGGCGCCGCTCGCGCTCGCCTGGATCGAGCGCGGGCGGCCCCGGCGGATCGGCGCCTACAAGCCGCTGTACGGCGCCGTCGCGCTCGCGGCGGTGCTCGCAGTGGTCGTCGAGGCGGCGCGCGGCCGCTCGCCGGCGCAGATCCTGGGCAACTACAGCGTCACGAGCAACGGCGGGTATCGGCCCTGGCCGGCGTTCCGCTGGCTCGTGCTGCACGTCGCCGAGCTCGACCTCTACGTGTGGGTGCTGCCGTTCGCCGCGCTGATCGTGCTGCTCGCGAACGCCCGCCACCTCGACGCGCGCCTGCGCGCGTTCGCCGCGGCCACGGGCGCCGTGTCGGCGTGGCTCGTGCTCGAGGTCGCAGTCTTCGCCTCGCGGTACTCGCACCGGATCGAGGAGCGCAACCTCTTCTACCTCGCGCCGCTCTTCCTGATCGCGCTGCTCGCGTGGATCGAGCGCGGGCAGCCGCGGCCGCCGCGAGCGGCCGTCGTCGCGGCCGCCCTTGCGGCGGCCCTCCCGGGGACGATCCCGTTCGTGAGCCTGCTCGACGTCACGTCGCAGTCGGACACGCTCGCCTTCCAGCCGTGGTGGTACCTCGGCGACGCGTGGGCCGGCCGCGACAGCGTGGCGGTCGTGGCGGTGCTCGTCAGCGTCGCGCTCGCCGCCACGTTCCTCTGGTTCCCGCGCCGGTACGCGCCGGCGCTGCCCGTGCTCGTCGCCCTCGGCTTTCTCGCGACGTGGCTGCCCCTCGAGCTGTGGCAGCACAGCTTCCCGCGCCTCGCCCGGAGCGCGTACGCGCAGGGCGTCGGCGCCCGCCGGAGCTGGGTCGACGCGGCGGTTCCCCCCGGCGCGCGCGTCGCGGTGCTCTGGTCCGGAGGGAACGAGCTGGCGGTCTGGGAGAACGAGTTCTGGAATCGCAGCGTCGGCCGCGTGTACGAGCTCGGCACGAAGCTGCCCGGCGACATGCCGGGAGTCGCGATCTCCGTCGACCGGCGGAGCGGCATCCTGCGCGACCGGCTCGGCCGGCCGATCCGGGAGCGCTACGTGCTCGCCGAGCGGTCGCTCTCGCTTCTGGGGGCGCAGGTCGCCGCCGATCCGGCCAAGCAGCTCGCGCTCTACCGCGTGAGCGGTCCCGTGCGGACGACGACCCGCATCGAAGGGCTCTACCAGGGCCCCTATCACCCGTGGTCCGGCCCGCGTCTGACCTGGGAGCGCTTCTCGTGTGCCGGCGGCAGCCTCACGGTGGTCCTGGAGAGCGACGCGCGCCTCTTCGAGGGGCTCACCCAGAAGGTGGCGGTGACGGGGACGACCGCGCCGCGGACGCTGAGGGTGCCGTCGAGGACGTCGGGCGAGCCGTTCTCGTTCCCGCTGACGCCGCGCCGCGGCGTGTGCCGCGTCACGTTCGCGATCTCGCCCGCGCGGCGGCCGTCCGCGTTCGGGAAGAGCTCGGACACCCGGCTGCTCGGGCTGCATTTCGACCGCATCCGCTACTCGCCGCCGAGGTGAGGATCGTCGTCGACGTCTCGCCCCTGTCGCACCCGCGGACGGGCGTCGGCAACTACGTACGCGGCTCGCTGCTCGGGCTCGCGGAGGCCGTCGCCGACGGCGACGAGCTGCTCGCGTTCGCGCCGGCGAGCGCGGCCGGCCGGCGCGAGATCGAGGCGGCGCTGGAGGGGATCGACCTCGAGCGGAGGCTTCCGGCAGTCCCGGCGGCGCACGCGCTGCGGACGCTGTGGAGCCGGGCCGGCAGGCCCGCAGCGGAGCGCTTCCTCGGCCGCTTCGACGTGCTCCACTTCAGCGACTGGATGTACCCGCCGCAGCGCGCCGGCCTTCGCTCGACGATGGTGCACGACCTCGTGCCGCTTCGCTTTCCCGGCTGGGTCCACACGCGCACGCGTCGCATGCACGGCGCGAAGTACCGGCACGCCGCGCGCGCCTGCGACGTGGTCGTCGTCAACTCGAGGTTCACGGGCGACGACGTGGCCGACACGCTCGGCGTGCCGCAGGAGCGGATCCACGTCGCCTACCCGGGCGTCGGTTCGGCTTTCACCGCCGCCGGGGAGCGGCGGGACCTGGGCCGTCCGTACGTCCTGACCGTGGCGACGCTGGAGCCGCGCAAGAACCTGACGACGCTGGTGGACGCCCACCGCCGGCTCGACCCGGGCCTCGCGCTCGCCGTGGCGGGGGCGGCGGGCTGGGGGACGCAGCCCGTGCTCGAGGCGCGCGGCATCGTCCGGCTCGGATACACCCCGCACGAGGAGCTGCCGAGCCTCTACCGCGGCGCGAGCGTCTTCGCCTACCCGTCGCTCTACGAGGGCTTCGGGATGCCGGTCCTCGAGGCGATGGCGTGCGGCGTGCCGTGCGTCGTCTCGTCCCACCCGTCGCTGGACGAGGCCTGCGGCGACGCGGCGGTGCGTGCCGATGCGCGAGACGCCGAGGCCCTCGCCCACGGCATCCGCCGCGCGCTCGCCGAACGTGAGCAGCTCGTGCCTCGCGGCCTGGCGCATGCACGCTCCTTCACCTGGCTCGCCAACGGGCGCGCGCACCTGGCCGCGTGGCGGGCGCCGGGATGAACGTGGCGCTGGACGTGTCGGCGCTCGCGCAGACACGCGCCGGCACGGCGCGCTACCTGCGCGCGCTGCTGCCGCGGCTCGAGCGCGAGGTGCACGTGGAGCCGGTGAGCGGCTTCGCGCGGGGGCGCGCCGGCACGCTCTGGCTCGACCTCGCCTGGTACCCGCTCGTCCTGCCCCGCCGCGCCCGGGAGGCGGACGTGCTGCACTGCCCGACCTACCGCGGCCCGCTGCGCAGCCGCGCCCCCCTCGTGGTCACGGTGCACGACGTCGGCGTCTTCCGGCATCCGGAGGCGTTCCCCTCGTGGACCCGCGCCTACAGCCGGGGCGTCGTGCCGCGCGTGCTGCGGGCGGCGCGCCGGGTGCTCGCCGTGTCGGAGTTCACCGCCGGCGAGCTGGAGGCGGTGCTCGACGTGCCGCGGGAGAAGATCCGCGTGGTGCCCAATGCCGCGGACACGGCGTTCGCGCCGGCCGGCGCGCGCGCCGCCGGCGACTACGTGCTCGCGGTGGGCACGCTCGAGCCGCGGAAGAACCTCGCGCGGACGATCGAGGCGACCGCGGCCCTCGGGCTCGAGCTGCGGGTCGTCGGCGCCCGCGGCTGGGGCGGCGTCCAGGCCCGCGGGGCTCACGTCCGCTGGCTCGGCGACGTGGACGACGAAGCGCTCGCGGGGCTCTACCGCGGCGCCGCCTGCGTGGCGTACCCGTCGGTGTACGAGGGCTTCGGCATCCCCGTGCTCGAGGCGATGGCGTGCGGCGCGCCGGTCGTGACCTCGGCGGGCGGCGCGACCGAGGAGGTGGCGGGCGGCGCGGCCGTGCTCGTCGACCCCGGCAGCTCCGGCGCGATCGCCGCGGGCATCGAGGAGGCGATCGCGCGGCGCGACGAGCTGCGCCTCCGCGGCCTCGAGCGGGCGGGCGCCTTCTCCTGGGACGAGTCGGCCCGGCTGACGCTGGAGGCGTACCGGGAGGCGGCCGCTTGAGCGCCCCCCTCGTCGTCGTGGACGCGGATGTGCTCGGCCGGCACCGGACGGGCGACGAGACCTACGTCGCGCAGCTGCTGCGCGCGCTGCCGGCGGTGGCCGACGGCCTGCGCCTGGCGGCGATCACGCGGCGGCCGGAGCTCGTGCCCCCCGGCGTGGAGCCGATCCGGCTGCCGGCGCGGCTCCAGGAGCTGCGGATGGCGGTGCGACTGCCGCTGCTCCTCCGCCGCCTGCGGCCCGCGCTCGCGCACTTCGTCCACTCCCTGCCGCCGGTGCTGCCGTGCCCGTCGGTGCTGACGGTGCAGGACCTGTCCTTCGAGCGCGACGCCTCCCTGATGGGTCGCCGCGAGACGGCGATCTTCCGGCTGGTCGTGCCGCGCTCGGCGCGGCGTGCCCGGCGGGTGCTGGCGATCTCGGCGCGGACGAAGCAGGACCTCGTCGCGCTCTACGGCCTGCCGCCGCACGACGTCGTCGTGACGCCGCTCGGAGTCGACGGCGCCTTCGTTCCCGCCGAGCGCAGCCGCGACTACGTGCTGCTCGTCGGCGCGATCGAGCAGCGGAAGGATCCGCTGACGGCGGCCGACGCGGCGGGTGCCGTCGGCCTGCCGCTCGTGGTCGCCGGTCCCGAGAAGGACGGCGCCCTCGCCGCCGAGCTCCGCCGCCGGGGCGCCGACGTCCGCGGCTTCGTCTCGGGCGAGGAGCTCGTGCGGCTCTACCAGGGGGCGGCGGCGCTGCTCTTCCCGACCCGCTACGAGGGCTTCGGCCTGCCGGTCGCCGAGGCGATGGCGTGCGGCACGCCCGTCGTGGCGACGCCCGACGCCGCCGTCCGTGAGGTCGGCGGCGACGCGGTCGCCTACGCCGAGCCGGCGGAGTTCGGCGAGGCGCTGGCGCGCGTGCTCGCCGACCCCGAGCCCTGGTCGCGGGCGGGCGTCGAGCGCGCGCGCCTCTTCTCGTGGCAGGAGACGGCGCGGCGCACCGTGGAGGTCTACCGCGAGATCCTCGGATGAAGGTCTCCGCGGTGGTCGTCTCGCACGGCCACGCGGCCGAGCTCGCCCAGTCGCTGCCGGCCCTGGCGCCGCAGGTGGACGAGCTGGTCGTGGTGGCGAACGTCCCCGGCAGCCTGCCGGCCGAGCTGCCGGACGGCGCGGAGGTGCTCGAGAACGAGCGTCCGCTCTCGTTCGCCGCGAACGCGAACCTCGGCGCCGCGCGCACCCGCCACGAGCTCGTCCTGGTCGCGAACCCCGACGCGCTGCCGGAGCCGGGAGCCGTGGCGACCCTGCGCACCTTCGTGGAGGAGCACCCGCGGTGCGGCGTCGCGGGGCCGCGGATGCTGTACGCCGACGGTACCTGGCAGGCGTCCCGGCGGAGCTTCCCCTCCGTCGGGGCGACGCTCGTCAGGCGCACGCCGCTGCGGCTCCTGTTCCCGCCGCTGCGGTGGCAGCGGGGGCACTACGTGCTGGGCGAGCAACCCGAGGAGCCGGTCGAGGCCGAGACGATGCTCGGCGCGTTCCTGCTCCTGCGCCGGGCGATGCTCGACGACGTCGGCGGCTGGGACGCCGGCTTCCGCATGTACTGCGAAGACATCGACCTGAACTACCGGGCAGCGAAGGCCGGCTGGGAGCGGTGGTACGTGCCCGCTGCGGTCGTCCGCCACGAGTACGCCGCGGTGATCGACAAGCGCTTCCTCACCCGCCACACGCTCTGGCACGCGCGGGCGATGCTCCGCTTCCTGCGCAAGCACCCCGAGCGGCTGCTCGCGTGGCGGTAGCTCTCTCCTAGGGCCGGGTAGGGTAGAAGCGGTACGAGACCTGCGCGCCGAGGAGCCGGACGTCGCCCGACGAGCGGTCGAACCGGGCCGGCACGAACTTCCTGTCCACGACGACGTGCACGGCGAAGCGGCCGCGGGGCACGCGCAGCCACTCGACCTTCGTCTGCCGGCTGTCGATGGTGCTCGTGGCCTGACGCGTCACATGTCCGAGGATGGGCTGGGCGTTCGGGTCGATCACGAGGCCGCCGAGCAGGAAGTGCACCGGGCTCGGACCGCTCCGGCCGCTCCAGTCGCGCCGGGAGTAGACGATCCGCAACCAGCCGGCCGGGCCGCCGAAGCGGAAGTAGGCGCTGTCGCCGGCGCCGCTCCAGCCGTCGGGATAGATGCCGCTGCACTCGGCGCGCAGGCGGTTCGGCTGGGTGAGCCGGACGAGCTTCCAGACCCGCAGGCGGCCGCCGGCGTGGAACAGGTGCGTCGCGACCGTCGGCCCCGCGAAGTCCACGCACGGCCAGTCCTCGACCGCGAAGTCGTAGCGGGAGGGTGCGTCGCCCCACGTCAGGCGTCCGTCGGCCGCGAGGTTCGGCCCGCCGGCCGGGCCGGGCCCGCCGACGGTGCCGTCGAGGCTGCTGACCCGCACGATCGACCGGTTCCAGAACTCGAGGAGCCACTCGGGATCCTGGTCCTGCTCGCTCGCGCCGACGTAGAGCGTCGGGCGCAGCGCCGTCGCGTCGTCGACCCACGTGAACGGGTGGCGCACGGAGGCGGCGAAGGCGCGGCCGATGGAGACCGTCCCGGCCGCGGCTCCGATCTCGCCCGTGAGGTTCCAGGCGAGGATGCCGACCGCGAGCGCCGCGGCCGAGATCGTGAGGAGCCGCTCGCGTCCACGCACCAGGCGTGCGGCCAGCAGGGCGACCGAGCCGACGACGACGATCGCCAGCAGCACCGCGCGCGCGATCCCCGGCGTCACGGAGAGGTAGCGGTTCGCCTGCTGGAGGATCGCGAAGCCCAGCGCGTCGGAGTAGAGCTGCACGCCCATCTCGTACGGCGAGCCGACGGCGTGGTAGGCGGCGTAGCCGACGAGGTAGAGCGTGTAGCCGGCGCCGACGAGGATGCCCAGCAGGCTGGCGCGCCGCCGCTCCAGCACGAGGGCGGTGCCGACGAAGAGCAGCGGGGCGACGTAGATGAGGTTTCGCTCCTCCACCCGCGTCGCGAAGTCGGTCGAGAGATACGCGGCCTTCATCGCCGTGTAGAGGCCGAAGCCGAGGAGCGCGGCGAGCGCGACGCAGCGGTACATGCGCAGGCGGCGATTCGGCTCCTCCCCCGGGCCGCGCAGGAGCGACGCGATGCCTGCGACGAGCGGCACCACGCCGATGCCGATCGCGAGCGCGCCGGCTGCCCAGTTGCCCTGCTCGACGATGCGGTGCTTGTAGTACCGCGTGACGGTGAGCCACTCGAGCGAGTGGTGGCTGGCGATCCCGCTGAGGAGGAAGATCGCGCCGAGGACGAGCACCACGACGCCGATCCAGTCGCCGGTGGACCAGGTCCGCCGCCAGTCGCGCGCCCGCGGGCTCGACCAGGCTGCGAAAAGCAGCGCGAGCACCAGGACGATCGGGATCACCACCAGCTCGCCGCGCACGAGGGGCGCGACCAGCGAGGCGGCCACCGCCGCCGCGGGCCAGCGGCGCCCGCGCACCACCAGCGCCTTCGCGATCAGCAGGAAACAGAGCGCCGCGTAGGGATACGCGAGGGTCTCCTCGACGATGTAGGAGGAGTACGCCAGCGAGGGGACGGCGGCCGCGCCGGCCGCCGCGAACAGCGCCGCCGGCTTCCGGACGACCATGCGCGCGACGAAATAGGTGGGGAACAGCACCGCGGCCATCACGAACGCGTCGACGTACTTGAGGGTCGAGTACGCCGCCGCGACGTCGTGGATCAGCCAGATCGGTGCGGTGAGGACGGTGTAGAGCGAGACCGGCGAGTGGGCCTCGCCCCGCCGGGCCGCGTGCCCGGTCGCGGCGATCGAGCGCGACAGCTGCGTCAGCTCCAGCTCGTCGGTGAAGAGCCACGGCGTGACGCGCTTCCACGCCTCGAAGGCGTAGACGATGCACAGCCAGACGTAGATCGTCGCCAGCGGCAGCGCCGCCAGGAGCCGGTCCACCCCGGTGGACGCGGCCGCGCGCGGCGCCGCAGCCTCGACGCGGCGCGGCGGGGCGGCGACCCTGCTCACTCCGCCGTCGCGCCGACGACGGCGGTGGGCGCGAGCTCGTCGATGTGGCGGCGGACGAAGCGGCAGGGGACGTCCGCGCGCCGGCACGCCTCCACGACGGCGTCGAGGCGCTCGCTCGGGGCGTCGGGGATCGTCACCAGCACCGCGTCGGGCGCCAAGCTGCCGAGCGCCCAGCCGATCTCGGCGAGGGTCCCCACCACCGGCACCCCCTGGATCCGGCGGCGCCGCAGCGCGGGGGCGTCGTCGACGAAGCCGACCACCCGCTCGCCCGGCGTCTCGCGCAGCTCGCGCAGCAGGCTCCTGCCGCTGCGGCCCGCGCCGACGATCAGCTCGCGCCGCAGCCGCCGGCGCCCGACGAGCGTCGCGAGTCCGCGCGCGAACGCACGCTCCCAGAAGCGAGAGGCGCCGACGAGCGCGGAGCAGAGCAGGACGTCGATCAGATAGGTGCCCCGCGCGAAGCCGTCCCACGGCACCGTCGCCCACACGAAGAGGAACGCCGCGCCCTCCGACGCGACGACGGCGCCGACGACGCTCGCCGCGTCGCGCGCGCCCGCGTAGCGCCAGACGCCGCGGTAGAGGCCGAAGGCGATGAAGGCGACGTAGCGCGCGACGAGGATCGCCGGCAGCGAGAGGTCGAACACGTGCCGCTGCCACGGCGAGCCGGTGCCCTGCATACGCAGGATGAACGCGACCGTGAAGGATGCCGAGATCAGGGCGAAGTCGACGAGAACCTCGACCAGCCGCCGCCGGTGGACCAGCAGCGACGCGACGAACGACGGCGCCCGGGACGGGTCGGGCGCGTGGTTCACGTCGGCGAGGTAGCTCCCGAACTGGAGCAGGAAGGCGAAGGTGATGAGGACGCCGACGAGTGTGACGCGCGTGTCGTCGAGGACGTTGTAGGCGAGGCTCGTCAGGCCGAGGGCGGCCGAGACGCAGGCGAGGAGGACGACGGCACGCTTGTCGGAGAGACCCTGGTAGACGAGCCGGTGCGAGGCGTGGTCGCGCGCTCCCCGCGTCACCGGCCGTCCCTCGAGCACGCGCACGACCGTCACGAGCGTCGTGTCGAGGATCGGCACCGCCAGCACGAGCAGCGGCAGCAGCAGCGTCGCGACCGTGGAGCCGGCGACGGTCCAGCTCGCGGCGAGGCCGAGCGCGGCGAGGCCGAAGCCGAGCACCTGGCTGCCGCTGTCGCCCATGAACACCGCTGCGGGGCGGCGCAGGCGGAGGTTGTACGGCAGGAAGCCGAGGCAGGCGAAGCAGAGCCCCAGCGCGAGCGTGGCCACGAGCGGGTTCGGGTGCTGCGTGAAGGCGTCGACCGCGAAGAAGGCGCAGGCGATGGCGGCGAGCGTGGCCGCGAGGCCGTCCATGTTGTCGAGCAGGTTGAACGCGTTTGTCATGCCGACCAGCCAGAGGACGCCGAGCGCCGTCGCCGCGACGTCGTTGCCGATGATCTCGACGCGGACGCCCGCCGCGAGCACCACGGCGGCGGCTGCGAGCTGGGCGCCGAGCTTCGCGAGCGGAGAGAGGTGGAAGACGTCGTCCAGCAGCCCGGCGAGGAAGAGGATCGCGCAGCCGCCCAGGATCCCGGCCAGCTCGTGTCCGATCGGGATCAGGCCCGCCGCGCCCGCAACGCCGGCCGCCGCGAGCAGGCCCGCGAAGATGCCGCTGCCGCCGAGCAGGGGCGTCGAGCGCCGGTGCCAGCGGTCGGCCCGCGGCGCCGCGACGACGTGCCGTGCCGCGGGCGTCCGCAGGAGAGCCCAGATCGTGAGCAGGCTCGCGGGAAGAGCGACGAGTGCGGCCGCGGCGACGGTCACGGAGCTACGCGCCTCCGCCGCGGAGTCACAGCGGCTCGTGGCACGCGCCGAAGGGTAGTCACGTGCTGTTAAGCGGGTGTATGGGCACGGGGCTCGCGCGGGCTCCTTCGGGTAGTTTGGCCGCCGAGGCAGACGTGGAAACGGCCCTTCTCGAGCTTCTCCGCTGCCCGATCTGCCGGGGCGCTCTCCGCGAGGGCGACGGCTCGCTCTCGTGCAGCGGCTGCGGCCGCTCCTTCGGGGTCGAGGCCGGCATCCCGCTGCTGCTCCACGAGGATCTGCCGGGTGCGAGGGCGAAGCTGGGGGAGACCGCCGGCTGGGTCGAGAAGGCGCGGGCGGAGGGCTGGTACGAGCCCGACGACGCGGTCGACGCGGTGCTCCCGTTCGTGAACCGCGACCTCGGCTGGGACGACCCCAACTGGGGCGCGAACGGCCACTCGTTGCAGGTGCTGCTCGACCGGTACGTGGGAGACGCGCGAGGGCTGCGCGTGCTCGAGGTGGGGGCGGCGAAGGCGTGGGCCTCGCGCTTCTGGCTCGAGCGCGAGTGCGAGTTCGTGGCCACGGACATCCTCGTCGACCCGAAGATCGGCCTCGGCCGCGGCGCCTTCTACGGCGACTTCGGCCGGGTGCAGGCCGACGGCGAGCACCTGCCGTTTCCCGACGGGGCGTTCGACGTCGTCTACTGCGTGGCGACGCTCCACCACGCGCTCGACCTCGCCCGCATGGTGCGGGAGATGGCGCGCGTCGCGCGTCGCGGCGCCGTCGTCGCCGGCTTGAACGAGGGCACGCGCGGTGTCGGCCGCAGCGCGGAGAATCCCGACCAGGCGGCCGAGAAGGCCGTCGGGATCAACGAGCACGTGCACACGATCTGGGCCTACGTCGGCGCGTTCGTGCGCGCCGGGCTCGGCATCCGCCGGCTCGAGCGGGCCGACGGGTTCGCACCAGTGCCGTACGGCAAGCTCCTGTCGCGCGCGCCGAAGGTCGGCCCGTCGCTCGGCGCGCTCGCGCACCTGAGCGCTGCGCACTACTCCGGCGTCTCGATCTACGCGCGGAAGCGGCGCGGCTGACGTGACGACCCTGGCGATCTACGCCGACCTCGTCCGCTACCGCGAGCTCTTCGGGAACCTCTTCCGCCGCGACCTGCAGGCGAAGTACCGCGGCTCCGCGCTCGGCGTCCTCTGGACGGTCGCGAACCCGGTGCTGCTGATGGGCGTCTACCTGCTGGTGTTCGGCGTCGTCTGGAAGTCGCCCATCGCGAACGGCGGCGACTATCCGCTCTTCCTGCTGTCGGGCCTGGCGATCTGGGCGTTCTTCGCGGCCGCGCTCCAGTCGTCGACGCGCTCGATGCTCGACAACGCGAACCTCATCCGCAAGACGCGGTTCCCGCGCCAGCTCGTGCCGCTTTCGGTCGTCTCCGCGCATCTCGTCAGCTTCGTCGTGATGCTGGCGCTGCTGCTCGTGGTCGACTTCTTCGCGCTGCCGCGGACGCGGGCCACCGAATGGCTCGCGGTGCCGCTGGCGGTGCTCGTCGTCGGCCTCGTCTCGGGCCTCGCCCTCGCGCTCGCCTCGCTCAACGTGCTCTTCCGCGACGTCGAGTTCATCGTGGCCGCGCTGCTCGTCCCGTGGTTCTTCCTGACGCCGATCATCTATTCCCTGTCGGCGGTGCCGGGCGCGGGCAACCATCCCCGCGTGATCGAGGCGATCCACTGGGCGAACCCGCTCTCGCCCGCGGTCGAAGCCGTGCGGGCGCCGCTGTTCCTCGGCCGGTTGCCCGCGTGGGGCGACGTCCTCTACCTCGTCGTGGCGTGCGGGGCGGCGCTCGCGCTCGGGGCCTTCGTCTTCACGCGGGTCGACGACCAGATCGCGATCGAAGTGTGACGCGCAGCCGCCCGTCGAACATCCACGGCTCCTCGCCGTCGGGGCGGTAGGCCGGCAGCCCGGCCACCTCGTCGTTCGGCTCGAGCGGAGGCAGCAGCGACGGGCAGACGAGCGGGTGCGGGAAGCGCGGATGGCGGCCGCCGCCCGGCCCGTAGGGCGCGAGCTCCGGCTCCGCGCGCCGCAGCAGCCGGCGCTCACGCTCGACGGCGCCGCCGACGGCGCCGTAGCCCTCCGCGTGCAGGGCGAGGACGCCCTCCCGCCAGCCCGGGGCCGGCTCGGCCTCGTCGGCCAGGTATGCGCGGGCCGCCGCCGCGTCCCGCGGCACCACGTCGACCTCCTCCTCGAGCGGCGTGCCGCCGAGGTCGGCGAGCCAGAAGCGACGCTCCTCGACGAGGTCGACCGCGAGCCGGTACCGCCCCGGCGGGATCGGGCCGCGGAGCGCGATCTGCTGCCGCAGCGTCTCGCCCGGGGCGAGCGACCGCTCGAGCGGCGTCCGGTAGCCGTCCCAGACGATCGCGTTGCCGCGCCCGTCGAGCCAGTGATAGGCGACGAAGAGGCCCTCCTCGGGGCCGCGCGTGCGCCACGTGGCGGTGCCGGCGTTCTCGACCTCCACGGTCGCCCGCCCCAGCGCGCCTGCTTCGACGGGGCCGTGCTCGAGCGTGCGCCAGCGCGCGACGAGAGGGCCCGAAGGCGGCATGCGGCACTAGTCTAGGCGCGTGACAGCGCCGCTCCTCGTCCGCGCGTGCCGGCGCGAGCCGGTGGAGCGCACGCCGGTCTGGTTCATGCGGCAGGCTGGGCGCTCACTGCCCGAGTACCGCGCCGTCCGCGAGCGCCACGGCTTCTTCGACCTCGCCGGGACCCCCGAGCTGTGCGCGGAGGTGACCCTCCAGCCGGTGCGCCGCCACGGGGTGGATGCGGCGGTGCTCTTCGCGGACATCATGTCGCCGGTGCTCGGGATGGGCATCGGCGTCGAGCTCGTCGAGGGCGTCGGCCCGGTCGTCGAGCACCCCGTCGAGTCTCGCGCCGACGTGGAGCGGCTCGCGGTGACGGAGCCCGACGAGGCGATCCTCCAGGCGGTGCGCATCGTGCGCGCCGAGCTCGAGCCCGAGCAGGCGCTGGTCGGCTTCTGCGGCGGCCCCTTCACCGTGGCGGGGTACCTGGTCGAGGGGAGGCCGAGCCGCGGCTTCGCCCGGACGAAGGCGCTGATGTACCGGGAGCCGGGCGTCTGGCACGCGCTGCTCGAGCGCCTCGCGGAGCAGTTCTCTCTCTACGTCGCCGCGCAGGCGAGCGCCGGCGCCGACGTGATCCAGCTCTTCGACTCGTGGGTGGGCGTGCTGTCGCCGCAGGACTACGCGGAGCTCGTGGCGCCGTACTCGGCGCGGATCCTCGACGCCGTCGACGCGCCGACCATCCACTTCGGCACCGGCCTCTCGACCCCGCTGCTGGAGGAGCTCGCACGCACGGGTGGGGATGCCGTCGGCCTCGACTGGCGGATCCCGCTCGACGCGGGATGGGAGGCGGTCGGCGAGGAGCGGGCGGTGCAGGGCAACCTCGACCCAGCCGTCCTGCTCGGGCCGTGGGAGCGCGTCGAGGCGGCGGCCCTCGACGTGCTCGAGCGGGCGCGCGGCCGCTCCGGACACATCTTCAACCTCGGCCACGGCGTGCTGCCGCAGACCGATCCCGATGCGCTGACCCGCCTCGCGGCGCTGGTGCAGGAGCGGACGGTGGAGGCGCGGGTCTG
This sequence comes from Actinomycetota bacterium, assembly GCA_039648875.1. Taxonomy (GTDB): domain Bacteria; phylum Actinomycetota; class Thermoleophilia; order Gaiellales; family Gaiellaceae; genus Palsa-739. The sequence continues at coordinate 49,600 of JBBWZD010000072.1, forward strand.
ACGGTCGTACCGCCGACCGAGGCCGTCGTCCTCATGGCCTACGGCTCGCCCGAGCGGCTTGCCGACGTGCCCGCCTACTACGCGGACATCCGCGGCGGCAGGCCAATCGCGCCCGAGCAGCTCGATGACCTCGTCGAGCGGTACCGGCGGCTCGGCATCGAGGAGTCGTCGCCGCTCAACGCGATCACCGAGCGGACCCGCGGGGCCCTGGAGGCGGAGCTCGAGCTGCCGGTGTTCACGGGCATGAAGCACTGGACGCCGCG
>JBBWZD010000076.1:0-4634 GCA_039648875.1 Actinomycetota bacterium
CGCTGCGGGAGCTGCCGCCCGCCGAGCGCGAGGTGGTGGCGCTGCGCGTCCTGCTCGAGCTCGACGGCCCGAGCGCGGCACGCGTGCTCGGGATCAGCCAGACCGCGTGCTCGACCCGCCTGAGCCGTGCGCTGCGACGACTGGAAGAGAGGATCGACGATGTCCGCGACTGACGTGATCGGCTTCGAGCGCCTCGAGGCGCTGCTGCGCGGCGACGCGCCGCGAACCGCCGCTGAGGCGACGCGGAGCGAGCTGCTCGGAGAGCTGCGCGGGGCGGCGCTGCGCGCGCCGGAGGAGCTCCGGGCCCGCGTGCTCTCGGCTACGACCGAGCGGCGGAGACTCGCTGCGCGGCGTCCGTCGCTCCGGCTCGCGCTGGTCGCGTTGCCGGCGGCGCTCGCAGTCGCGGTGGTGGCCGCGCTCGTGCACGGCTTCGCCGGCTCGGGCGGCGGCGTCTCGGAGCAGGGCGCCTCCACGGGGTCCGGATCGGCGCTTCGAGAGAATCCGCCTGTAGCGCGGAGCCTCGAGAAGCATTCCGCCGGCGGCTGGACGTCGGCCGCGCCCGTCCCCGCGGCGGCCGGCGCAAGGCCCCGCGCCGCGACGGCGCCGAGCCTCGGCGGCCGCGGCCGCCTGCAGCACACGGACGCGTCCCTCGTCGTCCGGGTCCCCGACGTGGACCGTCTGTCCGTGACGACGACGGCGGCGACCCGCGTCGCGGCCTCGCTCGGCGGCTACGCCCAGTCGGTCGTCTACCGCACACCTGTGGGCGGAGGCGGCGAGTCGTTCCTCGAGCTGCGCGTGCCGGCGCAGAACGTGCAACGTGCGCTCGCGCGCCTCGCCGGCCTCGGCACGCTCGTTTCGCAACAGGTGTCGGTCGAGGATCTCCAGCACGCGCTCGCCGCCGAGTCGGCGCAGATCGGCCAGCTGCGCCGCACCGTCGCCGCGCTGCAGCGGGCGCTGCGCGACCCGGCCCTGCCGGACGCGCAACGGGTGCTGCTCCGCATCAGGCTCGCCGAGTCGAAGCGCACCCTCTCGCAGCAGCTCGACGCGCGGAACGGCACCGTCGCCGCCGGAACGACGGCGCGGGTATCGCTCGTGCTCGAGACGAAGGAGTCGGTAGTGCCTGTGCCGCATCGTCGCGGCAGGCTCGGCCGGATGCTGCACTCCGCAGCGGGCTTCCTCGGGCTCGAGGCGACGATCGTGCTCTTCGCGCTGATCGTTGCCGGCCCCCTCGCGCTTGCCGCGGCCCTCGCGTGGGGCCTGGCGCGGGCGCGGCGCCGCCGCGACGAGCGGCGACTGCTCGCTGCCTGATGTGATGAAATAGCGCCCCGTGTTGCTGGCCGGGCTGTCGAGCGGACACAAGATCGGGCTCGGGGTCGTCGCGATCGTGTTCATCGCGTTCGCGCTCGCCTCGTCCTTCGTCGCGCCGCGCCGCCGGCCCGACTTCCCCGGGAAGAACGGGCTCAGCGTCTTCCTGATCGCGTGCTTCGTCTTGTTCGCGGCCATGATCGCCGCCGTCGAGACCTTCGGCGGCGAGAGCGAGGCCAAGGGCGCCGAGAGCGCCGCCGGCCGCGAGGGCCCGCGCGTCACGACCCTGAAGGTGCAGGAGTCGGAGTTCAGGATCGCTTTGCCCGCGCTCTCGACCCTCCCCGAGGGCAAGATCACCTTCGTTGTCCAGAACGTCGGCAAGGTCCCGCACAACCTGGCGGTGCGGGGCGGCAAGGTGGCGGGCCCGACGAAGACGCCGCTCATCCCGCCGGGGCAGAGCGCGAAGCTGACCGTCTCGCTCTCGGTGGGCAACTACACCCTCTACTGCAGCGTGCCGGGCCACGAGGCGGCCGGCATGTCCGCGAAGCTGAGCGTCGGCTGACGGCGCGACCGGCCCGGAGGCCGGTCGCGAGAAGCGGAGAGGGCGGGATTTGAACCCGCGACGCACCTTTCGGCACGTACGCGATTTCCAGTCGCGCTCCTTAGACCACTCGGACACCTCTCCCGGTGCCGGCGCAGAGTACCGCGTCGCGGCGGCCGCGCCGCTCGCCCCCGCCCCGGCGGTGCCGCCCCGGTACCGCGTGTACCGCGGCCTCAGCCGGGCCGGAGGGCTGGTTCCTTCTCGCCCGTGCCGGTGCGGGGCGCGGCCTCGAACGGCTCCGTGTGCCGCTCGCCGAGGTCGCGCACGATCGGGAGGCTGAGGAATGCGAAGGGCATCGGCAGCCAGAGGTTGACGATGCGGTATGCCACCACCGCCAGCAGCGCGACCGCGAGCGGCGCCCCGCTGAAGTAGAGCGACCAGGGCAGGGCGGCCTCGACGAAGCCGGCGCCGCCGAGGGGCGCGGTCCGCCGCGTCAGGACGTACCCGACGGCGTAGCCGAGGATCAATTGCGCCACCCCGAGCTGGACCCGGAAGGCGGCGAGGCAGGCGCCGAGGGCGACGATGTCTCCGGCCCAGTAGAGGCTCATCCCTGCGAAAGCGGGCCAGTGCTCCCGGGGGTCGGAGGCGAGCTTCCGGAGCAGCCAGACCGCGTGAAGCGCTTCCGACGCTTTCTCCCGCCAGCCGCCGCGCCCGCGCCAGGCGTCGCGATAGCGGGATGCGAGCCAGAACGCCCCGACGAACCCGATCGGCGGGGCGATCGCCCAGGGATAGAGGAAGTCGAGCGGCGGCTTCTTCGCGCCCTCGAGCAGCAGCACGATCGCCGCGATGCATCCGGCCGGCGCGAGTGGCGCGTGCTCGAGCGCGCTCAGCCCGCCGACCCGCACCTTCGCCTGGCGCTCGCTCTCCCCGGTCGCCTCGAAGGCGTGCTGGTCGACCGCCGCTCCGCTGCGGACGACGAAGCCGCCGAAGCCCGCGGTCACGACCGCGAGGAACTCACGGTGCGAGAGGCGCGGCCCCTGCTCGACGTGCGTCACGCCGCGGAACGCGAAGAGGTAGCCGCCGTACGCGGCTCCTTCGCCGAGCAGCGCGAGCAGGAACCACGGCCAGTGCGGATGCTCGAGCACGCGCAGCGTCGTGCGGTAGCCGGCGGCCCAGCCGACGCCTGCGATCGCTGCCGCGGCGAGCAGCACCGCCGCGCACACGAGCAGCGCCACCTGCGCCCGTGCCCGATGTCTTCGCCGCCACGGCCAGCTCACCACATCACCCCCAATTGCACGCCCCTCGCCGGGTAGTCGAACCGCGCGTCCGCACTAGAACGGGCGAACGCCCGGGACGGATGCGGCCCTACGCCGTCGGCCATCTAGAGTTGCGGCGTGACGAGGTTCGTCGTTGACTCCAGCGCCGTGCTCCACCTGGCGGGCGGCGCCCTCGAGGTCGCGCCCGAGCACGAGCTGCTCGCACCGACGCTCCTGCGTTCGCAGACGCTGTCGGATCTGCACGAGGCAGTTCAGCGGGGGGAGATCGCGGCCGACGTGGCGCGCGACCGCCTCGCGCAGATCCGCCGGCTGCCGATCAGGCTCCTCGGAGACGCCGTGCTGCGGCGACGCGCGTGGGAGGTCGCCGACCAGCTCGGCTGGGCGCAGACCTACGACGCGGAGTACGTAGCGCTCACCCAGTTGCAGGCGGACGCCTTCGTCACGCTGGACGCTGAGCTGGCGCGCAGGGTCGAGGGAATCGTCCCGACGGCGTCGATCGAGGCGCTCCGCTAGCGGGCTCTGGAGCAGGTGAAGCGGAGGGGGAGGGATTTGAACCCTCGACGGACCTAACGGCCCGTAACGGTTTTCGAGACCGCCGCATTCGACCGCTCTGCCACCCCTCCGCAGTCGGGGCATCGTAGCCGCCGGGCGCCTGAAGACGGACGACGGGCTCCCGGCGCGGGCGTGAACGGAGAAGGAGGGATTCGAACCCTCGAGGCAGGGATTCTCCCCACCTAACGCCTTAGCAGGGCGCCGCCTTCAGCCACTCGGCCACTTCTCCCGAGGTCGGAACGATAGCGCACCCCCGTTTCGACTCCCGGGCGAAGATCCCCCTTTCTCGGGAGGCGCCGTCTCCCTCGGACAGGATGATGGGAACTCCGGGTCAGCCCTACCTCCCCGGAACCCTCACCCTCAAAGCCCGCCGCGGCCCCGCGGCGGGCTTCCCCTTTTCGGCCTGCTCGCGGCGATACTGCGCTCGTGCCGTCGCCGTTCGTCGAGCTCCAGGTCGGGGAGCGCACCGTCAAGGTGACGAATCCGGACAAGGTGTACTTCCCGGCCCGCGGCGAGACGAAGCTGGACCTCGTGCGGTACTTCCTCGCGGTCGGCGACGGGATCGTGCGGGCGCTGTACGAGCGCCCGTGCCAGCTCAAGCGCCAGCCCGAGGGCGTGGGAGGCGAGGTGATCTGGCAGAAGCGCGTGCCGGAGCGGCGGCCGGAGTGGATCGAGACGGCGCGGGTGACGTTCCCCTCCGGCCGGCATGCCGACGAGCTCTGTGTGACGGAGCTCGCGCACGTCGTCTGGGCCGCGAACCTGGCGACGCTCGAGTTCGGCACCTGGCCCTCCCGTCGCGCCCACGTGGAGCGACCGGACGAGCTGCGGATCGACATCGACCCGCAGCCGGGTACCGGGCTCGCCGAGGGGAAGCGCGTCGCCGCGATCGTGCACGAGGTGCTCGACGAGATCGGGTACGTCGGCTGGCCGAAGATCTCCGGCAACCGCGGCATCCACGT
>JBBWZD010000093.1:0-3033 GCA_039648875.1 Actinomycetota bacterium
CTGCTCGCGAGCCCGCCGCAGCAGAGGCGCCCGCAATCCCGCCGCCGGCGAAGAATCCGCCGAAGGCGAGCGCGCCGCCGCCGCCGGCCCCACCGAAGCCCGCGGCCGCAGCCGCACCGCCCGCTCCGCCGAAGGCTCCCCGTACGGGAAGGCCCGCCGACCTCGCGAGCCAGGCTGCAGCTTCGCCGACTCGATCGCGGCCCAGGCCGACGGCCGAGCTGACCGCCGGTCGAGCGGCGATCCAGGAGGCGAAGCAGCAGATCGCGCTCGTGGCGCAGCTCCTTCACCGGCCGTAGCGTCCGCTCACGGCGGGATTAGCGCACTCCTTCCGCCGCCAGAACGAGGTTGTGCCCGTCCTCTCGCTGCGCGCCATGCGCGCGCTGAACGTCGCGCTCGCGGCCTGGGCGGCGCTGTGGATCGGGCTCGGCGCATGGACGGGGTACGAGGTGAGCTCGCTGCACGCGCTCAGCGACACCGTCGTGAAGGCGGGCACCGCCGTGAGGACGACCGGCGACGCGCTGGAGACGATCGGGCACATTCCGCTCGTCGGCGGGGAGGTCGGCAGGTTCGCCGACCAGGTGCGGGACGCGGGCGCGAGCGCGCAGGCGAGCGGCCGAGCGAGCCGGGGCACCGTAGACCGCCTCGCCGTCCTGCTGGGGCTCTCCGCGGGGCTGATCCCGACGCTGCCCGTGCTCGCGCTCTACCTGCCGCTCCGCCGCAGCTGGCAGCGCGACCGCCGCGCCGTCCACGACGCGCTGGCGGCGTGGGGGCGGGAGCCCGGGCTCGACGAGTTCCTCGCGCGCCGGGCGCTTCTGCACCTCCCGTACAGCGAGCTCCGTGTCGTCGCTCCCGATCCGCGGAGGGCCCTCGAAGAGCCGGTGCGGACGCAACTCGCGGACGAGGAGCTGCGCCGGCTCGGGCTCGAGCGGCCGGTCCGCGCCTGAGAGGGGCTACGTCCGCTCGGACAGGGCGACCCGCGGCCGCTCCGTGCCGCGCCAGCCGACGAGCAGCAGCACGCCGGTGCAGAGCACGGCGGCGAGTACGAACGGGATCGAGTCGCCCGCCGCCCCCGCGATCGCGCCGCCCGCTGCCGGGCCGGCGAGCGCGCCGGTGGCCCAGGCCGCGTTCATCAGGCCGAAGGCGAGCCCCTGCGCGAGCCCCGCCTCCTCGGCGCCGTCGGCGATCAGCGCGAACGCCGGCGTGAAGAGCACGCCGTACGCGACGCTGGCGAGCACGATCAGCGGCACGTAGGCGAGCGGCCGCGCGCCGGTCGCGAGCCCGAGCGAGCAGAGGGCCGCCGCGGCTAGCGAGACGCGCACCGGCAGGAGCCGCCCGCGGCGGTCGAGGAACCGGCCGACGAGCGGCGCCTGCGCCGCCTCGAGCGCCGCCCCCGTCAGCCAGACGGCGCCGATCGCAGCCGCGCCCCAGCCGGCGGCGGAGAGGCGCAGCGGCCCGAGTACGCCCAGCACGCCGAAGAGGAGGGCGGGCACCGACATGAGGAGCAGCCCGCCGGCGAAGCGGCGGTTCCGCAGGGCTCGCGGCAGCGCCGCCGGCGGGTGCTGCGCCGCCGGCGGAGCGTCGAACCGGAGCGCCCACCCCGCCAGTACGAGCGCGAGTGCCGCCAGCGACGCGAAGACGACCGCGCGGCCGAGCAGCGCCGCCGCCGCGCCGACGACCGGCCCGAGCAGCGCGCCGAAGACGGCCGCGCCCATCGCGCTCCCCAGCAGCTCCCCTCGCCGCTCGCGCGGCGCAACGGTGAGCAGCCATGCGAAGGCGCCTGCCCAGGTGAAGGCGCTGGCGCCGCCCTGCAAGAGCCGCGCCGCGAACAGCGTCCAGAAGCCGCCCGCGAAGGCGAAGCCGAGGCTCGCCAGACCCATGAGCGTGAGCCCCGCGAGCACGGCGCGGCGTGCTCCGAGCCGGACGGTCGTCACGCCGCCCGGCAGGGCCCCGAGCAGCGCGCCCAGCGCGTACGCGGCGACGAGCAGGCCCGCCCGCGGCTTCGAAAGCCCGAGCTCGTGCGAGAAGTGGGGCAGGAGGGGAGTGAGCGCCGCGTAGAGCATCGTGTCCACGAACACGAGCACCGCGACGAGCAGGAGCAGCCGGCGCATGCGGCCCACGCTAGCAGCGCTCATTTCGCGCTCCGAAGAGCCGATAATGGGCTGGTGGGACGCATGTTCGGACTGCTGTTGCTGCTCGTCCCGCTCGCCGTGGGCGCGTACCTCCTCGTCGCGCAACTCGGCAGCAACGGCCCGACCGCGCCCGCGATCACCCACGCCGAGACTCGGGGCCAGTCGGCCGTCGCCGGGACGAACCTGCGCGGCGCCGACGAGGTGCTCCAGGGGTGGTTCGCCGAGAAGAGCACCTACGCGGGCGCGACGCTGCCGCCCGGATCCGGGGTCGTGCTCGTGCGGGCCGACGCGACGTCGTACTGCCTCCAGACCGCCACCGCGCCGGTCGAGCACGAGGTCGGGCCGGGCGGGCAGGCGGCAGCCGGCCCCTGCATGTGACGATCGGCCGCCTCGGCGCCGTATATCGGCACGTGAACGCCGCCTCGACCTCCCTCGAGCCGCCGCGGGCGCTCGGCGCCCGGCCCGGGTTCGCCGAGGTCGCGGCCGAGCACCTCGACGCGGTCTACCGCTACCTCGTCTTCCTCACCGGCGACCGCTCCGCGGCGGAGGATCTCGCCGCCGAGACGTTCGAGAAGGCGTTCCGGAGCTGGCGGCGCTTCGACCCGCGGCGCGGCGCGCCGAGGACCTGGCTCTGCCGCATCGCCCGCAGCGTCGCCGTGGACTGGTTCCGCGCCGAGACGCGCCGCCGCCGCCGTGAGGAGACGTACGCGCTCGGCCGCACGGACGCCGCCGACGAGGCTTTCTTCGGCGAGGGCCTGCCCGGCCCGCTCGAGCAGGCGCTGCGGGAGCTGCCGCCCGCCGAGCGCGAGGTGGTGGCGCTGCGCGTCCTGCTCGAGCTCGACGGCCCGAGCGCGGCACGCGTGCTCGGGATCAGCCAGACCGCGTGCTCGACCCGCCTGAGCCG
>JBBWZD010000096.1:0-32542 GCA_039648875.1 Actinomycetota bacterium
AGCTGACGCGCCAGGACGGCGGCCGCTTCTCGAGGAACGCGCGCAGGCCCTCCTGACCCTCGTCGCTCGTGCGGCGCGTCGCGATCCACTGCGCGGTCTCCGGCCCGCCGGGCCGCTCGCGCACGAGGCGCTTCGCCCACCGCGCCGCCTGCGGCCCCGCCGAGAGCAGCTCCCCGAGCACGCGCTCGACCGCCTCGTCGAGGTGGTCGGCGACCTCGTGCACGAGGCCGATGCGCAGCGCCGTCGCCGCGTCGAAGCGCTCTCCGGTGAGGAAGTAGCGGCGCGCCGCGCCGGGCCCGATCTTCGCGAGTGCGAACGGCGAGATCACGGCCGGGATGATCCCGAGCTTCACCTCCGAGAAGGCGAACACCGCGTCGCGCGCCGCCAGCGCGACGTCGGCCGCAGCCACCAGGCCCGCGCCGCCCCCGAGCGCGTGGCCTTGCACGCGCACCAGCACCGGCGCCGGGCAGCCGTCGATCGCCTCGAGCATCCGCCGCAGCGCCGTCGCGTCCGCGACGTTCTCGTCGAACGAGAGGTCCACCGACGACCGCATCCATTCGACGTCGGCTCCCGCAGAGAAGCTCGGCCCGTCGCCGGCGAGCACCACGGCCCGCGCGCGCCCCACGTCGACGAACGCCTCCGCGAGCTCCGCGATCAGCGACGCGTCGAAGGCGTTGCGCCGGTCGGGGCGCGCGAGCGTGACGCGCAGCACCGGGCCGTCCCGTTCGACGCGCAGGCTGGCCACGACGGCAGAGCATAGATTTCGCCCCGATGCTGCGCGGAGCGATCGCGGCCGCCCTCACGCCGCTGCGCGACGACGGTGCGGAGCTCGACGAGGATGCGGTGCCGCCGTACGTCGACTTCCTGGCCGGTCACGGCCTCGACGGTCTCCTCGCGATGGGCACGACGGGCGAGGGCGTGCTGCTCGCCCTGGACGAGCGGCGGCGGGTCGCCGAGCTCTTCGTGGAGGAGGCGCGCGACCGGCTGCAGGTCGCGGTGCACTGCGGCGCGCAGTCGACGGCCGACACGGTGGCGCTCGCGGAGTACTCCGCGGTGCTCGGGGCCGACGCCGTCGCGGTGATCGCGCCGCCGTACTTCGTGCTGGACGACGACGCGCTGCTCGCGCACCTCGCCGCCGCGGCGCGCGCGTGCTCGCCGCTGCCGTTCTACGTCTACGAGTTCGAGCGCGCCAGCGGCTACGCCGTCACGTCGGCCGTGCTCGCGCGGCTGCGCGAGGCGGCGCCGAACCTCGCCGGGATGAAGGTGTCGGACACGCCGTACGAGCGGTTCGAGCCCTACCTCGCCGAGGGCCTCGACGTCTTCGTCGGCCCGGAGGCCTTCATCGGGCGCGGCCTCGCCGGCGGCGCCGTCGGCGCCGTCTCGGCGCTCGCCGGCGCGTTTCCCGACCAGGTGGTGGCGGCGGTGCGCGACCGCAGCGATCGTCTCGCCGAGCTGCGGAGCGAGGTCGAGCGCTTCCCGCGCCACGCCGCGCTGAAGCACGTCGCCCGCGTCCGGGGCGTGCCGCTGCGCGAGGACGTGCGCGCGCCGCTGCGCGGGCTGAGCGCGGCCGAGGCGGCCGCGCTGGACGAGGCCGTGAGGCCGTGGCTCGACGGATAGTCGTCGCCGGCTCGGGCGCGGTCGGTGCGAGCATCGCCTACCACCTCGCCCTGCTCGGGGCGGAGGACGTGGTGGTGGCCGAGCGCGGCGAGCTCTCCGGCGGCTCGACCGCGCGGGCGATGGGCGGGGTGCGCCAGCAGTTCTCGACGCCCGAGGAGGTCGTGCTCGCGCGCGAGAGCGTCGCCTTCCTCGCGGCGCTCGGACAGCGCTTCTTCCGCCAGGTGGGCTACCTGTTCGTCGCGACCACCGAGGAGGGGCTGGCGGAGCTGGAGGCGCGGCGGACGCTCCAGCTCGAGCTCGGCGTGCCGGTCGAGCGGGTCGACGCGGCCGTCGTCCCGGGTCTCGCGGTCGACGACGTGCTCGGCGCGACGTGCTGCTGGGGCGACGGCGTGGCCGACCCGCCCGCGGTGGCGGGCGAGCTGCTACGCCGCGCCGCCGAGCTGGGCGTGGAGGTGCGCGAGGGCGTGCCCGCGGAGGCGGTGGCGGCCGACGTGCTGGTGATCGCGTGCGGCGCCTGGTCGGCCGAGCTCGGCGCGACGGCGGGGGTGGAGCTGCCGGTGCGGCCGCTCTGCCGGCAGCTGCTCGAGACGACGCCGCTGCCGGACCTGCCCGACGGCCTGCCGATGGTGGTCGAGGCCGAGAGCGGCTTCCACTTCCGCCGCCGCGGCGAGCGCTTCCTCCTGGCCATGTCCGACCCCGAGCCGCGGTGGACGTGGGAGACGCAGGTGGACGAGTCGCTCGTGCCCGACCGGCTCGAGCGGCTTCGGCGGCGCTACCCGCGCGCCGCCGGCGCCACGATCGACCGCTCCTGGGCGGGCCTCTACGACATGACGCCCGACGCGCACCCGATCGTGGGCCGGGTGGCCGAGGGCGTGTACGCGGCGTGCGGCTTCTCCGGCCACGGCTTCATGCAGTCGCCCGCCGTGGGGCGGGCGCTCGCGGAGCTGATCCTCGGCGGCGAGCCCTCAGTCGACCTGGCCCCCTATGCGCTGGAGCGCTTCGACGCGGGCGCGGTCTTTCCGGAGCGGCTCGTGCTCTGAGCGGCGCGGCCAGGCGAGTAGCACGGCGAGGGCGACGACAACGAGGTCGCGGGCGAGCAGCAGCCAGGACTCTCGCGGCGCGAGCTGGAGCGCGAGCCGCCAGTAGTGGCGCGGGAACCACGTCTGCGTCAGCGCGAGCGCCGCCGCGAGCAGCCCGCCAGCGAGCAGGCCGCGCCGGCCGCGGACGAGCGGGACGATCGGGACGAGCCACACGAGGAACTGCGGCGAGAGCACCTTCGAGAACGCGAGCAGGGCGGCCGTCGCCGCGGCGGCATGGCGTGCGAGCCGCTCGCGGCTGGGAGCGCCGAGGGCGTGGAGCAGCCAGACGGCGAGGAGCGCCAGAGCGGCGCCGACGCTCGTCGCCAGCGCGGCGGCGCGGGCGCCCGTCCCGGCGACGTTCTGCGAGCCGAACGTGCTCACCACCACGAGCCTCGTGTCGAAGAGGTGGTGCAGGGCGATCAGGACGGCGCCGCCGAGGCTCTCGAGCTGCAGCGGGCGTGCGAGCTGCGCGTGGAAGCTCGCGCGGAGGCCGGCCGGCGAGAGCACCGCGAAGGGCAGGAAGGCGATCGCGTCGGTCAGGACGAGCGCGGTCGCCCAGAGCGCCGCCGCGCGGGGCCCGCGCGTGCGCCAGACGTGGACGAGCGCGAGCGGGACGAGCACCACCGGCCAGAGCTTCGCGGCGACGGCGGCCCCCAGGGCGAGGGCCGACAGCTCGAGCCGCTCGTGGAGGAGCGCGGCGAGCGCGAGCACCGCGAGCGTCGCTGGCCAGTAGTCGAACCGGGACAGCACCACCGTCCCGAGCAGCAGCGGCGACACCGCGGCCAGGCCGAGCGCCGCTCCGCTGCGTGCGGCGCCGGCGTCGAGGGCGCGCAGCGCGAGCGCCGCGCCGGCGAGCCCAAGGCAGCCGCAGAGCGCCATCAGCCGGTCGAACCAGCGCTCGTACGCGCGCGTGTCGCCGCGGTGGTCCAGGGACGGCAGCACGAACACCGGCAGGGCGCCCGGCGGGTACTCGAGCCGGAAGTCGCGGTACGGCGTCTGGCCAGCGGCGATCGCGTCGCCGTACTGCTGGTAGAGGCCCGTGTCGCGGATCTGGAAGCGCGCCGGCGTGCCGTGGTGGAGCAACGACCAGCAGACGAGGAAGAGGCCGAGCGCGACGGCGAGGGGCGCCGCCGAGGCCGCGCGCGTCACTCGACGTCGAACTCCTCGGCGACGTCCGGCTCCTTGCCGATCAGCTCGGGAACGCCTCCCAGCTCCGGCAGCTCGTCTCCGAACGTGATCAGGCCGAGTCGCTCGGACACATCGTTCGAGATCCAGCGGTCGCCGTCGGGAAGCTCCGGCAGGTGCGCGCGCAGCTCGTCGAGGTTCGTCATCGAGTCGTGCAGGCCCCAGATCAGGATGCGCGCGATCACATGCGGAAGACGCCGAACGTCGTCTCGGGAATCGGTGCGTTGAGGGCGGCCGAAATCCCGAGCGCCAGCACGCGCCGCGTGTCGTGCGGATCGATGATCCCGTCGTCCCAGAGTCGAGCAGTGGAGTAGTAGGGATTCCCCTCGCTCTCGTACTTCTCGCGGATCGCGTCCTCGTCGACGTCGCCGACCATCGCGAGGACGGTCGCCGCCTGCTCGCCGCCCATCACCGAGATGCGCGCGTTCGGCCACATCCAGAGCTGGCGCGGCTCGTAGGCGCGGCCGCACATCGCATAGTTGCCCGCGCCGAACGAGCCGCCGGTGACGACTGTGAACTTCGGCACCTGCGCGTTCGCCACCGCCATCACGAGCTTCGCGCCGTCGCGCGCGATGCCGCCGGCCTCGTACTCCGCGCCGACCATGAAGCCGGTGATGTTCTGCAGGAACACGAGCGGCACGCGGCGCTTGCAGCAGAGCTCGACGAAGTGCGCCCCCTTCTGCGCCGACTCCGCGAACAGCACGCCGTTGTTGGCGAGGATCCCCACCGGGAAGCCCTCGATCGCCGCGAAGCCGGTGACGAGCGTCTCGCCGTACAGGGCCTTGAACTCGTGGAACCTCGACCCGTCGACGAGACGCGCGATCAGCTCGCGGGCGTCCGTCTGGTGACGGAAGTCCTCGGGGATCAGGCCGTAGAGGTCGTCGGAGTCGAGGGTGGGCGGCTCCGGCTCCGAGCGCTGCCAGGGCGGGTCCGGCCTGCGCACGTGCAGGTTGCGGACGATGTCGCGCGCGAGCGCGAGCGCGTGCTCGTCGGAGGCCGCGTAGTAGTCGGCCACGCCGGAGCGGCGCGTGTGCACGTCGGCGCCCCCGAGCTCCTCGGCGGTCACGTCCTGCCCGGTCGCGGCCTTCACGAGCGGCGGTCCGCCGATGAAGATCGTGCCCGTGCCGCGCACGATGATCGTCTCGTCGCTCATCGCGGGGACGTAGGCGCCGCCGGCCGTGCACGACCCCATCACGACGGCGATCTGCGGGATGCCCGCAGCGGACATCTGCGCCTGGTTGAAGAAGATGCGCCCGAAGTGGTCGCGGTCGGGGAAGACGTCGGCCTGGAGCGGCAGGAAGGCGCCGCCCGAGTCGACGAGGTAGAGGCAGGGGAGCCGGTTCTGCGCCGCGACCTCCTGCGCGCGCAGGTGCTTCTTGACCGTCAGCGGGAAGTAGGAGCCGCCCTTCACCGTGGCGTCGTTCGCGACGAGCACGCACTCGCGCCCTTCGACGATCCCGATTCCGGTGACGATGCCGGCCCCGCGGGCCTGCCCGTCGTAGAGATCCCACGCCGCGAGCGCGCTCAGCTCGAGGAAGGCCGTGTCGGGATCGACGAGCCGGTCGATGCGCTCCCGCGCCGTGAGCTTCCCGCGCGACCGGTGGCGCTCCACCGCGCGCTCGCCGCCGCCGCGCGCGACCTGTGCCGTGCGCGCGCGCAGCTCCTCGACGAGCGCGTCCATCCGCTCCCGCCGGCGCGAGAAGTCGCCCGAGCGCTCGACCTGCGACGTCAGAACGGCCACCGGGCGGAGCCTAACGTCGGCCGTGGCTCGTACGCTTGTTCGCGTGGCCGTTCCGGGCATCGTCGCGCACCTCGACCTCGACGCGTTCTTCGCCGCCGTCGAGGAGCTCGAGAACCCGGAGCTGCGCACGAGGCCCCTCGTCGTCGGCGGCGACCCGCGCGGGCGGGGCGTCGTCGCGACCGCCAACTACGTCGCGCGGAGGTACGGGATCCATTCCGCGATGAGCGCGGCCGAGGCCCTCCGGCGCTGTCCCCACGCGGTGTTCGTGCGCCCCCGTCACTCGCTCTACGGCGACTACTCGCGCCACGTGTGGACGACCGTGCGCGGGGTCGTGCCGACGCTCGAGCAGACCGGCATCGACGAGGGCTACCTCGACGTCGGCGAGGTGGCGCGGGACTTCCTCGAGGCGCGCGTGGTCGCCGAGGCGGTGCAGACGGCGGTGCGCGCGGCGACGAGCCTGACGTGCTCTCTCGGCGTCGCTGCCTGCAAGGTGGTGGCGAAGGTGGGGAGCGACGTGCGGAAGCCCGGCGGCCTGCTGGTGGTCGTGCCGGGCCGGGAGGCCTCCTTCCTCGCGCCGTTCGACGTGCGGCGCCTGCCGGGGGTGGGGCCGAAGGCGGAGCAGCGTCTGCGAGCGGCCGGAGTCGACACGGTCGGGCGGCTCGCGGCGCTCGACGATCGGGACGTGCGGCGGCTGCTCCCGGGCAGCGTCGGCGTGCTCCTCCGCGACCGCGCGCGCGGCGTCGACCCGCGGGGGCTCGAGCTCGACGCCGAGCGGGTCTCGATCAGCACCGAGAACACCTTCGAGCGGGACCTCCTCGATCGGGAGCGGCTCCATGACGAGCTGCGCGGCATGGCCGCCGACGTGGCCGCGCGTCTGCAGCGCTCGGGGCAGACGGCGCGGACGGTGACGACCAAGCTCCGGTACGCGGACTTCTCGATCCGCAGCCGGTCGACCTCGCTCGAGGTGGGGATCGACGGCGCCGAGCAGATTGCCGCGCTGGCCTGCCGGCTGCTCGACCGAGGCCTGCGCGACCGCCCGGGGGCGCTCCGGCTCGTCGGAGTGGGAGTGTCGGGACTCGCCGCCCACCGGCAGCTCGCCCTCGACTCCGGCTACGGCGAGACGCGCTCCTCCGCGCGCTCCCGCGCGAGCGGAGCCTCTGCCGCCTCCGGCTCCGGCTGAACCTCACGCGTCGCCAGGACGACGAGGCCCCCGACGACGGAGACGCCGAGCACGCCGAGGCCCCACCAGAGGCCCGAGAGCCGACCGTCCCACCCGGCGAGACGGTCGAGGGAGAAACGACCGGGCCCCGTGGCGCCGACGGCGACCGCGACGGTCCAGAGGACGAGGTTGACCTCGTAGCCGCCGCCCGTGGCCCAGAAGCCGTTCTTCCAGTGCACGGAGCCGACGGCGACGACCATCACGGCGGCCATCGCCACCGCCGCGAAGGGGGTGAGGAGCCCGAGGGCGAAGAGGGCGCCCGACGCCTCCGACGTCGCCGCGACCAGCGCCATCGCCGCGGCCGGCCTGAACCCGAGCGAGCCGAAGAAGCCCGCGGTGCCGGCGCGCCCGGGGCCGCCCCACCAGCCGAAGAGCTTCTGCGCGCCGTGCGCGAAGAACACCGTCCCGACGATCGCGCGCAGGAAGAGGATCCCGTACGACATCGATCGCGGCGTTCCCGCTGCGGCAGCCGCCTAACCATCCTGCGCGGGACAGACGCGCTGTAAGGACTTCGTAAGACGACGCCGAGCCGCGCATGCGAGGACAACGCATCGGAGACCTATGCAGTACATGTCTTGCAAAGCGGAAAAGGAGCGAGCGATGATCGGCAAACACGTACTTCGGGCACTCGCTCGGCTGGCCGGGCCGGTCGCCGTCGTCGCGGCGGTGGCGGCCACGGTGGCGGCGAGCGCCGGGGCAGCGCCTCCGGCCGTCACCGCGATCCCGACGATCCAGGGGAACTCGGAGGTCCCGTTCGTCGGAGACACGCTCACCGCGACCAACGGCACGTGGACGGGCAGCCCGACGCGGTACGCCTACCAGTGGGATCGCTGCAACGCGCTCGGCGATCGCGTCAACTGCCGGGCGATCGCGGGGGCGACGAGACAGAGCTACACGGTGCAGGACGCCGACGCCGGCCGCACGTTGCGCGTGCGCGTGACGGCCACGAACGCGGACGGCAGCACGACGAAGGACTCGAAGGGGAGCGGGATCGTCTCCACGAAGACGGCGCCGAAGGTCTACGCGCGGCCGCAGGTGACCGGCTCGCCCTCGGTGGGCTCCACGCTCACCACGACCTCCGGCACCTGGGCCGGTGCGACCTCGTTCACCTACCAGTGGCAGCAGTGCGACGCCGGCGGCAACAACTGCGCCAACATCACGGGTGCGACCGGCAAGAGCTACGGCGTCCGCTCCGACGACGTCGGTCACGAGCTGCGCGCCGTCGTGACGGCGACGAACAGGTACGGCTCGACGAAGGCGCCGTCGAACTTCACTCCCGCCGTCACGGCCACCCCGTCGACGACCATCGTCACGACCACGGTCGCCGGCAACAAGGCGCCCAGCGTGCGCTTCCTGTCGCTGAAAGTGCGCCGGAACCGCGTCTACGCGCGCTTCCGGATCTGCGACGACTCCTTCGGTCGCGTGAAGGTGATCGAGCGCGACAGCAAGGCGCGCAGGCTGGCGTACACGCGCCGGTTCGCCTACCGGCCGGCGCCGTGCGGCACGTACGCCCGGAGCTGGTCGCTGATCCGGCGCTTCCGCACGCGTGGGCGCTTCGTGGTCACGCTGCGTGCCGTCGACCCGGCCGGCCGCCTGAGCAGGCTCGCCGGGCGCTCCGTGTTCATTCGCTGACGACGCAGCGGGAGAGCGAGCGGGCCGCCGTTCTGCGGCGGTCCGCTCTCGCTTCTTGCAGATCCCCGGCGGCCACTTCTCCGTTCGGACCCGAAAGACCGGAGGAGGAGCGATGAACCTGCGCGTCATCCCCACGAGCGTCCACGGCGCCGTCGACCATGTGGTCGCGCCGACGCTCATAGCCGCCCCCACGCTGCTGGGGCTGCCCAAGGCCAGCCCGGAGGGCGTCGTGCCGCGCGTCAACGGGGCGCTCGCCGCGGTGTACTCGAACCTCACCGACTACGAGCTGAGCCTCAAGAACGTGATCCCGATGAAGGTGCACCTGGCGCTGGACGCGCTGAGCGGCGCGACCCTCGCCGCCGTCCCGCTCGCGACCGGAGCGCGCAAGCGCGGGCTGCGCCATTGGCTGCCGCACACGCTCCTCGGCGCGTTCGAGATCGGCATGGCGCTGACGACGAAGGCGGAGGCGCCGCGGACCCGCGTCGGGCGCTTCGCAAACCTGCGCAGGCTCCGGCGGTAGCCGCGGACGCGCCCCGGATCGCCGGCGAGCCGAATAGGCTCGCAGGGTGCATACGGTGCTGCTCGCCGCCGGCGGATGCCGGGGGGCCGGGTGGGGTAGAGGAGGTCTGTGCCCACGGTGACGTTGCCGCCGCGCCAGTTCGGCAGGCGCTTCCCGGCGGCGGCGGTCGCCGGCGTCTGGCTCTACCACGGGCTCTGGTGCAAGCTGCTCGGCCGCTGCCCCGAGCAGGCGAGGATCGTCGAGGACCTGCCGGGGGTCGGTGGCGGCTCGGCGACGGCGCTGCTGCTCGGGCTGGGCCTCGCGGAGACGGCGCTGGCGGGGTGGGTGATCAGCGGCGCCCGGCCGCGGCTCGCGGCGGCGACGGGCACGACCCTGGTCGTCGCCATGAACGCGGGCGGCTTCGCCTTCGGCCGCAGGCACATCGCGGCTCCGAAGGCGCTCCTGCTCGAGAACGCCTGCTTCCTCGCGCTGGCCTGGCTCGCGGCGGAGTTGGACCGTGCCGCGACGAAGGCATGAGCAGCCCGGCATGGTCGCGCGGCCGGCTCGGGCCGCGCGGGCACCTACCGGAGCTGCTGTTCGGGACGATGTACGAGGATTGCGGAGTCGAGCTGGATGTCCTGCCGGCCGGCGGCAGGATCTTCTGCATCGGCTCCGCGGGCTGCACCGCGCTCGCTCTCGCCGCCCGCGGCGACGCGGTGACGGCCGTCGACGTCAACCCCGCGCAGGTCGCCTACCTGCGCGGGCGTCTGGGCGGGTCGCCGCCTGGAGACGGTGCCGTGGAGCGCCTGCTGGCCCGCGCCCGGAGCGTCGGTGGCTTCGTCGGCTGGAGCCGCTCGCGGCTGGAGGCGTTCTGCGCTCTGGACGAGCCCGCCGCGCAGGTCGGTTTCTGGCACGAGCGGCTCGACACCGTCCGCTTCCGCGGCGCAGGACGCGTGCTGTGGCCGCTGGTCCTGCGCCTTGCCTACGCGCGCGAGCTCACGGCCGGGCTGCCGGTGCGCTTCGATCGTGTCCTGCGCGGCCGGCTCGAGCGCGGCTTTCGCCTGCACTCGAACCGCGGCAACCCGTACGCCCGCCTGCTCCTGCTCGGCGTCCCGCCCCCGGCGCAGCAACGAGGCAGCGGCGTCGTGGAGGTCTTCTGCGCCGACGCCGCAGCTCACCTGGAGCGCGCCGCGCCCGGCAGCTTCGACGGCTTCTCGCTCTCGAACGTCCTGGACGGTGCGAGCCCGGCCTACGGCGCGCGACTGCTCCGTGCCGTGCGACGCGCCGCGAGCCCGGGGGCCGTGATGGTGCTGCGGAGCTTCGGACAGCCGGCACTCGCCGCGCACGACGAGTGGGCCGCGCGCGACCGGTCGCTCATCTGGGGCAGCGTTCGCGTCGAGCCGCTGGGCGGCGCGTGATGCTCGACCGGCTCAAACGCCACCCCTTCGCGGTGGAGGCGCACTTCCGCCGCAGCCTCGTCGTCGCCCACGCGTGGCGGCGGCAGGCGCTGGAGCCGCTCCTGCCGGCGGGCCTCGTGCTGGACACCTACGGCGAGCACGGGTTCTCGGCGATCGCGCTCGTCCAGACGGAGCGCCTCCGTCCGGCGGGGCTGCCGACGCGACTCGGCCGCGACTTCTTCCTCACCGGGTACCGCATCTTCGTCCGGGTCGCAGGGAAGCCGAGCCTGCGCGGCCTCTACATCCTCCGCAGCGACGCCGACCGCCGCTCGATGGTCGTGCTGGGCAACCTCTTCACCCACTACCGCTACCGGCTGGCCGAGATCGTGGCCCAGGAGCGCGACGGCTCTCTCGCCATCCGCGTCCGCACCCCCGCGAGCGACGCGGATCTCGAGCTCGTCGCCGACCTCTCCGGCAAGCCGGCGCCTCTCCCGCGCGGCTCGCCGTTCGCCGACGTCGACGCCGCCCGACGCTACGCCGGGCCGCTGCCCTACACGTTCACCCGCGATGAAGCCACGAGCTCGATCCTGTCCGTGAGGGCGACACGGCAGGCGTGGGACCCTCGGGCGATAGGCGTCGACGTGCGCGAGGCCACCTTCCTCCGGTCGCCGCTCTTCTCCGGCGCCGACCCCGTGCTCGCCAATGCGTTCTACGTCGAGCACGTCGACTACCGCTGGGAGCGCGGGGAGCTGCTCCCGGGGCGGGCGAGATCCACGCGCCGGCCGCGCACGTAGTACCAGGTGCGCCCCGTGCTCCTCCTTGTCGCGGGGCGCCCCCTCTCCTCTTGACTCGACGAGCGGGACCGGAGCAAGATCAGCGGGCTCTTGCTTCGACGCCTCGCCACCGCTGCCGTCGTCCTGCTCGCGCTCGCGCCGGCGGCGCAGGCCGCTACCTACCTGCGGCTCGGCTTCGACGACGACACGATCAAGTGGATCGTCAGGCCGGACGGCTTCGTCGGCGCGCAGCGGGCACTCGGCGCGGCCTTCACCCGCATCACGATCCCGTGGCGGCGCGGCGAGGTCGTCCCCGGGCCCCTGGCCCGGACCTACCTGCTCCGGGCGCGGCTGGCCGGCAACCTCGGGCAGAAGGTGGTGATCGCGGTCTACGGCAGACCCTCTCAGGCGCCGACGGATGCCCTCTCGCGGGCGCAGTACTGCAGCTACGTGCGCGCGGCCGTCGCCCGGCTGCCGAGCATGTCGGCCGTCGTGATCTGGAACGAGGCGAACTCCCCGAGCTTCTGGCCGCAGGGCGCGGGCGCGGGGGCGGCCGCCTACGAGGCACTCCTCGCGCGTTGCTACGACGTACTGCACGCGTACAGGCCGACGGTGAACGTCGTCGACTCGACCGCCGCGCACTACGACCCGGGGGGCTTCATCCTCGGCTTGGGTGCCGCCTACCGCGCCTCGGGCCGGGCGCGGCGGATCGTCGACACCTTCGGCCACAACCCGTACCCGGACAGCGCGGCCGAGCCGCCCTGGGCGATCCATCCCGGCCTGGGAACGGTCGCGGAGGGCGACTACCAGACACTCCTCGACGCCCTGGCGGCGGCGTTCGACGGCACGCCGCAACCGGTGCCGTCGGCATTGTGGCCGCGCATCTGGTACCTCGAGGACGGCTTCCAGACGTCGTTTCCGCCCTTCCTGTCGCGGCTGTACACCGGCCGCGAGAACGACCCGACCGTGCTCCCGCCCGTCGGCGAGGGCGTGTCGCAGGCCTCGCAGCTCACGGCGGCGATCTCGCTGGCGTACTGCCAGCCGGCGGTGAGCGCCTTCTTCAACTTCAAGCTGGTCGACGAGCGCCGCCTCGTCGGCTGGCAGTCCGGCCTCATGTACTCGAACGGCATCTGGAAGCCGTCGTTCTCGGCCTACCAGCAGATCGCAGCCGCAGTGGCAAACCACACGATCGACTGCACCAAGGTCGACGGCGCTCCGGACTTCCTCCCGCCACCGTAGTCCCGTCCGCCACCCCAGAGGGCAGGACTCGAACCTGCGACCCCGGTTTTTCTTCGAGACCGTGGTGACGCGACGTCATGGAGACCTCACCCAGGCGGTCCTCGAGGTAAGCGGCGGTGAGCTGAGCGACGACGCCACCGCGCTGTGTCTCGATTGGCACGGCCGCCCGCACCCTGACGGCGACGCCGATCACCGGGAGCAAGCCCCAGATCTGCCGTGCTACCCAGCAGGGGCGGCAGGACTCGAACCTGCAACCCCCGGTTTTGGAGACCGGTGCTCTGCCAATTGAGCTACGCCCCTGGGCCGGGAGGGGATTGTATCCCGCGCTTCCGGGCATTCCCTCGGCCATGACCGATCTGCCGATGGAGGACGTCGACCGCACGCAGCAGGAGCGAGAGCGGGAGGCCGACTCCGACAAGCTGCTGGAGGAGCAGGAGGGGAAGGGCTACGGCGAGGACGAGGGCGAGCGCGACGACGCGCTGCCCGAATAGCGCCCTTTAGGCTCATCGCGTGCAGCGGCACGCGCTCGGCCTGCTCTTCACCGGCCTCGCGGCCGTGCTGATCGCCGTCGCCGCGGCGGCGCTCGTCGGCGCGGGGGGCGGCGCCCGCGGCTGGGTCGTCGCGGTCGCCTCGCTGGCCCTCGCCGCGTGGCTGGCCTCGCTCGCGATCGCCTCCTTTCGGCGGCGCTGAGGAAAACGCCGTCCGGCCCCGTATTCTTGCTCCGTGGAACGGCTCGACGAGACCCAGGCTCTCTGGTTCGAGTACCGCAGGTCGGGGAGCCAGCCGCTCCGCGACCGGCTCATCCTCACGTACGCGCCGCTCGTCAAGTACGTCGCGGGCCGGCTCGGCAGCGGCCTCCCGGCGCACGTCGACGAGGGCGACCTCGCCTCCTACGGGCTGCTGGGACTGATCGGCGCGATCGAGCGCTACGAGCCCGACCGCGACGTCAAGTTCGAGACGTATGCGATCGCGCGCATCAGGGGCGCAATCATCGACGAGCTACGCGCGATGGACTGGGTGCCGCGATCCGTCCGATCGCGCGCCCGCGAGATCGAGCGGGCGATCGGCGAGCTCGAGGCGAAGAGCGGCCGCGCGCCGGACGACGAGCAGATCGCGAAGAAGCTCGGGATCACCGAGGAGGAGCTGGGCGACAGCCTCTCCGAGATCGCGCGCTCCTCGATCGCCGCCCTCGACGAGCTGTGGACCGTTTCGGGCGACGGTGACCAGATCGCCGTCATCGACACGATCGAGGACACGGAGGCGCCCGACCCGCAGAAGGCGCTGACGCAGACCGAGCTACGCGACGCGATCTCCGACGCGATCGCTCGCCTGCCCGAGCGCGAGAAGCTGGTGATCACGCTCTACTACTACGAGGAGCTGACCCTCCGCGAGATCGGCGAGGTGCTGGGGGTGACGGAATCGCGCGTCTCGCAGCTCCACACGAAGGCGGTCCTGCGGCTCAAGGCACGGCTCGCCGGCCCTGCCGCGCGCGCCTCGCTCGGCTCGTAGACGCCCCGGCGGAGCCGGGCCGATCGGACGGTCGCGCGGCGGTACGATGGGCGCCGACCCGACCCAGGAGGACAGCAGCCTGATGCCAGCGACCGAGCCCGGCAAGATCCGCAACATCGCCGTCACCGGACACCGCGGGGTCGGCAAGACGTCACTCGTCGAGGCGATGCTGTTCGAGGCAGGCAAGACGAACCGGCTCGGCTCGATCGAGCAGGGCTCGACCGTCACCGACTGGGACGACGACGAGCACCGCCGCCGGATGTCGCTCTCGGGCTCGCTCGCGCACCTCGACCGGCACGGGCGCAAGATCAACCTCGTCGACTGTCCGGGCGACGCCGGCTTCCAGGCGGACACCTACGCAGCGCTCCGGGTCGTCGAGGGCGCGCTCGTCGTGCTCAGCGCAGTGATGGGCGTCGAGGTGAACACCTCCCGCGTCTGGGCGCGCGCGGAGGAGTACGGCCTCTCGCGCGTCGTCTTCGTCAACATGCTCGACCGCGAGCGCGCCGACTTCTTCCGTGCGCTCGAGGCCGCCCGTGCGCAACTGTCCGACCGCTGCGTCGCGATCCAGATCCCGATCGGCGCCGAGCACGAGCTGACCGGCGTCGTCGACCTGCTGCACATGTGCGCCTACATGGATCCCTCCGGAGGCTGGGAGGGCGGGGCCCAGCCGATCCCCGACGAGCTGGCCGACCAGGTGCAGGCCTACCGGGAGAAGCTGCTCGACGCCGTGGTCGAGACGAACGAGGATCTGATGGCGCGGTACCTCGACGGCGAGGAGCTGCCCCCGTCGGACGTGGCCGCCGCCCTCAAGGAAGCGGTCACGCGGGACGAGCTGTATCCCGTCGCCTGCGGCGTCGCGACCAAGAACCTCGGCACGACGGCTCTGCTCGACCTGCTCGTCGAAGGCGTCCCGTCGCCGGAGAAGAAGGGCACCACGATCGAGTTCGGCGACGCGAAGCAGGCCGTCTTCGTCTTCAAGACGATCGCCGACCCGTTCGCGGGCCGCATCAGCTGCTTCCGCGTCCTCGCCGGGCCCGTCACCGGCGAGACGACGCTGGTCGACCCGCGCACCCATGCGAAGGAGCGCCTGGGGCAGATCCTCCTGCTGCAGGGAAAGGACAACGAGTCGTGCGACGCACTCGGCGTCGGCGACGTGGGGGCGGTGGCCAAGCTCAAGGACGTCGTCACCGGCGACGTGCTCGTCGACCACGAGGTGCCGGTCGAGCCGCCGCACATCGACTTCCCGGAGCCGGTGATGAGCTTCGCGGTCACTCCCAAGGCGAAGGGGGACGAGGAGAAGATGGCGACGGGGCTGCGCCGCCTCTCGGAGGAAGATCCCACGCTCCAGATGCGGCGGGACCCCGACACCGGCGAGCAGCTGCTCTCCGGCCTCTCGCAGATGCAGGTCGAGGTCGCCGTCGACCGGCTGCACAGCCGCTTCCACGTCGACGTCGAGCTGCACCCGCCGCGCGTCCCGTACAAGGAGACGATCCGCAAGGAGGCGCGCGCGCGGCACCGCTACAAGAAGCAGACCGGAGGCCGCGGCCAGTTCGGCGACTGCGAGATCGTGATCGAGCCGATCAACGGCGGCGACGGCGAGTTGGGCTACGAGTTCGTCGACCAGATCGTCGGCGGCGTCATCTCCCAGGGCTTCCGGCCGGCCGTCGACAAGGGCGTGCGGGAGGCGATGGCGCGCGGGGAGCTCGCGGGCGCCCCGGTGCAGGGCGTCCGCGTTCGGCTGGTCGACGGCATGCAGCACTCCGTCGACTCGTCGGAGATGGCCTTCAAGATCGCCGGCTCGATGGCTTTCAAGGACGCCTACCAGAAGGCCGAGCCGGTGCTGCTCGAGCCGATCATGGACCTCGAGGTGACGGTGCCGGACGACTCGGTCGGCGCGGTGAACGGCGACCTGAACTCGCGCCGCGGCCGGCTGCAGGGCATGGAGCCGGCCGCCGGCATGACGACGATCAAGGCCGAGGTGCCGATGGCCGAGATCCTCACGTACTCCCAGGCGCTCACCTCGATGACCGGCGGCCGCGGCGACTACCACATGACCTTCGTCCGGTACGACGAGGTCCCGAGCCACGTCGCCCAGAAGATCATCGAGCAGACGAGGAAGGAGCGCGAGGAAGCGAGAGCCTGACGCCGGCGAGGGCGCGTCTCGCCGGCGCCGGCGCTCCTCCTACTCGGCGGCGGGAGCCTCGGGCGTCGCCGCTTCGTCGCGCAAGTGACGGATCAGGTCGTCGATGTCGGCGAGCTCCTGCTCGAGGTCGCGCTGATACGTCTCCAGGCGCGCGAGGAGCTCCTGCCGGTTCGGGAACGGGCGGCGGAAGTGGAGCCGCCCGTGCCGGTTGCGATGATGGTGCACTGTCACCTCCTCTCCTCGTAGCGGTCGAGAAACCGTTGGATGCGCTCCTGCGAGCGGCGGAGGGCGTCCGCCCAGGTCTCGAGCAGGCGGTGGCCCTGCTCCGTGAGCGCGTAGCGCCGCTTCGCGGGGCCGGGGGAGCCGGCGTCCCATTCCGAGGAGACGAGCCCCTCCTCCTCGAGCGCGCGCAGCAGCCGGTAGAGATTCCCCATCTCGACCCGCTGCTCGCCCGTCAGCTCCGGCAGGCGCTCGAGCAGGTCGTAACCGTGCGCCGGCCGCTCGCGGAGGAGCAGGAGCAGCGCCGGCTCCGTGAAGCGCTCGACCCGCGCGAGCACGCGCCAGTGCCCGCCGTGGTGGCGGCGCGAGCGCGGTCCCGTCACGGGCGCGAGGCCGCTAGATGTAAAACACACATGTAAGGAGAGTACCTTTTTGCGGCCCGGCTGTGCAAGCGGGGCGGGAAGGCCCGGCTATAGTCGAGGGATGCGCGTGACGCGAGTGGCCGCGGCGCAGCAGTGTGCGATCTGCGAGCGCTCGCTCCTGATGGGCGAGCGCGCGGTCGGCTACGCGCCGGAGGAGGGCGCGGAGCTCGTCGACGTCTGCCCGCTCTGCCAGGAGACCGCGCTCGAGCACGGCTGGATCAAGGAGGGCACGCCGACGACGCCGACCATCCCCGGCGACCGCAAGCGCCGCAAGCGCGGGCTCGGCGAGCTGCTCGGCCTCGCGCGCCCGGGCCTGGACGACACGATCGCGCCGCCGGAGCCGATCCTGCGCCGGCTGTCGCCCGAAGAGGTCGCGCTACTCGAGGCCGCCGACCTCTTCAACGCGAGCACGTATCGGCGCACCGTCGGCGGCATCGCGAAGAGCCTCGGCGCGCCGCAGGCGAGCATCGTGCCGCTGTCGGGGGCGGCCGGCGAGCTGGTGGTGACGGTGGCCTGGGACCTCTCGTGGTACCAGTACCGCGTCAGCCCCGAGTCGCCCCTGCCGGTGCGGCTCGAGCGCCGCGGGCACGAGCTCCACGAGCTGGAGGACCACTTCAAGGAGTGGAACGCGCACGTGGAGGACGAGGGCCGCCTCGTGCCCGAGATCGCGCGCCTCTAGCCAAGCGCAGCCTTCTGCCTACAATCAGAGCAGGATGATCTACTGCGTGATCCCCTCGGAGCTCGAGAGCGAGCTGTACGACAAGATGGTCGAGTACTACCGGGACAATCCGAACGTGAGCGTGATCGTCGACCGGCGCGGTGGGCGCGACCGGCGGGCGGGCCGCTCGTCCGAGGGCTTCGAAGAGCAGCGGCGGGTGCGCGACCGCCGCCGTGCGCGCGTCCCGGGGACGTTCCCGGACACCGAAGCGCCGCCTGCACCGTAGCCAGTAGATTCGTCCCCATGGCGGCGTCGGGGACGAAGACCTTCCGGAACTACGTCGGCGGCGAGTGGGTCGACGCCGCCTCGGGCGAGACCTTCGAGAGCACGAGCCCGGCAGACGGCGAGACGATCGGCGTCTTCCCACGCTCCGGCCCCGAAGACGTCGACCGGGCCGTCGAGGCGGCCAAGGCGGCGTTCGAGGAGTGGCGGCTGGTGCCGGCGCCGAAGCGCGGCGAGATTCTCTTCGACCTGGCACGCCTGCTCGAGCGCGAGAAGCCGGCGCTGACCGACCTGATGACGCGCGAGATGGGCAAGGTCAAGGCCGAGGCGGGCGGCGACGTCCAGGAGGCCATCGACATCACCTACTACATGGCCGGCGAGGGGCGCCGCCTGTTCGGGCAGACGACGCCGTCCGAGCTGCGCGAGAAGTGGAACATGAGCGTGCGCCTGCCGATCGGCGTCGTCGGCGCGATCACCCCGTGGAACTTCCCGATCGCGATTCCCTCGTGGAAGCTGATCCCGGCCCTCGTCTGCGGCAACACGGTCGTCCTGAAGCCGGCGACCGACACGCCTCTGCTGGCCGAGCGGTTCGTCGAGCTGCTGGTGGAGGCGGGGCTTCCCGCGGGCGTCGTCAACATCGTGCACGGCGGCGGCTCCAGCGTGGGGGAGCGGCTCGTCCGCCATCCCGACGTGCCGGTGATCACGCTCACCGGCTCGCGCGAGACGGGCGTGGCCGTCCTCCGGAGCGCCGCCGAGAACATCAAGCACGTCCACCTCGAGCTGGGCGGGAAGAACGCGATCATCGTGATGGACGACGCCGACCTGGACCTGGCCGTCGAGGGCATCGTCTGGTCGGCCTTCGGCACCTCCGGCCAGCGCTGCACCGCGGCGTCGCGGGTGATCGCGCACGAGGCGGTCTACGACGCCTTGCAGTCGCGGCTCGTCGCGGCGGCAGAGCGGCTCCGCCTCGGCCCGGGCTGGGAGGACGACACCGACGTCGGGCCGGTCATCGGGAAGGCGGCGCTCGAGAAGATCCACGCCTACACGAAGATCGGCAGCGACGAGGGCGCGCGCCTGCTGACGGGCGGCGAGATCGCGAGCGACGGCGACCTGGCGCGGGGCTTCTTCTACCGGCCCACGATCTTCGGCGACGTCGAGCCGCAGATGCGGATCGCGCAGGAGGAGATCTTCGGGCCGACGACCGCCCTCATCAAGGTGCGCGACTTCGACGAGGCGATCCGGGTCTCCAACGGCATCCAGTACGGCCTCTCGTCGTCGATCTTCACGCGCGACGTCAACCGCGCCTTCCGCGCGATGCGCGACCTCGCGGCCGGCATCACGTACGTGAACGCCGGCACGATTGGCGCCGAGGTGCACCTGCCGTTCGGCGGCACGAAGGCCACGGGCAACGGCCACCGCGAGGCGGGGCAGGCTGCGCTGGACGTCTTCACCGAGTGGAAGTCGATCTACGTCGACTACTCCGGCCGCCTGCAGAAGGCCCAGATCGACGTGGCGTCCTGACGCTCCGGCGCCCGCCTGCGCTACGTGAAGGTGAGGATGTGGAACAGCTCGACGTCGAGCCCGTTCGCGGTGAGGCGCGCGATCTTGGCGATCCCGTCGCGCTCCTCGAAGCGCAGTGCGAGCTCGTCGCCGATGTCGTCGGCCGCGTCGAGCTGGTCGAGCCGGAACACGAGCCGAGAGGTCTGCTCGCCGGAGACGTAGAGCAGCTCCGCCTCGACGTTGTTCGCGCGGCCGCTCGCGTGCCCCTCCCGGAGCCGGACCTCCCATGCCTGCCGGGGCGTGACCCAGTCCTCCAGCGTCGCGGCGAACACCGTCAGCGCCTCGTCGACCTCCACCCTGATCTCGTCGCTCGCCCGCTCCGCCGGAGTCGGGCGAGGCTGCACGTTCATCGTCGCCATGCCGGAGCGGTGCCCGGCGCCCGGCTGAGGCAAACGTGAGGGTGGGCCGCTACAAGCTCGTCTGGTTCGCGCCGCGGGAGGCGCTCGAGACGACGCGCGCGGCGGTGTTCGAGGTCGGGGCGGGGCAAATCGGCAGGTACGCGCGCTGCTCGTGGTACACCGCCGGAACCGGCACCTTCCTCGCCGGGGAGGGGGCCGACCCTTCGATCGGGCAGGTGGGGAAGGAGCAGCGGGTGTCGGAGCTGCGGGTCGAGACGGTCGTGCCGGCCGAGCTCGCGCGGGCGGCGGTCGACGCGCTGCTCGTGGCACACCCGTACGAGGAGGTCGCCTACGAGCTCTACCCGCTGGCCGACCTCGAGCCGTGAAGGCCCGCCTCTCCACGGACGGGGGCGCGCGCGGCAATCCCGGGCCGGCGGCGTACGGCTACGTGCTCGAGTCCGAGGACGGGACGGTGCTGGCGGCCCACGGCGAGAAGATCGGCGTGGCCACGAACAACGTCGCCGAGTACCGGGCGCTGATCGCGGGGCTCGAGAAGGCGCTCGAGCTCGCGGTGCCGGAGGTCGAGGTGGTCTCCGACTCCGAGCTGCTCGTCAAGCAGATGCGCGGCGAGTACCGGGTCAAGAACGAGGCCCTCCGCGAGCTCTCGCTCCAGGCGTCCCGGCTCGCCCGGCAGATCGGCAAGGTGAGCTACGTCGCAGTGCGCCGGGAGCACAACGAGCTGGCCGACCGGCTCGTGAACGAGGCCCTCGACCGCGCCTGACGATCCAAAATCTGGGGCTATACTGGCCGTCGCGCGCGGATGTAGCTCAGTTGGCTAGAGCGTCTGCTTGCCATGCAGAAGGTCGTGGGTTCGAGTCCCATCATCCGCTCTAAAAACCCCCGTAAATAGGGGGTTTTTGTTTAGGCGAAAACATGGTCGGCGCGGCTCTTTCTCCCCGTCGTCTCCCGAGATGAGCTGACGTCCACCACGTTCCTCCCGCTCGGGATCGCCTGGCAGTACTACGTGCCGGGCCTGCTGATCCTCGTCGGTGCCGGCGTCTATTTCACGGGCGCGCCAGGCGAGGACGCTCGGAGTCAGCATGGAAGGCGGCGTAAGCTTGCACGCCGGCCCGACCACGAGAGGAGAACGAGCCAGATGGCGGAGAACGCAGTGAACAAGGTGATCGCGGTCGTCGGAGCGACCGGCGCGCAGGGCGGCGGCGTGATCCGGGCGATCGCGGCCGACGCGGGCGGCGGCTTCGCCGGTCGCGCGCTGACGCGCGAGCCGAGCTCGGAGGCTGCCAAGTCCCTGGCCGCCGCTGATGTGGAGGTCGTGCAGGCGGATCTCGACGACCGGGCGAGCCTGGAGCGAGCCTTCGCCGGAGCGCACGGCGTATTCGGCGTGACGAACTTCTGGGAGCACTACTCGCCGGATAAGGAGATCGAGCAGGCGCGGAACATCGCGGCGGCCGCGAAAGCGGCCGACGTCAGGCACGTGATCTGGTCCACGCTCGAGGACACGCGCCAGTGGGTGCCGCTCGACGACGACCGGATGCCGACGCTGAACGGCAAGTGGAAGGTGCCGCACTACGACGGCAAGGGCGAGGCGGAAAAGGAGTTCGCGGACGTCCCGACGACGCTTCTGCGCACGTCGTTCTACTGGGAGAACATGATCTATTTCGGGATGGGGCCGCAGCGCGGGGAGGACGGCCGGCTCACGATCACGTTCCCGATCGGCGACAAGCGGTTGCCGGGGATGGGCGCCGAGGATATCGGCAAGACGGCATACGCGATTTTCAAGAGCGGTAACGACTACATAGGGAAGGTGGTCTCGATCGCGGGCGAGCACCTCTCGGGTGCGGAAATGGCGGCGGGCCTGAGCGAGGCGCTCGGCGAGGCGGTCCAGTACACCGCGATCGAGCCGGCGGTCTATCGCGGGCTCGGCTTCCCCGGCGCCGAGGATCTCGGCAACATGTTCCAGATCACCCGCGACTTCGAGCCGGAGTATGCGGGCCCGCGAGACGTCCAGCGGACGCGTGCGCTCAATCCGGCGTTGAAGGACTTTCGCACCTGGCTCGCAGAAAACAAGAGTCGGATCCCGCTGGGCTAACGCGTTGAGCGTAAAGACCACGGTGGCGAGCAGGCGCGGGTCTGGGTCTCATGGCCTCGAGGAGAGATGAGCGTCCCCGTCCGATCCGCCCTTCACGTACTTCTGTCGCTGCCTGAACCGCCAGCGGCAGACCGGACGTACTTCTGTCCCTGCCGGAGCTGTCAGCGGCAGACCGGAAGCGCAACAAGGTGCCGTCGAAGCTCGCCGAGGCGCGTCTCGGCGCGTGAGTGCCAGCCGACGCTTTGGTGCCTAAGCCAGCCCAGAATCGATCAGCCACCCCGCGCGGGGAGCCTGTTCTACGCGGACATGCGCCGCGCGCGGCGGCTACGCCTTCGCCGGCGCTTGCAGCTCGCGTTCGGCCGGCTCGCCGCGGCGTAGCTCGCGGCTGCGCTCAGCTTCGGCGTTGATCTCGGCGCCCAGCAGCAATGCGACCCCGCTCAGCCACAACCAGGTCAACATCACGACCACGGCTGCGAGCGAGCCCCAGGCCTTGTTGTAGGAACCGAACTTGCTCGCGTAGAACGCGAAGGCGCCTGAAGCGACGAGCCACATCACGATCGCGAGCACCGAGCCGAAGCTGAGGAAGCGCCAGCGTGGATGCTTCACGTTCGGCCCGTAATACATCAGCCCCGCGAACGCGACCAGGAGCCCGCCGACCAGCAGCGGCCACTCGGCGACGTACCACACGATCTTGACGATCGGCTTGGCACCGAGGGCGTTGCCGATCCAGGTCGACAAGTGCGGTCCCAGCACGAGCACGCCGAAGGCAAGCGCAAAGCCGATCAGCGCGAACACGACCATCCAGAGCGCGGTGATGCGCCGGCGCACGAAGCTGCGGGTCTCGTCGCGGTCGTAGGCGATGTTCAGCGCCCACATCACGTTCTGCATCGCGCCGGTCAACGACCAGAAGGCGAGCACGCCACCGATGCTGAGCACGCTGATCGCCGTCCCCTTGTGCTGGGTCATGTTCTTCAGGCTGCCCTCGAGCAGCCCGCTCGCCTGGCCGGGCAGGATTCCGTGCACCTTCCCGATCAGCGTCGTGACCGCGTGGGGCCCGGCGACGAGGCCGAAGACGCCGACCGCCACCAGCAGCGCGGCCGGAATCGCGAGGAAGGCGTAGTACGCGAGCGCCGCCGCGACGTTCGTCATGTGGTCGTTGCTGAACTCCTTGAGCGCCCGCCATAGGACGGCGACGTAGTCGCGCCTCGACAGATCGCCCGGCCCCGGCTCAGCCAGCGTGGGCTCGCGTCGTTCTGGTTGCGGCCCCGGTGCCTCGTCGGGCAGGGGTCGCTCGGCGTAGTAGTCGTCCTCGCCCTGGGGTTCCTGTCGCTGGTGTCGTTGCAGCAACCTCATCGCGCACCTCCCGGTCGCGTCGCTGCCTAAACGGCGGGGACGACGTGCTGGTTACGCCGCGCAGGAGGAAGAAGTCGGATGCTCGGCGAGGCGGGTGCGTGCGGCGGCGGCGCGCGCACCTGATCGGGCTCGCCGCTTCGATTTAGCTCGGCGGCGGCACGGGCTCCGGCTCTCGCAGCCCGGGCTCGAAGACCGGCTCCCGCTCGCGCGGGCGAAGCGCGCCGGCCCTGATCTGCTCGGCCCAGTGGCACGCCACCTCGTGCTCGCCCTCGAGCGCGCGCAGCGGCGGCGGCTCGTCGCGACAGCGGGTCGGCTGCACGTAGGGGCAGCGGGTGTGGAAGCGGCAGCCGGACGGGGGATCGGCCGGGCTCGGCAGGTCGCCGGCAAGCAGGACAGCCCGCCGTTGCCGCTCCACGACCGGATCCGGGATCGGCACCGCCGAGAGGAGCGAGATCGTGTACGGGTGCAGCGGTCTCGCGTACAGCTCGTCCGACTGGGACACCTCGACGATGCCGCCGAGATACATGACGGCGATGCGGTCCGAGATGTGCCGGACCACCGCGAGGTCGTGCGCGATGAACAGGTACGTCAGGTCGAACTGGTCCTGCAGCGACTCGAGCAGGTTGAGGATCTGCGCCTGGATGGAGACGTCCAGCGCCGACACCGGCTCGTCGGCGACGACGAAGTCCGGGTTGACCGCGAGCGCGCGTGCCACCCCGATGCGCTGGCGCTGCCCGCCCGAGAACTCGTGCGGGTAGCGGGTGGCGGCGTCGCCGGGCAGCCCGACGATCTCGAGCAACTCGCGGACGCGCCGGGGCGCCTCGCTGCGGGTGGCGAGGCCGTGGGCGCGCAGCGGCTCGCCGACGAGCCGCCCGACGCTGTGACGGGGGTTGAGCGACGCGAAGGGATCCTGGAAGACCATCTGCATCCGCCGTCGTAGCGGCCGCAGCTCGGCCTCGCCGAGGTGCGACACGTCCTGCCCGTCGAAGATGATGCGGCCGGCCGTCGGCTCGTACAGGCGCAGGATCGCCCGTCCGAGCGTCGACTTGCCGCAGCCCGACTCGCCGACGAGGCCGAGGGTCTCGCCGCGCCGGACGGCGAGCGAGACGCCGTCGACCGCCTTGATGTCGCCGACGTGCCGGTCGAGGACGAGCCCGCTCTTGATCGGGAACCACACCCGGACGTCCTCGACCTCCACCAGGGCCTCGGAGCTCATACCGCCGCGGCCTCGCGCCGCCACGCGTCCTCCGGCACCGGGTTGAAGCAGGCGACGGAGTGCCCCGGCTCGACCTCGACGAGCGGGGGCACCTCCTGCCGCGACTGCTCCACCTCGTAGGTGCAGCGCGGCGCGAACGGGCAGGCGGAGGGCGGCCGCAGCATGTCGCGCGGCGCGCCCTCGATCGGCTGCAGGCGCCGGCCGCGCGGCGTGTCGAGGCGCGGCACGCTCTGGAGCAGGCCGAGCGTGTACGGATGCCGGGGCGTCGCGAACACCTGCTCCGCCGAGCCGGTCTCCATCGTCATCCCCGCGTACATCACCTGCACGCGCTCGCACATCCCCGCGACCACCCCCAGGTCGTGCGTGATCAGCACGAGCGCGGTGTCGCGCTCGGCGACGAGCGCCCGCAGCAGGTCGAGGATCTGCGCCTGGATCGTCACGTCGAGCGCCGTCGTCGGCTCGTCGGCGATCAGGAGCTTCGGCTCGCACGCGAGTGCCATCGCGATCATCGCGCGCTGGCGCATCCCCCCCGAGAACTGGTGGGGATAGTCGGAGACCCGGCTCTTCGCCGAGGGGATGCCGACCTGGTCGAGCAGCTCCGCCGCCCGCCGGATCGCCGCCTTGCGGTCGAGGCCGAGATGCTGCTCGAGCGCCTCCCTGATCTGCCGCCCCACCGTCAGGACCGGGTTGAGCGACGTCATCGGGTCCTGGAAGATCATCGCGATCTCGCGACCCCGGATGCGGCGGAGCTCGCGGTCCCGCAGGCCGAGGATGTCGCGTCCGTCGAAGACGACGCGCCCGCTCGTCACCCGCGCCGCGCGCGGCAGGATGCCGAGCACCGCCAGCGCCGTGACGCTCTTGCCGCAGCCCGACTCGCCGACGATCCCGAGGGTCTCGCCGGCCGCGACCGGGAACGAGACGCCGTTGACCGCGTGCACGGTGCCGCGCTGCGTCCAGAACTCGACGCGGAGGTCGTCGACCTCGAGCAGGCTCATGCGCGCCCGCGGAGCTTCGGGTCGAGCGCCTCGCGCAGGCCGTCGCCGATCAGGTTGAAGCCGAGAACGGAGAGGATGATCGCCACGCCGGGGACGATCGCGAGGTACGGCGCCGACTGCAGGTAGCGGTCCGTGTCCGTGAGCATCGTCCCCCATTCCGGGGTCGCGGGGTCCTGCGGGCCGAGACCGAGGAACCCGAGGCCGGCGACGTCGATGATCGCCGTCGCGAGCGCGAGCGTCCCCTGCACGATCACGGGCGAGATCGAGTTCGGCAGCACGTGCGAGACGAGGATGACGCGGCGCTTCACCCCCACCGATCGCGCGGCGAGCACGTAGTCCGCCTCCCGTTGCGCCAGGATGGAGCCGCGTAGCAGCCGCGCGAAGATGGGCACGTTCGCGACGCCGACCGCGACCATGATCTGGAAGAGCCCGGGGCCGAGCATCGCGACGATTCCGATCGCGAGCAGCAGGCCCGGGATGGCGAGCATGATGTCCATCAGCCGCATGACGAGCGAGTCGACGACGCCGCCCAGGTAGCCGGCGACGGCGCCGAGGAGCAGCCCGAACGAGAGTCCGACGGTGACCGCCACGACCCCGATCAGCAGCGAGAAGCGCGCGCCGAAGATGATTCGCGACAGCTCGTCGCGGCCGAGCGGGTCGACTCCGAGCAGGTGATGCGCCGACGGGCCGGGACAGCAGCTGATGCCCACCAGCGCGAGGTTCTGGTCGCGCGGATCGTGAGGCGCGATCAGCGGGGCGAAGATCGCGACGGCGGCGAACGCTCCCACGAGCGCGAAGCCGGCGAGCGCGCCCGGATTGCGCCGCAGCCGCGACCACGCCTCCGACCAGAGGCCGCCGCCGCCCCCCACCTCCAGCGCGACGTCGGCAGCCTCGAGCTCGGCGATGCTCATCGGCTGTACCGGATCCGCGGGTTGATCAGCGCGTACGACAGGTCGACGAGCAGGTTGACCAGCACGAAGACGACGGCGACGAACAGGATCCCGCCCTGCAGCACCGGGTAGTCGCGGTTGAAGATCGCGTCCTTCAGCCACGAGCCGATGCCCGGCCACGCGAAGATCGTCTCCGTCAGCACGGCGCCCGAGAGCAGCAGCCCGGTCTGCAGCCCGATGACCGTCGAGACGGGCAGCAGCGCGTTGCGGAGCACGTGGCGGCTGTCGACGATCAGCGGCGGGACGCCCTTCGCGCGCGCGGTGCGCACGTAGTCCTCGTTCTGGACGTCGAGCACCGCCGCGCGCGTGATGCGCGCCACCACGGCCAGCGGGATCGAGCCGAGCGCGATCGCGGGCAGCATCAGGTGCTTGATGGCGTCCCAGAGCGCGCCGGGATCGCCGTTCAGGAGCGCGTCGAGGATGAAGAGGTTCGTCGGATGCGGCCGCTCGGCGAGCACGTCCTCCCGGCCGATGCTCGGCAGCCAGCCGAGCTTGACGGCGAAGGCCCACTTCAGGATCAGGCCGAGGAAGAAGATCGGGATCGAGATGCCGATCAGCGAGCCGACGAGGCTCAGGTGGTCGAAGGCGCTCCCGTACCGCTTGGCGGCGAAGAAGCCGATCGGGACCCCGACGAGGATCGAGAAGAGCATCGCGGCGAGCGCGAGCTCGAACGTGGCCGGGAAGCGGTGCCCGATCTCGTAGGTGATCGTGCGCTGGGTCGTGATGCTCGTGCCGAGGTTCCCGTGCGCGAGCGTCTGGACGTAGTCCCAGTACTGCACGTAGATCGGCTTGTCGAGCCCGTACTGGTGGCGGATCGAGGCCACCGCCTGTGGGGTCGAGTGCTCGCCGAGCAGGGACTCCGCCGGCGAGCCCGGCAGCGCCCGGATCCAGCCGAAGATCAGCAGCGAGATGCCGATCAGGATCGGGACGAGGAGGAGGAGCCGGCGGACGACGAAGCGCAGCATCGAGTCGTCCGCCGGCTGCCCCTAGGTCTCTCTAGCTCCCGGTGTAGACGTGGGAGAACGGCTCGTTGACCGGTCCGATCGGCCCCGGCACGTAGCCCTTCACGTTCCTGTCGAGGGCGACGGCGGAGCTCGCCCACACGTACGGGACCACCGGCAGGTACTTCATCACCGCGATGCTCGCCTTCTGGTAGAGCGCGACGCGCTTGCGGTAGCTCGGCTCGGCGTCGGCCTTCGCGAGCAGGTTGAACAGCGCCTGGTTCGTGAAGCCGAACTGCGCGGTGTGGCTGCCGAAGTGGACGTTCAGGAAGTCCGCCGGGTCGGCGAAGTCGGCGATCCACCCGAAGAGGAACAACTGGTCCCTACCGGCCTGGACGCCGGCGCGGTAGTCGGGCCGCCACGGCGCGCTGTGCGGGGTGACCGAGAAGCCCGACTTCTCCAGGCTGGCCTGGAAGGCCTGGAAGTTCCGCTGCGGATCGGGCATGTACGGACGCGAGACGTTGGTCGGGTACCAGAAGTCGATCTTCACGGGCAGGCTCAGGCCGGCCTGCCGGAGGAGCGCCTTCGCCTTGTCGGGGTTGTAGGGGTAGGACGGGATCCCTTTCTTCGCCGCGCCGAACAGCGCCGGCGGCAGGAACTGGTTGGCGGGCGTCCCCTGCCCGGCGTAGAACGCTCTCGCGACGGTCCTCCGGTCGAGGCCGTACGCGACCGCCTTGCGGACCAGCGGGTTGTTCATCGGCGGCAGCGACTGGTTGATGCCGACGTAGCCGACGCTGAACGGGGCCCGCTGCAGCAGCTTGAGCCTCGAGTTGCCGCGGATCGTCCCGAAGTCGGCGGGGTTGACGCCGTCGAAGCCCTGGATCTCGTTCGTCTGCAGTGCCTGGAGCCGCGCGGCGGTGTCGCCGATCGGCTGCAAGATCACTCGCTTCAGCCGCGGCTTCCGCCCCCAGTAGCGCGGGTTGGCCTGCAGCTCCAGCCGGCTGCCGACCGACCACGACCTGAGCACGTACGGCCCCGTGCCGACCGGATTGCGGGTGGCGAAGCTGCCGGTGGGGTGGAAGACGCCGGTCGCGTCGACGCTGCCCGCGTCAGCCTGGTAGCGCTTCAACGCGGTCGGGCTCGCGATGCCGAAGTTCGGCAGGCCGAGGGCCGAGAGGAACGACGACGAGCGGCGCGTCAAGAGGAGCGTGACCTTGTACTTGCCGTGCGTCCTGCAGCCCTTGTAGAGCGCCTTGTCCGGCCCCGGATTGTTCCCCGCCGGGTGCGCGAAGCCGCCGAAGACGGTGTTCCAGTAGTAGCTGAGGGCGTCGCTCTGCAGCGGCCCCGGGAAGTTGTACCAGCGGTTGAAGTTGAAGCAGACCGCCGACGCGTTGAAGCGCGTCCCGTCGGAGAACTTGACGCCCCTCCGCAGGGTGAAGGTCCAGGCGAGGCCGCTCTTGCTCGGATGCCACTTCGTCGCCAGCTCGGGCACGACCGACGTGTGGCCGAGCTTGAAGCCGACGAGGCTGTTGAAGATCTGGTCTGTGGCGCGTAGTGACGGCCCGTCCGAGACGAGCGACGGATCGAGGAGCGCCGGATCGGCCTCGGTGCCGAACACGATCGAGGTCGTCGCGTGCGAGCCCCCGCTCGCCGTCGCCGCCAGGACCGTCGCCGCCACGACGATCAGCGGCACGATCTTCCATCTCGTTGCCCTCACGTAAGCCCCCTTGTTTTCGATGTCCGGTCCTGCGAAAGGGCAGTATCGCAACTGCCCGCACAAAAAGAAATCGATTGTGCGGCGGTTTTCTAGCCGCCGGTGGCCGCGGCCTTGACGTGGAAGAAGGCCTGGTAGATCTCGCGGGCGGCCGGGGCGGCGGCCTCGGCGCCGAAGCCCCCGTGCGCGATCAGCACGACGACGACGACCTTCGGATCGTTCGCCGGCGCCCACGACGCGTACCAGGAATGGTCGTTCCCGTGGGGCGCCTGCGCGGTGCCGGTCTTGCCCGCGACCGGGATCGGGAAGTTCCCGAAGACGGCCGAGGACGTGCCGGTGGCGGAATGCGCCGCCTCGTACAGGCCGTCGCGAATCGCCCACGCGTCGGTGAGCTTCAGCTTGCGCACCGGCCTGAAGTGGAGCGGCTGCACCGCCTCGCCGCGGAGCACGGCGTTCGCGACGTGCGGCCGGACGACGGTGCCCCCGTTCGCGAGCGCGGAGTACGCGACCGCGAGCTGGAGCGGCGTCACGGCGAGGTAGCCCTGGCCGATCGAGAGGTTGATCGTCTGGCCCTCGTACCACGGCTCGTGGTACGTCTTCTGCAGCCACCTCGGCGTGGGCACGACGCCGGCGTACTCGCCGGGCACGTCGATCCCCGTCCGGTGGCCGACCCCGAGCAGGTGCGCCCACCGCTGGATGCCGGTGCTGCGGCTGCCGCCCTGGAGGAAGAACCTGTCGCCGAGACGGTAGAACCAGGTGTCGCACGATTCGCTGAGCGCCGTCGTCAGCGACATGGTGGAGTAGACGCCGGCCTCGACGTTGTTGAAGACGTGGCCGCCGATCGTGAAGGTGCCGGAGCAGAGCATCGGCGTCCAGGGCGTGATCAGCCCCTGCGAGAGTGCCGCCTCCGCGACGATCGGCTTGAACGTGGAGCCCGTCGGATAGAGGCCCTGCGTCGCCTGGTCGAGCAGCGGGGGATTGAGACTCCGGTCGGCGTAGAGCGAGCTGCGGTAGCGGGGATCGTTCGCCGCCGCGACCTGGTTGAAGCTGGGGACGCTGGCGAGCGCGTAGATCGCGCCGTTGCGGGGGTTCATCACGACCGCGGCGCCGGCCTCCGCGTCGGAGCGGCCGTTCGCGTGCGCGAGCGCGAGCCCGTCGTGAACCGCCTTGACGGCGGCGCGCTGCAGCCGGGCGTCGATGGTGAGCTGCAGCGTCGGCGGCGCGCGGCCGAGGCCGACGCGCTCGAGCGGCCCCGCGATGCGTCCCATCGAGTCGACGCGCAGGTGCGCCCGCAGGAAGCCCGGGTTGAGCAGCTTGTCGTACACCGCTTCGACCCCTGTCTGGCCGACGACCTCGCCCGGCTTGGCGTGGGCGTAGCGCTTCGTCGCCAGCTCCCGCTGGCTCACCTCGCCGAGCATCCCGAGGAACTCGCTGCCGAGAGCGCCCTGCGGGTAGCTCCGCGACGGCTC
Source organism: Actinomycetota bacterium (assembly GCA_039648875.1). GTDB lineage: Bacteria > Actinomycetota > Thermoleophilia > Gaiellales > Gaiellaceae > Palsa-739. The sequence continues at coordinate 30,261 of JBBWZD010000096.1, forward strand.
GCCCGCGACCTTGAAGCCGGGGAAGTACGTGCTGCGCTCGGTGAGGAACGACGCGAGCTCGCCCCGCGGCCGCGGCAGCACGACCGCCGGGGCGAACGGCGAGCGGACGACCGAGCGACGGATGCGCGCGACGAGCGCGCGGAGAGGGACGTGGGCCACCCGCGCCAGCCGGCGCAGCGCGACCATGCCCGTCTTGCTGGGGCCCCAGCCGCGGCGATCGAGGCTGCCGAGCGCGCCGACGTCGGCGACGACGACGAGGCGCCCGGTGGTGCCGGCGAGCGCGCGTCCCCTGACGTCGACGATAGGCCCGCGCGGACCGAGGAGGTCGACCGTCCGGAACGACTGCTGGGTCGCGAGCGACGTGTACTGCGGCCCGTGCAGGATCTGAATCGACCACGCCCGCAGGACGAGCACGCAGACGGCGACGCCGACCAGGATCGCGAGGCCGCCGATCCGGACGAAGAAGCCGGGGCTGCGGAAGTACGGCGCGTCGGCGCGGGAGTACGGCTGGACGCGCCCGGGGTCGGGCAGCGTGCGCGGGAGCGTGACCCGGCGCTTCGGATCGGGAGTCGTGATGGCTACGGCGGCGGCTGGTCGCTCGGCCGCAGTCTAGACGGTCGACCGGAAAGGCTCAGGCCGGCCGAAGCGACTGCTGCATCGCGATGCCGTAGAGCGCGACCTCGCCCCGGTGCGGCGACGCCTCGAACTCCGACTCGGCGACGGCGCGATCGTCCTCGCTCTGCCAGAAGGTGACGCTGAGCACGCGCCCGTGGTCGCGGTCGCAGAGGACGTAGCCGCCCATGTTGCCGTTCATCGTGCGCACGCGGCCGGTCGCGTGCTGCTGCGCGGTGATCAACTCGTCCAGCTGGGACGGCTCCGTGTCGAACGTCTCGACGCGCGCGAACATCGCTCCTCCTCCTCGGGGTGACAGAGGGTGATCCCCCTTCCCGCCCGCTCCCAAACGGTCACTCGCCCGCGAGCTCGTCCGCGAGGAGCGCGAGTGCGACGCTGCGCCACGCGAGCGCAGTGTCGCTCCGGAGCGTCGCGAGCGCCCCGGAGACGACGGGTAGCCCCTGCGCCTCCTCGGCGAGAGCGGCGAGCGCCTGCTCGAGCGCACCGCGCCGGGCCGGCGTGTCGAGCTCGCCGGCGAGCCGCTCGGCGGCGACCGAGTGGTGGTCGAGCTCGCGGTGCGGGTCGCCGCCCGCGGCGAGGACGAACATCGCGCGGCGGCGGGCGGCGTTGAGCGTCGCCTCGTCGATCCCGAGCTCGCCGGCGGCGAGCCAGCACAGCACGACGAGCAGCTCCGCGGAGCGCGGCTCGAGCCCCGACTGCTCCAGTTGCACTAGCCGGGGTCGCGACAATCGCCCGTCTCGCCCTCGCAGCAGCCGAGCTTGAGGTGGCACCTCGCGCATTGCCAGGTCCCGTGGCGCCACTCCATCGGTGCGCCGCAGCGCAGGCAGATCTCCTTCGTCTCGACGGTCACGGCCTCAGAGGCTACGGAGTGCAGCCGACGGAGCTGCGGCCTCTGTTCAGGCCGGCCCTGCGGCGAACCCGCGTCAGGTGGCGTAGTACTCGTCGGCGATCGCCAGCACGTCGTCCAGGATCGAGATGCCTTCGTCGAGCTCCTCGCGCGTGATCGTGAGCGGCGGGCAGATCATGATCACGTTCCAGTGGGTCATCAGGTAGAGGCCCCGCTCGAGCGCCGCCTTCGCCAGCCGCGTCACCGGCGCCGCGGCCTCGCCGGTGCCGTTGAACGGCACGAGCGGCTCGCGGGTCTCGCGCGAGCGTACGAGCTCGAGGCCCCAGAAGCAGCCGAGCCCGCGCACCTCCCCGATCGACGGGTGCCGCTCCGCCAGGCCGCGCAGCGCCTCCCCGAAGACGGCCCCCAGCTCGGCTGCGTGCTCGACGATACCCTCCTCCCGGAACGCCTCGATCGACGCGATCGCGACCGCGCACGCGAGCGGATGGCCGCTGTAGGTCAGGCCGCCGCCGAAGTACCTGCCGCGCACCCAGTCGGCGATCGGCTCGCGCACCGCCATCGCGCCGAGCGGCACGTAGCCGGAGTTGATGCCCTTCGCCATCGTGACGATGTCCGGCACGACGCTCCAGTTGTCGACGGCGAACCAGGCGCCCGTGCGGCCGAAGCCCGTCATCACCTCGTCCGCGATCAGCAGGATCCCGTGCCGGTCGCAGACCTCGCGAATCGCGCGGAGGTAGCCGTCGGGCGGCACGATGATCCCGTTCGTGCCGGTGACGGGCTCGAGGATCACGGCCGCGACGGT
>JBBWZD010000106.1:0-13219 GCA_039648875.1 Actinomycetota bacterium
CCTGCCGGGGATGGAGGCCGCGTTCGTCGAGATCGGCCTCGAGAAGAACGGCTTCCTGTACGTCGACGAGATCGTCGGTCCGCAGCTGGAGCGCGGCCACGGCCGCAAGATCCAGGACCTGATCAGCAAGGGCGAGACGATCCTCGTCCAGGCCGTCAAGGATCCGATGAAGACGAAGGGCGCCCGCCTGACGACGCAGATCTCCCTGCCTGGACGCTTCGTGGTCTTCGTCCCGCAGGGCGAGGGCCTCGGCGTCTCGCGCCGGCTCGACGACGACGAGCGCCAGCGGCTGAAGGACATCCTCCGCAAGCTCGAGGTGAAGCAGGGCGGCATCATCGTCCGCACCGCCGCCGAGGGCGCGTCCGAGGAGGACATCGAGCGCGACCTCGTCTTCCTGCAGCGGCTCTGGAAGTCGATCGAGGCGCGCGCGAAGCAGGCGAAGGCGCCGGAGCTCGTGTACCAGGAGGCGGAGCTGCCGCTCCGCGTCGTCCGCGACCTCTTCACCGGCGATTTCGAGAAGGCGTACGTCGACAACGACCAGGCCTTCAAGCGCATCACCGGCTACCTGAAGAAGACGTCGCCGCACATGGTCGAGCGCGTCGTCCGCTACAAGGAGGGGACGCCCCTGATGGAGGGGTTCGGCGTCGACCAGGAGATCAAGTCGACGCTCAGCCGGCGCGTCGACCTGCCCTCGGGCGGCTACCTCATCTTCGACTACGCCGAGGCCTTCACGGTGATCGACGTCAACACCGGCCGCTTCGTCGGCTCGCGCGCCAAGACGTCGGGCGGGCGCCTCGAGGACACCATCACGAAGAACAACCTCGAGGCCGTCAAGGAAGTGGTACGCCAGCTTCGCCTGCGCGACATCGGCGGCATCATCGTCATCGACTTCATCGACATGGCGAACCCGAAGAATCGCGCCACGGTCGAGGAGGCGCTGCGCAACGAGCTGGAGCGCGACCGGACGAAGACCTACGTCGTGGAGATCTCGCCGCTCGGGCTCGTGGAGATGACCCGGCAGAACGTCACCGACGGCCCCCGCGAGCTGATGACGCGCAAGTGCCCGACGTGCGGCGGCGACGGCATCGTCTACTCCGAGGCGTCCGCGGCGATCGACGCCGAGCGCCGCCTCCGCGCGCTCGCCACCGGCTCGCGCTCGCAGGCCTTCCGGGTCGAGCTCGCCGCGCCGATCGCGAGCGCCCTCGTCGGCCCCGGCGCGCGCCGGCTCGTCGAGCTGGAGGCGCTCACGAAGCGGCGCTTCTTCCTCGAGGGCAAGGACGGCATGCACGTCGACCACTTCGTGGTGCTGGGCGAGGGCAAGCTCGCGAGCCTCGCGCCGGAGTCACCGGTCGCCGAGGGCAGCGAGGTGCAGGTCGAGCTCGTGGAGGTCGACCGCCACGACGGCTCGGCCGCCGTCGGCAAGCTCGACGGTGTCGCCGTCTGCGTGGGCGACGCGGCCACGCTGGTGGGGAAGAAGGTAAAGGTGCGGATCGAGCGCGTGCTCGACGGCGTCGCCTACGCGACGCTCGTCCGCCGCGCCGCGAAGAAGGCGGTCGAGCCGCTGACGGCGGAGGCGGAGGCCGAGAAGCCGACGCGCAAGCCCCCGGTCCGCAAGGGGGGCGAGGCCGCGCCGGGGCCCGAGCACGCGGACGAGGGGCCCGAGGCGGCCGAGGCCGAAGACGCCGAGCTGCTCGAGGCCCAGGTCGAGGAGGCAGAGGACGGGGCTCCCGACGAGGCTGCGGCGGCGAAGAAGAGGACGCGCCGCGGCTCGCGCGGCGGTCGCAGCCGCAAGAAGCCCGCCGCCGCCGACGGCTCCGGAGCCGAGGCGGCGGAGGAGGAGCTCGCCGCGGGCGGAGCGCTCGAGGACGCGCCGGTGCCGCCGCGGGCGGTCACCATCCACGTGCCGGGCGAGGACTTCGCCCGCGAGCCGGAGCACGAGGAGGCCGAGCCCGCGGCCGTCGTTGCGTCGGCCGAGGGCGGGCAGACGGCCGAGGAGCCGAGCACCGACGGTGCCGCACAGGCGAAGAAGCGAACCCGCCGCGGCTCGCGCGGCGGCCGGAAGCGGAAGAAGCCGGCGACCGCGTCGACGAACGGCGCCGTGCCGGCAGGGGAAGCCGACGCCGAGCCGCAGGACGCCGGCGAGGCCGTTGCCGTCGCGCCGTCCGCCGAGCCCGAGGACGCCGGCGAGGCCGTTGCGGTCGAACCGCCCGCCGAGCCTGCGAAGAGCTCCGAGAACGGCGACGACTGGGGCTACGTGCCGATGTCCGAGTGGGCCGACGAGATCGAGAGATGACGTTCGCTACACTCAGCGCGTTCGCGGGCCCCGGGGCCCGCGTTTCCACGAGATGAGCTACGCGATCATCAGCCTCGGCGGCAAGCAGTACCGCGTCCAGGAGGGCGAGCGGCTGCTCGTCGACCGCCTCGCCGCGGACGAGGGCAACACGTTCACGCCGCGGGTCCTACTCGTGGGCGGCGACGGCGAGACCGACCTCTCCCCGTCGGCGACGGTGACCGCGCGCGTCGTCGGTCACGTGCTCGGCAAGAAAGTGCGCATCGGCAAGTACCGCCGCCGCACCGGCTACCGGCGCCACAACGGCCACCGCAGCCGGCTGACCGAGATCGAGATCCAGGCGATCGGAGCTGCAGTCAGGCAGGCGTCGAAGCGGGCCGAGGCGACACAGGCGGACGAGACTTCGGAGCCCGACGCGCCCGCGGAGGCCGCACCGCCGCAGGGCTACCGGGAGATGACGGTCGCCCAGATCGCCGCCGCGGCGCCCGAGTGGGAGCGCACCGGTCTGGAGGCGGCGCTCGAGTACGAGCAGGCACACGCGAAGCGCAAGGGCGCGGTCGCGGCTCTCGAGTCGGCGCTCGCTGCGAAGGAGGAGAGCTAGATGGCGCACAAGAAGGGACTGGGCTCGTCGCGCAACGGCCGCGACTCGAACCCGAAGATGCTCGGCGTGAAGCTGTTCGCCGGCCAGGACGTGAAGTCGGGGATGATCCTCGTCCGCCAGCGCGGGACGCGCTTCCGCCCGGGGGACGGCACCGGCATCGGCAAGGACGACACGATCTTCGCCACCCGCGACGGCACGGTCGCGTTCCGCAGCAGCGGCGAGCGGCGCTTCGTGAGCGTCGTCGACGCGCCGGCCGCGGAGTAACGCCCTGGCGCGGCGGTCGCCGCGACTAGATGGTTGATGCCGCGATCTCGCGCGCCCGGGACTCGCTCTGGCGTGTCCGGGCCGCGCAGGTGCCCGCCTACCCGCCGCTGCGCGGCGCTTCTGCGGGCACGTGCGCTTCGCGCCGTCAGACGCTCACCGATACTGCTCGTATCGGCAAGCGGCTGCCGCCGCGCCCCGGAGCGGCCAGCCCACGTCCCGGAGCGGGCGACCTCATGGCATCAACCATCTAGCGTTCGACGGATGTTCCACGACCGGGCGAAGCTCGTCGTCGTCGCCGGCCGCGGCGGCGACGGCGCGATCCACTTCCGCCGCGAGAAGTTCGTGCCGAGAGGAGGCCCGGACGGCGGCGACGGCGGCAACGGCGGCGACGTCGTCCTCGCCGCCGATCCGCGCCGGCGCGACCTCTCCGGCTTCCGGCCCAACCAGAAGCTCCGCGCCGGCCGTGGGGGCGCCGGTGCGGGCCGGCTCTCCAGCGGGGCGCAGGGAGAGGATGCGGTGCTGGCCGTGCCGGTGGGGACGCAGGTGCTGGACGAGGAGGGCCGGCTGGTCGCCGACCTCGCCCACGCCGGGGCCCGCGTCGTCGTCGCCCACGGCGGCACCGGCGGCCGCGGCAACAAGCGCTTCGCCGCGCCGACTCGCCAGACGCCCCGCTTCGCCGAGGTCGGCCTGCCGGGCGAGGAGCACACGATCGAGTTGCGGCTCAAGCTGCTCGCCGACGCGGCCCTCGTCGGCCTCCCGAATGCGGGCAAGTCGTCGCTGCTGGCGCGCATCTCGAACGCACGGCCGAAGGTGGCGGCCTACCCGTTCACGACCCTGGAGCCGGTGCTCGGCACGGTCGAGGCGCCGGACGGGCGCCAGCTCGTCGTCGCGGACGTCCCCGGGCTGATCGAGGGGGCGAGCGAGGGCGTCGGCCTCGGGCACGAGTTCCTCGCCCACCTGGAGCGGGCACGGCTGCTGCTGCACGTCGTCGACTCGTCGGAGGACGACGCCGAGACGCGGTGGCGCGCGATCGACGCCGAGCTCGCCGCGTACGGCGCCGGCCTCGACGAGCGGCCGCAGGTGGTCGTGCTGAACAAGATCGACCTGCGCCCCGAGCGGCCCGCCTTCGACGTCGACGACGGGCGGATCGTACGGGTCTTCCGCGTCTCGGCCGCGACGGGGGCCGGAATCCAAGAGCTCCGGCGGGCGCTCTTCGAGCTCGTGCCGGAGGAGGAGGTCGTGCCGCATGCCGGCGAGGCGGAGCTGGTCGACTACCTCGTCTACCGTCCTCAGCCGGCCCGGCGCGCCTACCGCGTATTTCGCACCGAGCGAGGCTTCCGCGTCACCGGCCGCGCGCCCGCCCCGGCGGAGCTCGAGACCATCCTGAAGGCGGCCGGTGCCCGCGAGGGCGACGAGGTCGAGGTCGGCGGGGAGACGCTCGAGTGGGGATGACCAGCCTCTACGGCGGCGCGTTCGACCCTCCGCATGTGGGGCACGTCGGCGTCGCGCACGCGGCGAAGGAGCACTTCGGGCTGCCCCGCCTCGTGGTGCTCGTCGCGGCCGCGCCGGGGCACAAGGACGTCCACTGCCCGGTGGAGACGCGCCTCGAGCTCGCCCGCGCCGCCTTTCCGGACGAGGACGTCCGGGTGGACCCGTATCCGCGCACGGTCGACCTGCTTCGCGCCGAGGAGCTCGACGACCCGCTGTTCGTGGTCGGCGCCGACGAGTTCTGCGACTTCCTCTCCTGGAAGGAGCCCGACGAGGTCGTGGCGCGCAGCCGCGTCGCGGTCGCGACCCGGCCCGGCTTTCCGCGCGAGCGTCTGGAGGCCGTGCTGCGGAGCTTGAGGCAGCCGGAGCGCGTCGTCTTCTTCGACGTCGAGCCGAACCCGGCCGCCTCCCGGGAGATCCGCGCGCTCGCCGCAGCGGGCCGGCCGCTCGACGGTCTCGTGCCGGCGGCGGTCGCGGCGCTGATCGAGGCGAAGCGGCTCTACCGCGCGGCCTGAGGTCCGCGAAGGCGAGCTACACTGGCGGCTGGACCCTCCTGGGACGCTGATCCAACTCTGACCTCGCTCGAACAAGCCCGCCGCATCGCCGCTCTCGCGCAGGAGAAGCTGGCGGAGGACGTCGTCATCCTCGACATGCGGCCGGTGTGCACGTTCACCGACTACTTCGTCGTCTGCTCCGGCCGCAATGCGCGCCAGACGGCCGCGATCTGGGACTCGGTGCACGGCGGCCTGAAGCAGCAGCACCGTCTCATCCCGCGTTCCGTCGACGGGACGCAGGAGGGAACGTGGATCCTCGCCGACTACCTCGACGTGGTCCTGCACGTCTTCACGCCCGAGGCGCGCGGGTTCTACAAGCTCGAGGAGCTGTGGGACGACGTGCCCGCGGTCGAGCTCGGCGAGGCCGCCGCCGCGAGCTAGGCGCGACTCGTCGTCGTCGTCCCGTCAGACGTGCCCGAGCACGCCGTCGAGGGGTGGCGGGACGTCGCCGAGATCGAGCGCCTCGACGAGCAGTCGCGCGTAGCGGATCTTGCGGCGTCCGCCGCTGCCCATGAACCGCCGCAGCTGGCCGTGCAGGCTCTGCCCCCGCCAGGCGGGCTGCTTCTGCAGGGTGCGGAAGGAGGCGAGGTCGCCCTCGCAATCGACCACCGCTTCGACGGCCGCAGGGCCGACTGCGCGGATCAGCTCGTCCTCGAGATCCGCGACGCAGACGTGGAAGCCGAGCCGCTCCATCTCGAGCCGAGTGAGGTCGGAGCCCAAGCCGGCGCGCTCGAGGCTGCGCCGGAAGACCTGCTCCTCGCCCACGTCGCACAGGCCGGCGAGCCTCGTGCCGGAGCCGTGGGAGCCGAACCGCGTCAGGAAGTGCCCGATCGCCTGCGCGCCGCCGATCGGCACGACGGCAACGCCCTCCCGCTCCAGGTTCCGTCCCCGGCGGGCGGCCAGCGTCTCGAGCGCGACCTGGTCGCTGATTCCCTCGACGAGCACGATCGCCCGTGCGCCCGCGGCGTTCGCGAGCGCCCGTCGGGTGGCCTGCGGCCCCCCGGCCGGTACTGGCCGGCGCCGCTCCGGGTTCAGGCGGCGAGGAAGGTCGGCGCTGGGCATGGGAAGCGGGCGGCGTCTGCGCTACCGCCTCCCTCAGGTGGACCCAGCCGGGCTCGAACCGGCGGCCTTCGCGCTGCCAGCGCGACGCTCTCCCAACTGAGCTATGGGCCCGCGATCGGCGCCAGTGTAGCTCGGAGCTCGTACTTGCGGGCCGAGCGGATGCCTGCGCGCAGGAGGCGGGGCGGAGGTCGAGAACGAGGTTGTAGGGCCTGTCGGCGACGGCAGCCAGACGCCGAGGCCGAGATCGACCGCTTCCCGTATCACGGCGGCTTCCGCGAGCGCGCCCTTCTGGTTCGTTGTCAACACTGACGACAGCCTATCGCGGCCGTCGGACGCGCCGGGCTCGCTAGGCTCGCAACGTGAGCCAGGCGGCCGTGGACCTCCTCCTGCGCGGCTACCGCGCCTTCGTCGCGGGCGACCTGGACACGATCGCGGCCATGCTCGACCCGGAGGTGGAGTGGATCGGCGTCGGCGAGGTGGCCGGCGTCGCCGACCGGGCCGACGTGCTCGAGGTGCTCGTCGACCGGCTCGCGGAGGACTACCGCGTCACGCTCGATCGCTGCATCGGGATCGGCGAACGTGTGGTCGTGAGCATGCGCTTCTCGCGGGTCGAGGCGGACCCGGAGGACGAGCGGCCGCTCCAGAGCCGGCGCACCTACCTCGTCGGGCGCTACGCGGCGATCGTGACCATGCGCGACGGCCACGTCGTCCGCGTCGAGGAGCATCCGCATCTGGCCTCGGCGCTCGAGGCCGCAGGGCTCGAGGACGAGGTGGCGTAGGCTGCCGCCGTGCGTGGCGCGCACATCGCGGAGCTGGGCTCGCCGCCGCGGCCGGCGGAGCTCGCGGAGCCGGACGCCGGCGCGGGGGAGATCGTCGTCGTCGTCGAGGCGGTCGCGCTCAACCCGCTCGACCTCAACGTCGGCAGCGGCGCCTTCTACGGCGGCCATCCGGGCGTTCCGTACGCCCCCGGCTGCGAAGCGGCCGGGCGGACGGACGACGGCGCGCTCGTGTACCTGTTCGGCGACGGCCGGGGCGTCGGCAAGCCCGGCTTCCTGGCGGAGCGCGTGGCGGTGCCGGAGTCTCTACCCCTGCGGCTGCCGGCCGCCGTCGGCCCGGTGCTCGCCGCCGCCGCCGGCATCGCCGGCGTCGCCGGCTGGGTGCCCGTCGCCCGGAAGGCCGCGGTCGGCGCCGGCGACCGAGTGCTCGTCCTCGGAGCGAGCGGCGCCGTCGGCCTCGTGGCGCTCCAGGCGGCGAAGCTGCTCGGCGCGGAGCGCGTGGTCGCCGCCGGGCGCGACCCGGCGAAGCTCGAGCGGGCGCGGGAGCTCGGCGCCGACGAGCTCGTGCAGCTCGGCGACGCCGAGGCTCTGGCGGCCTCGTTCGGCGGCGAAGGCTTCACGGTCTGCATCGACCCCTTGTGGGGGGAGCCGCTCGCGGAGGCGCTCGCCGCCGCCGCACCTCACGCCCGCATCGTGCACCTCGGCCAGTCGGCCGGCGGGGTGGCGCCGTTGCGCTCCGCCGACGTCCGCGGCAAGGAGCTCGTCGTCCGGGGCCACTCGAACTTCGCCCTGTCGGCCGAGGAGCGCAACCTGGCCTACCTGGAGCTCCTCGACCACCTCGCCGCCGGCCGGATCGTGCTCGACGTCGAGAGCTACGCCCTCGACGAGGTGGCCGAGGCGTGGGCGCGCCAGCGGGAGGGCGCGAGGGGGAAGGTCGTCGTAACGCTGTGAGGAGCGGGCGGAGGCGGGACCGGCTCCCGCCTCCGCCCGCCGCCGAGCCGGTCAGACCTTTCCGCGCGCCCTCCACTTCGCGAAGATCTGCCGCACCTGCTTCTGCGTCGCCCTGACGGAGTCGGCGGCGCTCAGCTTGCCCTGCGAGACCTGGGCGAACATCTGCGGGATCAGGAACTTGGAGAAGATCTCGTCGATCGCGGCGTTCGTGGTCCCCGGGTAGCCGATGTTGTGGGTGTACTTCTCGGCGATCGTCGTCAGCACCGTGTACTTCCCGTGCGGCTTGTGCGGATCCGCAGCCGCCGTGCGCCTGATCTTGCTGAAGGGGAACGCGCCGGGGAAGGTCGGGAAGTTGTAGAGCTGCGACGCCAGCGTCGCCTGCTTGCCCGCGATGCAGAGGTCGGCGAGGAACTTCTCCGCGGCCGCCTTGTTCTTGGCGAACTTCCAGATCGAGTAGCAGCTCATCACGTGCTCGAGGCCGAGCCTTCCGTGCGGGCCTCGCGGGATCGGCCAGATCCAGAGGTCGTCGGCGAAGGGCAGGTGCTGTGCCTCGGGCGTGCGCGTGGCCGAGATGGCGTTGAGGATCATCGAGGCGGTGCCCGAGTAGAGGTAGTTGTTGTTCGAGGCCGGGTTCCACGCGAAGATCGAGGCGTCCTCGCCTCGCTTGTAGATGTCCGTCATGAACTTCACGGCCTCGACCGTCCGCTTCGTGTTCAGCGCGGGACGGTTGTGCGCGTTCTGGATGAAGCTGCCGAAGCACATCAGGAACGCGATCAGCGCCATGTTCGAGTCGAGCTCCTGCGACTGCCCGATCCCGATCGGATGGTTGACCGCTTTCAGCTTCGGCGCTGCCTGCCGCACGTGCTCCCACGTGTTCGGCGCCGCGCCGATCCCGTTCCAGATGTCGTGCCGCCAGATGACCGGATCGGGCACGTAGTTGTCGGAGACGGCGAAGTACTTCTTCGTCTTCGGGTTGTACGTCGACAGTTGCGCGAGCTGCCCGTACTTCCCGACCTTGTGCTGGATCTCGTGGATGATCGACTTGTGGTTGATCACCTGGTCCTCGTACGAGGCCATCGGGTGGAGGTTCATGAACAGATCGTGACCCTGGCCGGCCGCGACCTCCGCCGCCGCGCGGGTGTCGAGGAGGGTGTTGTTGATGTGCTCGACGTGCACCTGCACGTCGTTGCGCTGACCCCACTGCTTGCACCACGTGTTGTCGAACCAGTCGTCGTAGGCGGGCACGAAGTGGACCCACTGGATGATCGAAAGGTCGCCCTTGAGCCAGCGGCCCTTGAACCTGAGCGGCCCGGCAAACGAGAACGGTGCCGCCGCACCCGAGGCCGCTGCCGCGGCCGCGCCGACTCCGGCCTTCTTGAGCAGCTCGCGCCGGCTGAGGCCGTGTGTCTCCTTGCCCGGCTCGTCGTTGACGTCCGCCATGAACTCTCCTTTCCGACTCAGCGGAATGCTCCGCCTGTGAACCCGGCGATGAAGCGGTTGAGGAACGCGTTGTAGACGAGGGCCAGCGGAATGCTCGGGATGAGGATCGCGCCCATGATCCCCGGCCAGTTGAAGAGGTCGCCGCGGATCAGGTCGGTCGGGACGCCTACCGTCAGCGTGCGGTTGCTCGAGCTCGAGATGAACGTGATGGCGTAGACGAACTCGTTCACCGCCAGCGAGAAGGTGAAGATGACGACGGTCAGGATGCCCGGGATGGAGATCGGGAAGACGATGCGCACCAGCGCCCCGAGGCGCGAGCAGCCGTCGACGAGCGCGGCGTCCTCGAGCTCCTGCGGGATCGACTTGAAGAAGCCCATCAGCAGCCAGACGGCGAACGGGATCGTGAACGACGGGTAGACGACGACCAGCGCCCAGAGCCGGTCGCTCAGGTGCAGGTACTGGGCGATCACGCGCGAGAGCGGCAGAAAGAGCAGGGTCGGCGGCACGAGGTACGTCAGGAAGATGCCGACCCCCATGCTGCGCCCGACCCGTCCGGAGAGCCGGGCGAGGGCGTAGCCGGCCGGCAGCGCCACGGCAAGCGTGATCAGCACGACGAGCAGCCCGACGAAGCAGGAGTTGCGCAGCCAGCGGACGTACTCGGTGTGGTGGAAGAGGAAGCCGTAGCTCGCCAGCGTCGGGTGGAAGTGCCACACCTTCGTCGGGTCGTAGACCTGCGCCTCCGGCTTCAGGGAGGTCACCGCCATCCAGACGAACGGGAAGGCGAGGACGATCGCGAACGGGACGGCGACGCCGTAGGCGAACGCGCGCTGCCGCCACGCGGACGTCACGTCACCTCCGCGCGCCGCGCGAACACGAGCATGCCGACCACGACGAACGCAAGCAGCGGCAGCATGAACAGCGCCACCGCTGCGCCCTCGCCGATGTTGCCGGCGTTGATCCCGGTCTGGAAGGCGTAGGTCGTCAGGACCTGGGTGGAGTTGAAGGGGCCGCCGTTCGTCAGGATGTACGGGACGACCATGTCGGTCGCCGTGAAGATGATCCCGAACAGGATCGCCACCACCGCGATCGGAAGCTGCAGCGGCAGCGACACGTACCAGAACTTCTTCAGGCCGGTGGCGCCGTCGATCGCCGCAGCGTCGTCGACCTCCTGCGGGATCGACGAGATCCCCGCGATGAAGATCACGGTCGCGAACGGGATCGTCCGCCACGCCTGCACGGTCACGATCGACGACATCGCGGCCTTGGGCGTCCCCAGCCAGTTCGGCACGTGTGCCGACGAGACGATGTGCAGGTGGACGAGGAACCAGTTGAAGATGCTCGCCTGCGGGTCGTAGAACCAGAGGAAGCCGATCGCGGTCAGGGCGATCGGAGCGGCCCAGGGCAGCAGGATGAGGAAGCGCAGGATCCAGCGGCCCCGGAAGGGCCTGACGAGCGCGTGCGCGAGCAGCCCGGCGCACACGATCACGACGGCCTGCGAGATCGCGGTGAAGAGGAACGTGTGCCAGAGGGCGCCGCGGAAGATCGGGTCGCTGAGCTCGTGCCGGAAGTTCGCGAGGCCGACCCACTTGCCGGTGAGGGAGCCGGCGGTCGCGTCGGTGAGGCTGACGTAGATCGCGAGGACGAGCGGTGCGCCGACGAGCGCTGCGATGAAGAGGACGGCAGGCGAGATCAGTAGCGTGGCGAGGAAGCCTCGCCGCTCCGCGACGTACCGGAGCCGTGTCCGACGGCTCCCCCCGGCGGCCGCCACCGCTGCCATGTAGCGCGCGAATCTATCGTGCGTGGAGGCGCGCCGCAACTCGATAATCTGCCGCGTCGTGGCGACCATCGAGCTCGAGCAGCTCACGAAGGTCTACGCCGACGGGACTCGGGCGGTGCACGAGCTCGACCTGGAGATCGCCGACGGCGAGTTCGTCGTCTTCGTCGGGCCCTCCGGCTGCGGCAAGACGAGCGCGCTCCGGATGATCGCGGGCCTCGAGGACATCACGAGCGGCACCGTCCGCGTCGGCGACGAGGTCGTGAACGACCTGCCGCCGAAGGCGCGCGACATGGCGATGATCTTCCAGAACTACGCGCTCTACCCGCACATGAACGTCTACGACAACATGGCGTTCGGGCTGAAGATGCGGGGGCTGGACCGGGGCGAGACCCGGCGGCGGGTCGAGTCCGCGGCGCGGGTGCTCGGCCTCGCCGAGGTGCTGGGGAAGCGTCCGCGGCACCTCTCCGGCGGTCAGCGGCAGCGGGTGGCGATGGGCCGCGCGATCGTCCGCGAGCCGCAGGCGTTCCTGATGGACGAGCCGCTCTCCAACCTCGACGCGAAGCTGCGCGTGCAGATGCGGGCCGAGATCGCCCGGATCCAGCGCGACCTCGGCGTCACGACGATCTACGTGACGCACGACCAGAGCGAGGCGATGACGCTCGGCGACCGCGTCTGCGTCCTGCGCGGCGGCCTGCTCCAGCAGGTCGACCGGCCGCAGGTGCTCTACGACCGGCCGGCGAACCTCTTCGTGGCGGGCTTCATCGGCTCGCCGGCCATGAACCTCGTGGAGGCGGAGCTCGTCGAGGAGGGCGAGGAGCTCGCCGTGCGCTTCGGCCCGCACCGCCTGCCCGTGGAGCCGGACGTGCTGTGGGCGCGGCCGGCGCTGAAGCGGTACGCGGGGCGCAAGGTCGCCCTCGGCATCCGACCGGAGGATCTCGAGGACGCCTCCCTCGTGCCGGACTCCCCCGCCGGCCGTCGGCTCTCGACGCGCGTCGACAACAAGGAGGACATGGGCTACGAGGTCTTCCTGCACTTCGCCGTCGACGCACCCCCGGTGAAGACGGAGGCGCTCCGCGAGATCGTGGGCGACGAGGCGCTCGAGGCGGCCGACGAGCTGACGCACCACCACGGCAGCCCCTGGATCGCCCGTGTCGGACGAACCACCGTCGCCCGGGAGGGAGACCGGGTCGAGCTCGCGGTCTCCACCGCCCGCCTGCACTTCTTCGACCTCGAGACGGGCGAGGGGATCTACGGCGACGACGCGGTCGTGGCCGCCGCGGACTCCGCGGCCGGGGCCTTGCCCCAGGCCGCCCCGTCGTAGCGCGAGTCTAGCGCGGGGCCAGAACCACCGTTTTCGCCGCGCCGCGAGCGTCGCCGCCTCGCGGGCTCGCCGGCTCAGTCAAAGTAGGTACAATCGGGATACCTACTACACGAAGTGGAGAGTGAAACGATCGTGAGCGAACTGTTGCTCGTCCCGCTCGAGGACACCGTCGTGTTCCCGGGCATGACCGTCACGCTGGCGGTCGATACCGGCGACGAGACGCGTGTCCTGCTGGTGCCGCGGCACGAGCAGGAGTACGCGAATGTCGGCACCGTGGCCGACGTCGCCGACGGTGTCCGCCTGCCCGGCGGCGGCCGTGCCGTCGCCCTCACGGGTCTCCACCGCGGCGTCATCGGCCCCGCGCGCACCGACGCCGAGGGGCGCCTCCGGGTCGAGGTGGAGGAGCACCCCGACGAGAACCCGCCGCCCGTGGCCACCCGCGAGCTCGAGCGCGAGTACCGCGCCGTGGTCGAGGAGATCCTCGAGCTCCGCGACGCCGACGAGCGGATCAGCGCCTTCCTGCGCTCGATCACCGAGGCGGGCGCGCTCGCCGACACCTGCGCCTACGCGCCAGATCTCTCCTTCGCGCAGCGCGTCGAGCTGCTCGAGAAGGTCGACATCGTCGAGCGTCTCGAGCTGGCGCTGGCGCTCCAGCGGGAGCGGCTCGCCGAGTACCAGGTGCGCCGGCGCATCCG
>JBBWZD010000108.1:0-5494 GCA_039648875.1 Actinomycetota bacterium
CGGCTCCCACTCGAGGCCGGGCCGCCAGTCGGGGTGCGGGAGTCGCCAGAGCCAGAGGCCGTCGGCCACGTCGAGGAGCTGGCGCGCCACGGAGCGTAGTCTGCCGACGCTTCGATGCGGCATCATCCCACCGCACCGGGAGCAACGTCGATCGAAGGCCGCCGAACGGCTCGCTGTGTAGGCGCGCGCTCTTGCCGCGCGGCCCGCCAGCACGTTCAATCGGGACATGCTTCCGGCTCGGGGGACGATCGCGGCCCTCGCCGTCGCCGTGCGGAACGAGAACGTGCGGCGCGTCGAGCTTGCGTGGGGTGCGGCGATCGCGGCGGAATGGGCGCATCTGGTGGCGCTCAGCGTCTTCGCCTACCACGGCGGCGGCGCCTCCGCGGTGGGCGTCGCCGGCCTCGTGCGGCTGCTGCCGGCCGCGACGATCGCTCCCGTCGCCGCGTCGCTGGCCGATCGCTTCCCGCGCGACCGCTTCCTGCTCGCGGTGACGCTGCTCGGCGCCGTCGCGCTGGCCGCCTCGGCCGCGGCGGCCTTCGCCGGCCAGCGCTTCCTCGTCTACGCGTTCGCGGCCGTGGTGGGCCTCTCGTCGACGCTGCTCCGGCCGACGCTGCAGGCCCTGCTGCCGTCCCTCGCGCGCACCCCCGAGGAGCTGATCGCCTCCAACGGCGCGACCTCGACGATCGAGAGCATCGGCACGCTCGCCGGCCCCCTGCTCGCCGGCGTGCTCGTCTCGGTCTCGTCGGCGGGCGTCGTCTTCGCCGGCGGGGCGGGTGCGGTCCTCGCGGGCGTGGCGTTGCTTGCGCGGGTGAGGGTGGAAGGGCGGGCGCCACGGCCCGCGCGCGCCGGCCAGACGCGCGTGTTCCGCGTCTTCGCCGAGGGCTTCGCAGCGGTCGCGCAGGTCCCGGGGGCGCGGCTCGTGGGGGCGCTGATGGTGGCGCAGGCCTTCGTCCGCGGCTGCCTCAACGTGCTGATCGTCGTCGCCGCCTTCCGGGTGTTGCACGCGGGCGCCGGCGCCGTCGGCTACCTGACCGCGGCGATCGGCGTCGGCGGCCTGCTGGGGGCGGTGGCGGCGATGACGCTCGGGGGGCAGCGGCTCGCCATCACCTTCGGAGTCTCGCTCGTCTTCTGGGGCGCGCCCATCGCGTTGCTCGCGCCGGGCCGCTACCTGGTCGTCGCGCTGGTGCTGCTCGCGGTGGTCGGCGCCGCGAACAGCGTCGAGGACGTCGCGGGCTTCACCCTGCTCCAGCGGACGATTCCCGACGAGGCGCTGGCGCGCGTGCTGGGGCTCGTCTGGGGCACCGCCATGGGGGCACTTGCACTGGGCTCTTTCGCCGCCCCGGCGCTCGTTCGCGCGAGCGGCCCCCGCCCCGCGTTCCTCGTCGTGGGGGCGATCCTGCCTCTCCTCACGCTGGCCACCTACGGGCGCCTGCGCCGTATCGACAGGAAGACGGTGCCGCTGCTCGAGCTCGCGCTGATCGAGCGCGTGCCGATGTTCGCGCCGCTCTCGATCGCGGCGAAGGAGGGGATCGCGCGCAGGCTGATCCCCGTCACAGTCGCCGCCGGCGAATCCGTGATCCGCACCGGCGAGGTCGGCGACCGCTTCTACATCGTCGGTGGGGGCGAGCTGGACGTGGATGCCGCGGGCCGCCGCACGAGCCTGCGCGAGAGCGACTCCTTCGGCGAGATCGCGCTGCTGCGCGACGTGCCGCGCACGGCCACCGTGACGGCGGTTGTCGAGTCCCACCTCTACGCGCTCCAGCGGGAGGACTTCCTGGCCGCGGTCACCGGCCACAGCGGCGCGCGGGCCGCCGGGGACGCGGTGGTCGGCGCGCACCTCGGGGAGCTGCCGGGGACGTCGCCGTAGAGGCGTGCGGAAGGCGACACAGTCCCGCGACACATGCCCGGATAGGTTCCCTGCGATGGTGACGAAGGCGGCGACACCGTGGGGACCGGCGGATCTCGTGGAGGAGCTGACGCTCCGGCAGCAGGCCGGCGAGCGGCGGTTCGCGTCGATCGTGCAGCTGCTCGAGACCGCGAGCGGCGAGCGGCTGGTCCGCTTCGCCTACTCGACCGGCGGCACGGCGCGGCGGGGGCCGGTGACGCTCCGGCAGCGGGACATCGCACGGCTGAGAGCCGCACTCGCGCACCATCCGGCACTCGCGGAGGCTCTGGGACTTCCCTCCCCTTAGACCGCCGCGAGCGCCCGCTCGCGCGCGGCCTCGACGAGCGAGGCGAGGATGAGCGCGCCGTCGGCGGAGCCCAGCAGCGGGTCGACCGCGTGCTCGGGGTGCGGCATCAGGCCCATCACGTTCCCGGTCTCGTTGCAGACGGCCGCGACGTCGTCGACGGAGCCGTTGCACGGTTCCGCGTAGCGGAGCACGACCTGCCCGCGGGCCTCCAGCTCGGCGACGAGCTCGGGCGGCGCGAACCAGCGCCCGTCGCCGTGCTTGACCGGGATGACGAGCCGCTGCCCCCGCGCGCAGCGGGAGGTGAACGGCAGATCGTCGCGCTCGACCGTCAGCGGCACGTCGCGGCAGACGAACCGGAGCGACTCGTTCTGCAGCAGCACGCCCGGCAGCACTCCCGCCTCGCAGAGGATCTGGAAGCCGTTGCAGATGCCGAGCACGAGCCCACCGGCCTCGGCGTGCTCGAGCACGGCGGCCGTCGCCGGCGAGAAGCGGGCGATCGCGCCACAACGGAGGTAGTCGCCGTACGAGAAGCCCCCCGGCAGCACGACCGCGTCGAGGTCGGGCAGCTCCCGCTCCTCGTGCCAGACCGGCACCGCCTCCGCGTCGAGCGCCGCGAGTGCCCACAGCGCGTCGCGGTCGTCGTTCGACCCGGGATAGGTGACGACGCCGATGCGGGGCTGCGGGCTAGCCATGCAGCTCGATCTCGTAGGACTCGATCAGCGGGTTCGCGAGCAGCTGCTCGCACATCCGTTCCACCTGCGCGCGGGCCTCGGCCGCGTCCGCCGTGGCGACCTCGAGGTCGACGACCTTCCCGACGCGCGCCCCGCCGACGGTGAAGCCGAGCTGGCCGAGCGCGCTGCCGACGGCGTCGCCCTGCGGGTCGAGGATGCCGGCCTTCGGCCGGACCAGGACGGTCGCCTTCACGCGAGCACTGCGCCCGGGTCGTCGAGGTAGGCGTGGAAGGGGACGGTCGTCAGCCGCTCGAAGGCCTCGACGTAGCGGGCCCGTGTGCCCGCGACGACGTCGTCCGGCAGCTCCGGCCCCGGCGCGGTCTTGTCCCAGCCGGTCGTCTCGCAGAAGTCGCGCACGAACTGCTTGTCGAAGCTGGCCTGGGCGCGCCCCGGCGCGTAGGTGTCGGCCGGCCAGAAGCGGGAGGAGTCGGGCGTGAGCGCCTCGTCGCCGAGCACGAGCTCGCCCCCGGCGATGCCGAGCTCGAACTTCGTGTCGGCGATGATGATCCCCGCCGCGAGGGCATGCTCGGCCGCGAAGGTGTAGAGGGCGAGCGAGATGCGCTCCGCGTCGGCGAGCCTGCCGGCGCCGACCAGCTCCGCGGCCTGGTCGCGGCTGATGTTCTCGTCGTGCCCCGTCTGGGCCTTCGTCGCCGGCGTGAAGATCGGCTCGGGCAGTCGGTCCGACTCGCGCAGGCCCTCCGGCAGGCGGTGGCCGCAGACCTCGCCCGTCGCCGTGTAGTCCTTCCAGCCGGAGCCGGCGAGGTAGCCGCGCACGACGCACTCGATCGGCAGCATCTCGAGCCGCCGGCACTCCATCGACCGCGCGTCGTCGCGAATCGCGAGCATGTGGTTCGGGACGATCTCCCGCAGTAGCGAGAACCAGAAGCCGGAGAGGCCCGTCAGGACGCGCCCCTTGTCCGGGATCTCGGTCGGCAGGACGACGTCGAAGGTGGAGATGCGGTCGCTCGCGACGAGCAACAGGCGGTCGTCGTCGAGCGCGTAGAGCTCGCGGACCTTCCCGGACGCGACGTGCGTGGCGGCTTCAGGCATGAACGGGTTCCTCCTTGGCGGTCAGGGCGTGCAGGCGGGCGAAGACGGTGTCGACGTGGCGGGTGTAGGCGTCGAGGTCGAAGACGGCGTCGAGGTCGAGGCGCGCGGCAACCTCGTGGTCGCCGCGGACGAGCTCGCGGAAGTCCAGCTCCTCGTCCCAGGCGCGCGTGGCATGGCGCTGCACGAGCCGGTAGGCGTCGTCGCGCGCGAGGCCGGACTCGACGAGCGCGAGCAGGACGCGCTGGCTGAAGAAGAGGTAGTGGCTCGCCTCGAGGTTCGCGCGCATCCGCTCGGGGCGGACGACGAGGCCCTCGACGAGCCAGGTGAAGCGGTCGAGCATGTAGTCGAGCGCGAGGAACGCGTCGGGCAGCACGACGCGCTCGGCCGACGAGTGCGAGATGTCGCGCTCGTGCCAGAGGGCGACGTTCTCGAAGCCGACCACCGCGCCGGCGCGCACGACGCGCGCGAGCCCGCAGATGCGCTCGGCGACGACCGGGTTGCGCTTGTGCGGCATCGCCGACGAGCCCTTCTGGCCGCGTCCGAACGGCTCCTGCACCTCCGCCACCTCCGTCCGCGCGAGGTGGCGTACCTCCAGCGCGAACGTCTCGAGGGACGAGGCGACGACCGCGAGCGTGGCCAGCAGCTCCGCGTGCCGGTCGCGCTGCAGGATCTGCGTCGAGGTCGGCGCCGGCTCGAGCTCCAGCCGCTCGCAGGTGAGGCGCTCGAGCTCGGGATCGGTTGCCGCGTACGTGCCGACGGCGCCTGACAGCTTGCCGACGCGCATCTCCTCGAGCGCACGGCCGACGCGCCGACGGCCGCGGTCGAGCTCGAACGCCCAGCCGACGAGCTTCAGCCCGAAGGTCGTCGGCTCGGCGTGCACCCCGTGCGTGCGGCCCATCTGGAGGGTCGTCCGGTGCTCCTCGGCGCGGGCCGCGACGGCGGCGAGCGCGCGGTCGATCCCGCCGAGGATCAGCGCGCCCGCGTCGCGCACCTGGAGCGCCAGGGCGGTGTCGACGACGTCCGACGAGGTGAGACCGTAGTGGAGCCACCGCCCCTCCTCGCCGAGCTGCTCGGCGACGGCGTCGACGAAGGCGGCGGTGTCGTGGTGGAGCGTCGCCTCGAGCTCTGCGACCCGCTCCGGTGACGGCGCCGTGGCGCGCTCCGCGCGCGTCTCCGCTGCGGCCCGCGGCACGACTCCGAGATCGGCCCAGGCCGCCGTCGCGGCGAGCTCCACCTCGAGCCACGCGGCGAGCCGGCCCTCGTCCGACCAGATCCTGGCCATGGCCGGGCGCGAGTAGCGGTCGATCACCCGGCCAGTGTAGAGCCGCCCGTGGTCGTCGCGGCGACGCGCCGCTCACCCCGGCGGGGGACGGCGGCGGCGGACAGGCTGCGCTACCTTCTGCCCGCCGATGCTGAGCGAAAGTTGTAAAGACTTACGGATCGAGGGCGCCTCGCTCGCGCTCGCCGCCGTGGCCGTCGCGCTGATCGCGGCCGGCGCGGTCTCGGCGCGCGCTCACCGCG
>JBBWZD010000026.1:0-5176 GCA_039648875.1 Actinomycetota bacterium
GAGCCGTGGTCGACGAGGAAGGTCGCGAGCTCGCGGAACTTGTCGAGGTTGACCGAGCCATCCTCGTGGAACGGCGTCACGCTCGCGGTCAGCACCTCGCCGAGCATCGGCTGGAGTCTACTCCGCCAGGCTCCGGGGACCCTCGCCGTGTCTGACACCGGGAGGTGTCCCGAGGAGACAGTGGCGCTACGCAGCGTCACTGTTCGAGCCCCCGTGTCTGACACCGGGAGGTGTCCCGCGGAGACGGGGCGCTAGGCAGCCGGGAGGAGGTCCTGCAGCTCGCGGAGGGCGAAGAAGATCGCCTCCGAGAAGGTCGGGTACGGCTGAATCGTGTCCGCCAGGACGTCGACCGGGGTGGCGCTCCGCACCGCGAGCGTCAGCTGGCCGAGCCATTCCGCCGCCTGCGGGCCGACGGCGACGGCGCCGACGAGCACCCGCTCGGCCGGATCGGCGAAGAGGCGCACGAAGCCCTCGCGCTGCGGCCGCTCGTAGGTCGAGAGCCGCGGCGTGGCGCCGAGCTCCCAGCGCGCCGAGACGAGGCCGTCGCCATCGGTGCGCCCCACCGTCGCCACCTCCGGGTCCGTGAAGATGCCGGCCGGGATCGCGCGGTAGTCTGCCCGCGCCGGCCGCCCCGCCACGTCCGACGCCGCGACCCGCGCCTGGTACTTGCCGACGTGCGTGAACAGCGCGACGCCGCTGATGTCGCCGATCGCCCACACGTTCTCGGCCGCCCGCAGCCGCTCGTCCACGGCGATCCCTGTGCGCCCGAGCGACACCCCTAGCTGCTCCAGCCCGAGCCCCTCGCTGTTCGGCCGCCGGCCGGTCGCCACGAGGAGTCGCTCCGCCTCCAGCGTCGAGCCGTCGGAGAGACGCAGCCGCACTCCCGGCTCCGCCGCCTCGACGCCCACGCCGGTGCGGACGTCGATGCCCTCCGAGCGGAAGACGTCGGCCAGCAACCGGCCGGCCTCCTCGTGCACGCGCGCCAGCAGCCGCGGGGCGTGCTCGACGATCGTCACGCGCGCGCCGAGCCGGGCAAAGAACTGCGCCAGCTCCGCCCCGACCGGCCCCCCGCCCATCACGGCGAGGCTCTCCGGGATCTCGTGCGTGCGCGTCGCGTCCTGGTTCGTCCAGTAGTCGACGCGGTCGAGCCCCTCGACCGGCGGAACGGCCGGGGACGTGCCGGTGGCGACCACGAGCCGGTCGTACTCCAGCTCCCGCCCGTCGACCTCGACCACGCCCGGGCGCGCCACGCGGCCCCGCCCGCGGACCAGCTCGCAGCGCTGCTGCTCGAGCCAGCCGACCTGGCCGGAGTCGTCCCAGTCGCTCGTCATCCAGTCGCGCCAGCTCCAGACGCCGGCCGGCTCCGGCCGCTCCGGCGCGAGCCCCGGCGCCCGGTCGAGCGACGACGAGAGCTCGGCCGCGCGCAGCATCGTCTTCGTCGGCATGCACGCGAAGTACGAGCACTCGCCGCCGACGAGCCGGCTCTCGACGAGCGCGATCTCCACGTCGCCGTCGAGCCGGCGGAGGGCCCCGACGAAGTGCTCGCCGGTCGACCCTCCGCCGAGGACGACGACGTGCACTACTTGAGGCCGTTGGCCTTCAGGAAGGCGTCGGCCACGTCCGCCGGCGTCTTCTTGTTGATCGAGACGGCCGTGTTCATCGCGACGATCGCCCTGATCGTCAGCTTCGCCGAGACCGCGTTGACGGCCGCCGCGAACGCGGCGCCGCCCTCGCTCGCGAGCTGCTTCGTGATGACCGGCGCGACGTTCTGGAAGCCGAAGATGTGCTTCGTGTCGCGCAGGGCGACGTACTTCCTGCTCTGGAGCTGGGCGTCGGTGGAGAAGCCGTCGCCCGCCGTGATCTTCTTCTGGTTGAGCAGCGTGTAGACGCTGATGCTCGAGAGCGGGACGAACTTCACCTGCCTCAGCCCGTAGACCTTCTTGAGCCCGACGAGGCAGGTGGGGCGTGTCCTGCACTCCGGATAGCCGGCATACGTGAAGTGCCTCACCTTCTTCATCTGGCCGATCCTCGTCACGTGCAGAGCGCGCGCCTTCGACCGGAGCATCACGAACGAGTCCGCGTCGAAGAACGGCGTCCGGTTCAGCAGCGTGAGGCCGCGACTCTCCTCGAACCGCTTGGCCGCGGCGTAGGTGGCCGCGGCACTCGGCAGCGGTGCCGTGTGCTTCGCGAGGTCCTCGACGATGATGCCCATGTACTCGGGATAGAAGTTGATCTTGCCGCTCGTGATCGCGGTGTCGATCAGCTCCGAGCTCCCGATGCTCTCGTTGTAGTTGACCTTGTAGCCCTTCGCCTCGAGCGCCTGCTTGTAGAGCTGGCCGAGGATGTACTCCTCGGTGAAGTTCTTGGTGCCGATCGTCACCGTCACCGCCGACGAGCGCGCCGGGGCCGCGCTACCTCCGCCGGCGGCCACGAGGCCGATCAGAAGCGCTACCCCCAGCGAGATCGAGTACGCCGCCTTCGCGGCGCGCCGTGTGTGCTTCCTGAACACCTGCTCCCTCCTCGGGTTGATTAGGACTCCAAGCCTATGAGACGGAGACCCGCCTACGCCAGGCCGCGCGGGCAACCAGGCCGAGCAGCACGGCCGCGAGAAGCGCGAGAGCCGAGACGCAGAGCGACGCCGCGACCACGCCTGCGAGGCCGTAGCTGGCCTGGTTGACGATGATCTCGCCGAGCCCGCCGCCCCCCGCGATCGCCGCGATCGTCGCCGTCGCGATCACGAAGATGGCGGCGATCCGGATCCCGGCGATCACGAGCGGCAGCCCGAGCGGCAGCTCGACCTGCAGCAGGACCTGCCTCTCCGTCAGTCCCATGCCGCGCGCCGCCTCGACCGCGTCCCGGTCGACGCCGTCGATCGCGAAGTAGGCGTTCGTGAGGATCGGCGGCACGGCGAGGACGACGAGCGCGGCCGTGTTGTTCCAGAAGCCGATCCCGAGGATGGTGAGGCCGACGGCGATCAGGACGAGGCTCGGCAGCGCGCGCCCCACGTTCGACACGCTCGCCGCGAGGAAGAAGCCGCGGTGCAGGTGGCCGAGCCAGAGCCCCAGCGGCAGCGCCAGCAGGAGCGCGATGCCGAGCGCGGCCCCCGACAACTCGAGGTGCTCGCCCGTCTTCGAGAGCAGCAGGCTGCCGTTGTCGCCGATGAAGTGGATCGCGTCGACGAAGGTTCCCGGGCGGAACTGGTCGGCGAGCGTCATGCCCGCCGCTCCAGCCGGCTCCACGGCGTCAGGACACGCTGCAGGAGCACGAGCAGCGCGTCGGCACAGAGGGCCAGCGCGACGGCGAGGGCTCCGGCGCTCAGGATCTCGGTCTTGAAGACGTCCTGCTCGAGCGCGATGAAGATCGGCCGACCGAGGCCCTCGGGAATCACGAACGCCGCGACGGTCGCGATCGACACGGTCGAGACGGTGGCGATGCGGAGGCCGGCGAAGATCGCCGGCAGGGCGAGCGGCAGCTCGACGCGCAGGAACGTCTGGGTGCGCGTGAAGCCGGAGCCGCGCGCCGACTCGATCGCGTCGGCGGGCACCCCGCGCAGGCCCTCGATCATGTTGCGGTAGAGGATCAGCAGCGTGTACGAGACGAGCGCGATCTCGACGGTGGTGCGGGTCAGGCCCGTGATCGGCACGAGCAGCTGGAAGAGCGCGAGGCTCGGGATCGTGTAGAGGAAGTCGGCGGCCACGCCGATCGGCGGGTCGAGCACGCGGGCGCGGAAGCCCACCAGTGCGAGCGCGAAGGCGAGCACGAAGCCGATGCCGATCGCGATCGCGGAGAGCTCGAGGTGCTGGATCAGGGCCGGCTGGAGGGTGTCGCCCCAGTGCCCGTGCAGCCACTCCGTGCAGAGCCAGCCGTTGTTCAGCTCGCAGGAGCTGCCGTGGCCGAAGCTCGGGATGACGGGGCCCCCGGCCAGGAGCGCCGTCATCGGAGCAGGTCGTCCCTCGTCAGGGAGCCGAGCGCCCGACCGTCGCCGTCGAGCACGACGAGCGATTCGGCGTGCTCGGTCATCAGGAGCGAGAGCGCGTCGCGCAGCGTGGTCGTCGCGGGCGCGCGCGGGCCGTCGGCGACCGGCCGGAGCTCCAGCTGGTCGAGCGTGCGCAGCGCGAGCGCCTTCAGCGCGCGGTCGGCGCCGACGAATTGGGCCACGAACTCGTCCGCCGGCTGCTCGAGGATCGCCTCCGGCGTGTCGTACTGCGCGAGGCGGCCGCCCTGCCGCAGGATGGCGATGCGGTCGCCGACCTTGATCGCCTCGTCGACGTCGTGCGTGACGAAGACGACCGTCTTCCGCACCTCCTGCTGCAGGCGGAGGAACTCGTCCTGCAGGCGCGCCCGGACGATCGGGTCGATCGCGCCGAACGGCTCGTCCATCAACATCAGCGGCGGATCGGCGGCGAGCGCCCGCGCGAGCCCCACGCGCTGCCGCTCGCCGCCGGAGAGCTGCGCCGGGTACCGCTTCGCGTAGGACGGATCGAGGCCGACGAGCTCGAGCAGCTCCTGGGACCGCGCGCGGATCCACGAGCGCGGGCGGCCGTAGAGCCGGGGCACCGTGCCGATGTTCGCCTCGACGGTCATGTGCGGGAAGAGGCCGACCTGCTGGATGACGTAGCCGATCCCGCGCCGCAGCGCGGTCACGTCCTGGACGAGGATGCTGCGGCCGTCGATCCGGATGTCGCCGCTCGTGAGCGCGATCAGCCGGTTCACCAGCTTCAGCGCGGTCGTCTTTCCCCCTCCGGAGGGACCGACGAGAACGCAGATCTCGCCCGCCGGAACGGTCAGCGAGAGCCGGTCGACCGCCGGCTCCGGCCGCCCGGCGTACTGCTTCGTCGCCTCGTCGAAGACGAGCTCGGCCGCCTGTCCGGGCACCAGGGAACTATCTCAGCGAGACCACTGGGTGGCGGGCCGCTCGCCCTGCTCCCCGTCGATCTCGACGTCGACGCGCTCGTCGTAGAAGGCGATCAGGTCGCGCACCGGCTCCGCGTCGTCTTCGCCGACGGCTCGAGCAGGTCCCGGCGCACGTCGACCTCCGGGAAGCAGTAAACGACGGTGAGGGACATGCCGCGAGTGTGCCCGATCCCTAAAGGACTGCGTCGAGTCCGACCGTGAGCCCCGGCGGCAGCGCCGGCAGCTTCTCGAGGGCGAGCAGGACTCCGTCGGCGAACGACTC
>JBBWZD010000031.1:0-3475 GCA_039648875.1 Actinomycetota bacterium
CGGGCGAGCACGAGGAGATCGTGGAACTCGAGCCGTCCCTCCGCCCGGCGCTCGTCCGCGGCCGCGAGGACGCGCTGCCCGATCCAGCGGGTGAGGTGCCGGAGGCAGGCGGCCGCGACGCGGGCGAGCAGCGTCTCCGCCGACTCGGCGAGCGACCTGCCCGCGGCGACCGCGGCGGGCTTGTCCCTCCACACGGGCGCCCTGCCGTGCGCGTAGGAGACCTCGCTGATCGCGCGTATCTCCGCGAGCCTGCCCTGGTCGTTCGGGGCCGCATCGAACCGGTCGAGCACGGCCGCGAGGGTGCGGAAGTGGACGAGCAGCTTGTCGTCCGGGTCGGAGCAGTCGTCGGCGTACGCCGCGACGATCCGCGCCTCGTCGGCGAACGCCGCCAGGTCCTCCATGGCGAACGGCATCGGGTCGGCGGCGAGCACCCTGTCCTCGATGAGGTCCCAGTCGCTGCCGAGCAGCTGCGCGAGCGTCCGCAGCTGCGGCAGCTTCACGCCGAGCGCCAGCGCGAGCAGGAGGGGCTGCGCCATCGCGTCGTCGTCGAGCAGGTCCGCGAGCATCGCGCTCCACCGCTCGGTGAACGCGACCGACGAGCCGACCTCGTCGAGCACCTCCACGAGCGGCGGGATGCCGGCCTCGATCGGGTGCTCCGCCAGGATCCGCTGCGCGAAGGAGTGGAGGGTGCCGATCGCGGCGCCGTCCAGGTCCTCGAGCGCCCGGTTCGCGAGCGTGCGGTGCGTCTCGAGCGCGGCCTCGCGGCCGACCCGCTCGAACTCCGCGCGGAGACGGTCCCGCAGCTCGGCGCCCGCCTTCTCCGTGAAGGTGACCGCGGCGACGCGGGCGAGCGGGACGCCGTCCTCGAGCACCAGGGTCGCGATGCGGCCGACCAGGGACGTCGTCTTGCCCGAACCGGCGCCGGCCTCGACGAACAGCGTGCGGGCGGTGTGCTCCCGGATCTGCCGGCGGGCCTCGTCGTCCTGCAGCTTCACTCGTCGTCTCCCGCTTCCAGCGCCGCCGGCTCGACCAGCCCCACGTACTCGGCGAGCGCGGTGTCGCGCCGCTTGCGCTCCCAGCGCTCGCGCGCCTCCCCGTGGCCGATGCCGTCGGGGTTGCAGTACGGGCACCGCACCCAGAGGAAGTCGGGCGTCTCCGGCGGCCGCGCCGGGAAGACGCCGTCGCGGATCGAGCGGGCGAGCAGCCCGACCGTCTCGGCGTACTGCGCCTCCACGGCCTCGAGCGGCAGCTCGATGCGCTTCATCCCCCGACGGACGAACCAGTACTCGGCGCGGACGTCCTTCGCGCCGTACTGCCGCCGCGCGGCGTGCGCGTAGACGGGCAGCTGCAGCTTCGTGCCGCCGACCAGGCGGTCGCCGGCCTTCTCGATGTCCTTGTAGCTCGACTCGCTGCCGGTCTTCAGGTCGATCACGACGAGGGTGCCGTCGACGGACTCGTCGACGCGGTCCGCGCTGCCCTTCATGAGGACGCGGCCGCCGGGCACCGGGATCTCGACGGGCGGCTCGTCGCCCGTCCCGAAGGCGAGCTCGCTCGCGAGCACCGTCGCGCCCCGGAGCGCGCGGACCGTGTCGTCGTCGTCGAGGATGCGGACGAGGTCGTGGAGCAGCTGCTCGCGCTCCACCGCCCAGAGCCGCGGGTGGCCGGTGACGCCGCGCTCCTCGAACCCCTCCGCCTTCGCCAGCGCGATGTGCTGCAGCCGCTCCCGCTGGGCCGCGGTCCAGGGCGCACCGACCTCGGGCAGGTCGCCCTCCTTCGCCAGCTCGTCGAGCGACTCGTGGAGGAAGTTGCCGATGTCGAGCGCGCTGATCGTGAGCAGGTCCTCCGGCTGCTCGAGCGGCTCGACGCGGAGCAGCCGCTGCACGAAGTACGCGTGCGGGCAGGTCGCGTAGGCCTCGAGCCGCGTGGGCGCGATCGCCTCGTCGGAGGTGAGCAGGTCGGGCAGGCCGTCGACGCCGTCGAGGTTGCCGTCGAACGGCGTGAACTCGTCGCTCGCGCGCGCCGCGATCACCGCCCGCGCCGCAGCGACCACCGCGTCGTCGGTCGCCTCGCCGGCCGCGATCGCGCGGGTCCGCCACTCCTGCGGGTCGGCGAGGTGGGTCGTCGTGAGCAGCTCCCCCGCGAAGGAGCCGGACACCGTCAGCGCGTCGCCGTAGCGGTCGAGGTCCTCCGCCCAGTCCGTCATCGCCAGCCGGTGATCGCCGCAGAGCTCGCGGAGCGTCGGCAGCAGCCAGCGGCTCGGGAGGCGCCGGGTGCTGCGCCGCAGGTCGCCGCGCGGCACCGAGACCGTGACGCTCGGCGCGCACCGCATCGCGGCGAGCAGCTCGCGGTGGCGGTCGTCGAGCCGGCGGCGGAGGCGCGGCAGCTGGCCCGCGGACCTCGCGCGCACGCTGTCGGGCAGGAGCGCGTCCTCCTTCAGCCGGCCCGGGTAGAGGTCCTCGGCGAGCCCGACGACGTGCACCCGGTCGAGGTCGAGCCCGATCGCCGCCGACACCGGCGCGACCAGCACGCCGAGGCCGAAGGTGCCGACGCGGGGCGGCGTCGTGTCCAGCTCGATGCGCAGCACGTCGCGCAGCGTGCGGAGGGAGGCGTGCTGCTCGAGGTCGTCGAGCGCCCCGAGCGACCGGAGCGTGCCGATGACGGCGGCGACCGCGCCCTGCTCCTCCGGCGGCATGTGCTTCGTCGACGACTCGGGCAGCAGGGTCGCGAGGAGGTCGAGCGCCCAGTCGGCGAGGTCCCGCCAGCTCGTCAGCCGCGTGCCGCGCATCAGGCGGGTGCGGAGCTCGAGCGCGAAGTCCCGCAGCTGCGCCGCTCCGTCCCTCCGCCGGGTGATGGCGTCGATGCGCGCCTGCCGCGGGTCGTCCTGCTGCTCCTCGTCCAGGATCGCGCGCTCGGCGTCCGCGATCAGCCGCGCGAGGCGCTGGTCCCAGTCGTCGCCGCGGATGATCCCGGCGTCGCGGGAGATCCGCTCCCAGCGGCTCAGCGGCAGCGGGGCGCCGGCGAAGTCGACGACGGAGGCGGCCGAGAGCGCACGGAACAGCTCCGTGCGGGGCAGGTCCTCCCCCTCCGGTGCGTCGGCGACGTCGAGCAGCTCGAGCAGGAGGCGCGCGGCGGCACGCTCGGCGACGGCGCGGACGCCGGGGCCGTTCGTGGTGATGCCCATCGCGGCGAAGCGCTCGTGGAGCAGGCGCGCATACGGGTTCGGCGCGGCGAAGAGGACGGCGATGCGGTTCGCGGGCACGCCGTCGGCGAGATCGGCCAGCACGGCGCGACCGACGCAGCGGACCTCGTCGTCGGAGTCGGAGGCGCTGATGACGTGGTGCGCGGTCGGCGCCCGCACGTCCCACGCTCGCTCGGCGGGCTCGCCGAACCGTTCGAGCACGTCGCGGTCCGCGCGCTGCACGCCGGTCAGGCCGAGGACGACGGTGAGGTCGGCGTGGGCGTCGAGCTCGTCGAC
>JBBWZD010000038.1:0-20500 GCA_039648875.1 Actinomycetota bacterium
CTGCTCGAGCTGCAGCGGCCGGGAGGCATCTGGGTCGGCGAGCTCGAGTCGAACGTGACGATGACGGCGCAGCACCTCTTCTGGCACCACGCGCTCGGCCTGCGCACGCCCGAGCTCGACCGGCGGATCGCGAACGAGCTCGTGGCCCGCATGCGCGACGACGGGACGTGGTCGATCTGGTTCGAGGGGCCGCCCGACCTCTCCACCTCGATCGAGGCCTACGTCGCGCTGCGGATGTGCCGTGTCGACCCTGGCCCCCGCGCGCTCGACTCAATCCGCCGCGAGGGGGGCGTGCCGAAGAGCCGCCTGTTCACCAAGTGCTTCCTCGCGCTGCTCGGACAGTGGCCGTGGCAGCGGATGGTGCCCATCCCGCCGGAGCTCGTGCTCCTGCCGCCGTCGGCGCCGTTCTCGATCTACGACTTCTCGTGCTGGGCGCGGCAGACGTTCGTGGCCCTCTCGGTCGCGCAGTCGCTGCGGC
This sequence comes from Actinomycetota bacterium, assembly GCA_039648875.1. Classification (GTDB taxonomy): domain Bacteria; phylum Actinomycetota; class Thermoleophilia; order Gaiellales; family Gaiellaceae; genus Palsa-739. Next base: position 479 of record JBBWZD010000038.1, read on the forward strand.
CGGTGCGCCCGGTCGACGTCGACCTGCGGGCGATCGGCGCGCTGCCCGGCAGGACGCGCCCGCCCGCGCGGCCGGGGCGGCTCCGCCGCCGCGCGCTCGCGGCCGCGGAGCGCTGGATCCGCGAACGGCAGGAGGCCGACGGCTCGTGGGGCGGGATCCAGCCGCCGTGGGTCTGGGGCATCGTGGCGCTGAGCGCGCTGGGCCACGGCCCCGACGACCCGACGCTGCGCCGCGCCGTCGACGGCTGGCGCGGGTTCATGGTGGAGGACGGCGACCGCCTGCGCCCCGAGGCGTGCCAGTCGCCGGTGTGGGACACCGCCCTGGCCGTCCTCGCGCTGCGGGCGTGCGGCCTGCCGGCGGGCCACCCGCGGTTCGCCGAGGCCGGTGCCTATCTGCTCTCGCAGGAGGTGACCGCGAGGGGCGACTGGGCGCTCCGGCGGCCCGAGCTCGACCCGGGCGGCTGGGCCTTCGAGTACGAGAACGACCTCTACCCGGACGTGGACGACGCGGCGGTGGTCGCGCTGGCGCTCCGCGAGCTCGAGCTGGGCGACCAGCCGGTCCGCCGCGGCCTCGACTGGGTGGCGGGCATGCAGTCGTCGAACGGCGGCTGGGGTGCCTTCGACGTCGACTCCAGCGCGATGTGGCTCTACCGGATCCCCTTCTGCGACTTCGGCAAGGTGACCGACGAGCCGAGCGCCGACGTGAGCGCGCACGCGCTCGAGGCGCTCGCGCCGGAGGGGGTCTACGGCGAGACCGTCGAGCGCGGCGTGCGCTGGCTGCTCTCCGAGCAGGAGGCGGACGGCTCCTGGTTCGGCCGCTGGGGGGTCAACCACGTCTACGGCACGGGCGCCGCGCTGCCGGCGCTCGAGGCGTGCGGGGCGCCGCCCGACCATCCGGCCGTGCGCGCCGCGGTCGCCTGGCTCGACGCGGTGCAGCGGCCCGACGGCGGCTTCGGCGAGGACGTCCTGTCGTACGCCGACCCTGCGTTACGCGGGCGCGCCGCATTCGCCACTCCGTCGCAGACGGCGTGGGCGCTGCTCGGCTACGTGGCCGCAGGAAACGCTGAGGATGCGGGAGCGCGCGGGGCCGGCGATTATCTTTGCCGTACCCAGCGCGCGGACGGCGACTGGGACGAGCAGCACTTCACCGGCACCGGCTTCCCGCTCGACTTCATGATCCGCTACCACCTGTACCGCATCACGTTTCCGTTGCTCGCCCTCGGCAGACTGAGAGAGAGGCTTTCTGGATGAAGTTCCCACTGCAGTCGACGGTCTCGATCGGCAAGTACGTCGCCTCCCAGCAGCGCAGGGGCGAGCGCTACCCGCTCGTGCTGATGCTCGAGCCGACGCTCGCGTGCAACATCGCGTGCATCGGCTGCGGGAAGATCCGCGAGTACGAGTCGAACCGCGCGCGCCTGAGCGTCGAGGAGTGCATCGACTCCGGCCTCCAGTGCCCCGCGCCGGTCGTCTCGATCTGTGGCGGCGAGCCGCTCGTCTACAAGGGCATCGAGGAGGTGGCGGCCGCGATGCTGGAGATGGGGAAGACCGTCGAGCTGTGCACGAACGCGCTCCGGCTCGAGCAGTGCCTCGACGCGTTCGAGCCGTCGCCGCGCATGACCTTCGTCGTCCACCTCGACGGCATGCGCGAGATCCACGACTACGTGTGCGACTACCCGGGCCTGTGGGAGCTCGCCGTCGACGCCATCAGGACGGCGCGTGCGGCCGGCTTCCGCGTGACGACCAACACCACGATCTTCAAGGAGACCGAGGTCGACGACGTCATCGAGATGATGCGCTACCTCACCGACGAGGTCGGAATCGACGGGATGCTCGTCGCCCCCGGCTACCAGTACTCGCAGATCGACCCCGCGCTGACGATGACGCGGACCGAGCACGAGGTGAAGTTCCGCGCCATCCGCTCCGCCGTGCGCGAGCACGGCTACCGGTGGCTGGCGACGCCGATCTACCAGGACTTCCTCACCGGAGAGCGCAAGCTCTCGTGTGCCCCGTGGGGCTCGATCACGCGGAACCCGTACGGCTGGAAGGGCCCCTGCTACCTGCTCACCGACGGCATCTTCCCCACGTACGAGGCGCTGCTCGAGGGCATGGAATGGGAGGCGTACGGCCCCGGCAACGACCCGCGCTGCGAGCACTGCGGCATCCACTCCGGCTTCGAGCCCTCGGCGGCCTTCGAGTCGTCGAAGAGCCTGAAGGAGACGGTGCGGAGCATGGCGTGGACGCTGACGGGTTGAGCGACCTGACCTTCGCCTGTGCCACCACCGCGGAGGAGCGCGTCGCGCGGCACGCAGGACTGCATGCGGCACGCATCGGGCTCGGCGGCGCCGCCGGCCTGCCCGGAGGCAGGCTCGTCTCGTTCGGCCTCGCCGGGGCGCTGCACGACGGGCTCCGGGTCGGGGACGTGCTCGACGCCACGCGCGTCGTCGACGGGTCGGGCACCACGCTCTGGCAGGGCGAGCCGCTCGGCGCGCCGGGAGCGCGCCCGGCGACGATCGTCGCGTCGGAGGTGCTGGTGCACGACCCGGCCGAGCGCCGCCGCCTCCACGCGGCGAGCGGCGCCGACGCCGTCGACATGGAGAGCGGCGTCCTCGCCGCGAGCGGGCGCCTCGCCGGCGTGCTGCGCGCGGTGTCGGACGTCCCCGCGAGCGCGATCGAGGGCGTCGACACGACGATCCGCCCCGACGGCCGCACCGACGTCGCCGGGCTCGCGCGCTGGCTCGCCACCGGCAGGCGCGACGCGGTGCGCTCGCTCCGCGACGCGCTGACGGCGCTGCGGTCGCTCCAGCGGGCGGCCCAGGTGCTCGCGTGAGAGGCGGCCGCGTCCTGCTCGCGGCGCCGCGCTCCTTCTGCGCCGGCGTGGACCGCGCGATCGAGATCGTCGAGCGACTGCTCGAGCAGCACGGGCCGCCGGTGTACGTGCGCCATCAGATCGTCCACAACGAGCATGTCGTGCGCCGGCTCGAGCGCCTCGGCGCGGTCTTCGTCGAGGACGAGTCGGAGATTCCGGAGGGCGAGATCTGCGTCCTCTCCGCACACGGTGTCTCGCCGACGGTGAAGGACAACGCGCAGGCGCGCGGGCTGCGCGTCGTCGACGCCACCTGCCCCCTCGTCAACAAGGTGCACGCCGAGGCGCGGCGCTACGCCGACAGCGGGCACCTCGTCGCGCTCGTCGGGCACGCGAACCACGTCGAGGTGATCGGCACGCTCGGGGAGCGGCCGGAGTCGACGGTCGTGATCGAGTCGCCCGAGCAGGCGCTCGCCCTCCGGACGGACAAGCCCGTCGCGGTCATCACGCAGACGACGCTCTCGCTCGACGACGTCGCGCCGATCGTCGAGGCGCTCGAGGGCCACCTGGGGGAGATGCGCCGGCCGCACGCCGACGACATCTGCTACGCGACGCAGAACCGCCAGGACGCCGTGCGGGAGATGGTCGCGCAGGGGGCGACGCTGATCCTCGTGATCGGCTCCGGGACGAGCTCGAACGCACGGCGCCTCGTCGAGGTCGCCCGGGGCGCCGGCGCCGAGGCCACCCTGGTCGACGGCGAGAGCGACCTCGACGAGGAGCTGCTGCACGGCCACCGGACCGTCGGCCTCACGGCGGGGGCGTCGACCCCCGAGGAGCTCGTCCGGGCGACCGCGGACCGGCTCGCGCAGCGCGGGTACGACACGCTCGAGGAGGTCACGGTCGCACGCGAGCACGTCCACTTCCGCCTGCCGAGGGAGGTGGCGCGCGCATGACGAGCGTCGAGGTCCCCTACGCGATCGCGGCGGCGCTGCCGACGCTGTCGGTGATGGACATCACGAACGACGTCTCGAAGTCGCTCGGCCGTTCCGGCACGCGCGACGGGATCGCCTACATCCACGCGCCGCCCGGGCTCTCCCTGGTGCGGGTGCAGGAGCGCGAGACCGGCTTCTTCGAGGATCTCGAGGGGGTGCTCGAACGCGTCGTGCCGAGCGCGAGCCCCGCGCGGGAGCGCCTCGTGGCCGCGCTGCTCGGGCCGCGGACCGAGCAGGTGCCCTTCTCCGGCGGCCGCCTCTGCCTCGGCCAGTGGCAGCGCATCCTGCTCTTCTCGCTCGACGCGGAGCACCGGGCCGACTGGTCGCTCACGCTCCTGGGCTGAGCTTGACCGGCGTCCCGCGCCGGCGTCACACTTCGTGTGTGGATCGAGCGAGACGGCACCAGCGGCTGCTCTCCGGCCTCGCGCTCGGGCTGCTCGCGCTCGTGGCGGAGCTCGCGGGCCGGAGCCTGACGCACCGGCTCGACGTCGGCCGCCACGTCGCCCGCGTCAGCTACGCCCACGCCGACTACTACCCGGTGCTGCTGGCGGCCGTGAAGGTCGGCCTCGCGCTGATGCTCGCGCGCGTCGCCTGGCGCTTCGCCAGGGCCCACGCGACCGCGCGCGCCGCCGGGAGCGTCGCAGCCGCGCTGGGAGCGCGCCCACGCTCGCGGCTCCCGCGCGTGCGCGTGGAGCTCTCGCGGCGCCTCTGGCTCCTCTCGTTCCTCGGCACCGCCTCGATCTACCTCGCGCAGACCGACGCCGAGCAGGCGATGGCCGGCCGCTGGCCGTTGCTGGGCCCGTGGCTCCACAGCTCCGCCCTGCCCGTCTTCGCCGTCCTCGCGGTGGTCGTCGCGGTCGTCTTCCGCACTGTCGAGCGCTGGCTGCACGAGTACGAGGAATTTGCGGCGAAGGCCGTCGCCTACGTCCGGCGGCTCGTGGCACCGGCGGCGCTGCCGCCCCGGAGCCGCCGGCTCCCCGGACGCTGCACGCCCCGGTCCCTGTTCGGCATCTCCTTCGAGTCCCGCCCTCCGCCGGCGCTCGCCTAGTCGCGAGCGCGCTCGCGACACACCTTTTCGGCAAGTTCGTCGCGGAAGGAGGGACGCGCGTGAGTGTCGATGTCGCGCAACCGAGGCTCGAGGAGAGGGCGCGGGTGTCGCCGCGCGTCCGAGCCGTGCTGGCGCTGGGCCCGGCGACGTGCCTGGCGGGCTTCGGCTGGGCGCTCCTGCAGCCGTGGCGGCTGACGCTGCTGCACCCGCACGGGCAGGGCTTCTGGTGGCTGCTCTCCGAGCCGCCGCTCTACGTGGTGCTGGCGGGCCTGCTCTTCAGGCTGGTCGTCGCGCCGGGGATCGCCGCCGACCTGGAGGAACACGAGCAGTGATCGTCGGCGCCCTGATGCCGCCGGCCGAGATGGTCCACTGGTGGTTCGCCGCGGGCATCCTCATGGTGGGGCTGCTCATGCTCGGCGAGGCGATCGTGGGGCCGGAGGTCTGGAGCAGGCGTGCCTGGCGCCGCTACGTCTGGCCCGGGCTGTGCTTCGGGATGGGCGTCCTGATGTGGCCGGTGATGGCGTTCTACACCAACTCGACGATCCACATGATCGCCCACGGCTCGTGGGCGCAGGTGCTGATGCTCTCGGGTGCGGCGGAGCTCGGCGTCGCGCGGGGGAAGCTGCACTCGCCGTACTGGCGGCTCCTGCTGGCCTTCGCGTTCGTCGTCTCGGGCACCGCGTTCATCGTGCACGAGCAGCAGGCGCTGCTCTTCTCGCGGGCCGCGTTCCTGCACCACGCGCTCGGCTGGACGCTGATCGCCGCGGCCGTCTTCCCGCTCGTGCAGGCCTTCCGGCCCCGGTCGCTCGCAGCCGGGCTCGGGTTCGCCACCAGCATCCTGGTCGTGGCCCTGCTCCTGTTCTCGGACCGGGACGTGGCGCCGATCTTCGGCCACCTCTCGCAGCTCGCCGGGGCGCCGCACCGGTGACGCGCGCCCTCGCCGCCGCCGCCCTCGCCGCGCTCGCGTTTCCGGCCTCCGCCTTCGCGCACGCCAGCCTCGTGCACGAGTCGCCGTCGTTCCGGCAGCGGCTCGAGCGGGCCCCGCGAGCGGTCGTGCTCCGCTTCGACCAGGCTGTCGACGCGCTGCCGAATGCCGTGGTCGTCCTCGACTCGCGCGGCGACGACCTCGCCGGACGCGCCCGCGCCGTGCCCGCGAAGCGCGAGCTCATGGCGCCGCTGGAGCGGCTGCCGCGCGGCCCCTACACCGTCCGCTGGGAGGCGGTCTCGGACGACGGGCACGTCGTCTCCGGCGTCTACACCTTCGGCGTCCGCTTCCGGGCGCCGCTCGTCACCGACGCGGTGGGGGCCCAGGGGCCCACGCGCACGGAGCACCTCGTCAGGTGGGCCTACTTCCTCGGCCTCGCGCTGCTCGTCGGCGGCCTCGGCTTCAGGCTCCTCGTGCCGGGAGAGCCGCTGCCGGCTCGCGCGGAGCGCCGCTTCTTCTGGGTCACCGGGATCGGCGCAGCCGCGGTGCTCGAGACCGGCATCGCCGCGTTCCTGCTCCGGGCCGAGGACGCGCTCCAGCTCCCGTTCGGCCGCTTCCTCTACGGCGACCTGTCGCCGCTCGCCGGCGGCACGCGCTTCGGCGAGGCATTCGTGGCGATGGAGCTCGGCTTCGCGTGCGTCGCCTCCCTGCTCTTTCTCGCCTGGCTGACTGAACGGCGCACCCTCCTCTGGATCGCGTTCCTCCTCGGCCTCGTCTTCGCCTCGGGGCTCTCGCTCTCGGGGCACTCGGCGGCGGATGCGGGCAGCTCGTGGGTCTCCGAGCTCGCGGACTGGGTTCACCTGAGCGCGGCGACGCTCTGGGTGGGCGGGCTCGTGCAGCTCGTCGTCGTCGTGTGGCCGGGCGCGCCGGAGCTGCGCCGGACGGCGTTCCTCCGCTTCTCCCGCCTCGCCGCCGTGCTCGTCGCCCTGCTGCTGGGTGCCGGCATCTACCTCAGCGTGCAGCGCCTCCCCCACGTCCGCGACCTCTGGGCGACCGGCTACGGGCACGTGCTGCTCGTGAAGCTCGCGCTCGTGGCGCTCGCGCTGACGTGGGGGGCGGCGCACCATTTCCTCGCGGTGCCCCGCATCGACCGGTCGGGCGTGGTCGGGGCGCTGTCGCGCAGCATGCTCGTGGAGAGCGCGCTGGCGATGGCTGTCCTCCTCGCGGCCGCGGTCCTCGTCGACTCGAAGCCGCCGCCGCAGCCGTTGCCGCAGGCGCCGGCGGCGGCCCAAAGCCGCTGAGGTAACGTCCTCCGCGATGGTGGTGCTCACCCGGGCCGACGTGGAGGAGCTCCTCGATCTCGACGAGCTCGCCGGCGCCCTCGCGCGGGCCCACGAGGAGCTCTCCGCGGGCACGGTCTCGATGCCCCCGCGCATCGCCGCGCTCGCGGGCGCCGCAGGCCTGCTGGGCGCGATGCCGGCGTACCTGCCCTCGGCGGGGCTCGGCTGCAAGCTCGTGACGCTCTTCCCGCACAACGCCGACCGGCCGACCCACCAGGCGGCCATCATGCTCGTCGACCCGGCGAACGGCACGCCCCTCGCGCTGCTGGACGGCACGTACATCACCGCGACCCGCACGGCGGTGGCCGCGGCGCTCGCGGCAGGGCTGCTCGCGCGCGAGGACGCACGGGTGCTGGCGATCCTCGGCAGCGGCGTGCAGGCGCGCTCCCACGCGCGGGCATTCGCACGCGTTCGCCCCTGGAGCGAGATCCGAGTCGCCGGTCGCGATCCCGCCAAGGTCGAGCAGCTTGCCGCGGAGGTGGGCGCGACGGCCGCTGCGTCCTTCGAGGAGGCGGTGCGCGGCGCCGACGTCGTCGCGGCCACCACGCACTCGGCCGAGCCGGTCGTCCGCCTGGACTGGGTGGCGCCGGGGACGCACGTCAGCTCCGTCGGCTACAACGCCCCCGGCTCGGAGCTCGACGCGGAGCTCGTGCGGGCGGCCCTGGTGGTGGTGGAGTCGCGCAGCTCCTCGTTCGCACCGCCTCCGGGCGGCGCACCGGAGCTCGCCGGCGTCGACCCCGCTGCCGCGATCGAGCTCGGCGAGCTGGTGGCGGGCAGTCGCCCCGGCAGAGTCGACCCGCAGGCGATTACGCTGTACAAGTCGGTCGGCGTCGCCGTCCAGGATCTCGCCGCAGCGGCCCTCGTGCTCGCGGCGGCGAGGGAGCGGGGCGCCGGTCTCGAGATCGAGCTGGAGGGGATCCACGCATGAACGAGTTCAGCCCCGGCCTCGCCGGCGTCGTCGCCTTCGAGACCGAGATCGCCGAGCCTGACCGCGAGGGCGGCTCGCTCCGCTACCGCGGCGTCGACATCGAGGAGCTCGTCGGGCACGTGCCCTTCGAGCAGGTGTGGGGCCTGCTCGTCGACGAGTCGCTCGAGCCCGGCCTGCCCGCCGCCTACTGCGACCTCGAGGTGCGCACGGGCGGCTACATGTCCGACCTGCAGGCGATGCTCGCGATCCTCAGCGGCAAGTGGAAGCTGGGCCAGCTCATCGACGTCGACGACGAGCAGGCGAAGGAGGATCTGCGCCGGCTCTCCGCCGCCGCCCTCTCGATCGTGGCGCAGTCGGCGCGCGGCGCCGACAAGGCGCCCGTGCCCGAGGCGACGGTGCTGGAGGGCCAGACCGCGGCCGAGCGGTTCCTGCTCGCCTGGCGCGGCGAGGTCGACGAGCGCCACGCGCGGGCGATCGACACGTACTGGATCTGCACCGCCGAGCACGGCCTCAACGCGTCGACGTTCACCGCGCGGACGGTCGCCTCGACCGGCGCCGACTGCGGCGCCGCGCTCTCCGCCGCGGTCGGAGCGCTCTCGGGGCCGCTCCACGGCGGCGCGCCCGCGCGCGTCCTGCCGATGCTCGACGCCGTCGCCGAGTCGGGCGACCCCGAGAAGTGGGTCCAGGACGCCCTCGCGCGGAAGCAGCGGATCATGGGCTTCGGCCACCGCGTCTACCGCGCGGAGGATCCACGCTCGCGCCTGCTGAAGCGCACCGCCAAGGAGCTCGGCTCGCCGCGCGTCGAGATCGCCGAGCAGCTCGAGCAGGTCGCGCACGAGGCGATCGCGCGCAAGCACCCCGACCATTCGTGGACGAACGTCGAGTACTGGTCGGCCATCGTGCTCGACGTGGCGGAGGTGCCGCCGGCCCTCGCGCCCGCGATGTTCGCATGCTCCCGCACCGCCGGCTGGTCGGCGCACGTCCTGGAGCAGAAGCGCCTCGGCGTGCTCGTGCGGCCGTCGGCGAGGTACGTCGGCCCCGGCCCGCGCTCGCTGCAGTCGGTCTAGGCGTAGGCGCCGCCCCGCGCGACATGGCCGTTCCGCCCACGGCCTGGTGTCAGACACGGCACGTAGAAGTGTCACGGCTTCGCAAGGTGCAACCTCTGGGTTGCGTAAGATGGGCGCATGCCGACGGCGTTCGTGCTCGGGGGCACCGGGCAGATCGGGCGTGCTACGGCGCGGCGCCTCGCGGAGCACGGCTGGACTGTCACCGTCGCCTCCCGCACCGGCTCGCTGCCGGACGGGCTCGGCGAGCTCGGAGTGCGGGCGGCGCGGGTCGACCGGAGCGTTGCCGGCGAGCTCGAGGCGGCGGTCGGCGAGGGCGCCGACCTACTGGTAGACGTGGTCGCGTTCACACGCGCGGACGGCGAGCAGCTGAACCGCCTCGGCGGGCGGATCGGCTCGCTCGTCGCGATCTCGAGCGCGTCCGTCTACGCGGACGACGCCGGGCGCACGCTGGACGAGGCGACCAGCGTCGAGACGTTTCCCCGCCTGCCCGTGCCGATCCCGGAGGCGCACCCGACGGTCGAGCCTTCCGACGCCACGTACTCGACGCAGAAGCGCGCGCTCGAGCTGACCCTGCTGGAAGGGCCGCTCGACGCGACGGTCGTCCGCCCCTGCGCCGTCCACGGCCCCGGCTCGGAGCTGCCGCGGGAGCTCTACTTCGTCAAGCGCGTCCTCGACGGGCGGCGGGCAGTGGTGCTCGTCTCGAACGGCGAGAGCCGCTTCCACACGACCTCTGTCGACAACCTCGCGGAGCTCGCCCGGCTCGCGGCGGAGCGCCCCGGCTCCCGCGTCGTCAACTGCGGCGACCCTGATCCGCCCAGCGTGCTCGAGATCGGCCGCGCCGCCGCCGCCGCGCTGGACCACGCCTTCGAGGAGGTGCTGGTCCCGCAGTCGGGGTACGAGCGGCGCGAGCTGTCGAACCCGTGGGCCGTCCCCTTCCCGCTCGTCGTCGACATGAGCCGCGCGGAGCAGGAGCTCGGCTACCGTCCCGTCACCACCTACGCAGAGGCCGTGGTGGAGACCTGTGCCTGGCTCGTGGCGGAGGCGCCGCGCCGCGACTGGAGCGGCACGTACATAGAGAAGTACCTCCGTTATGCGTTTGAAGATGCATTTCTCTCCGAAGAGGTTTAAGGTCGCCCGGTGGACGAGCTCCTCGCCTACCGCGACCGCTTTCCGATTCTCGGCGACTGCATCTACCTGATCAACCACTCGCTCGCCGCGATGCCGGCGGCGGCGGAGGCGCGGCTCCTCGAGTACGCCCGCACGTGGCGCGAGCGCGGCATCCGCGCCTGGGGGGAAGGCTGGTGGGAGCTGCCGCTCACGGTGGGCGACCAGCTCGCGCGGATCCTGGGGGCGGCCCCTGGGACGATCGTCATGCACCAGAACGTCACCGTCGCCGAGGAGATCGTGCTCTCCTGCTTCCGCAACCCGGGCGTGCGCAACCGGATCGTGTACGAGGAAGCGAACTTCCCCTCCGTGCGCTACCTCTACCAGGCGCAGCACGACCTGGAGGTCGTCGCGGTCGAGGACGACCGGGCGATCGTGGAGGCGATCGACGAGCGCACGCTGCTCGTGCCGATCAGCCACGTGCTCTACAAGAACGGCGAGATCCAGGACGTCGACGCGATCGTCCGCCGCGCCCACGACGCGGGCGCGCTCGTCGTCCTCGACTGCTACCAGTCGGCCGGGGTCGTCCCGGTCGACCTGACGGCCCTCGACGTCGACTTCGCCGTCGGCGGCAGCGTCAAGTGGCTCTGCGGCGGCCCCGGGGCGGGTTGGCTGTACGTGCGGCCCGACCTCGCGGAGCGGCTCGAGCCGACCTTCGTCGGCTGGCAGGGCCACGCGCGCCCGTTCGCCTTCGAGCCCGAGCTCGAGTACGCGCCGGGGGTGGGCCGCTTTCTCACCGGCACGCCGAACGTGCCGGCGCTCTACGCGGCGACGGCGGGCTACGACGTGATCGAGGAAGTCGGCGTCCCGCGGATCCGCGAGCGCTCGCTCGCGCTCACGTCGCTCCTGATCGAGCTCCTGGACGAGGCTGGGTGCGAGATCGGAAGCCCCCGCGACGCGGCGCGGCGCGGCGGCACCGTGCTCGTCCGCACGCCCGAGCCCGGGGCCGTCCACCGCGAGCTCGACCAGCGGGGCATCGTGTGCGACTTCAGGCCGGACGCGGGCGTCCGCCTGGGGCCGCACTTCTACAACAGCGAAGACGAGCTGCGCCAGACGGTGGCGGAGCTGGGCGACATCGTCGCCAGCGGGGCGTACGAGCGCCACGCCGGCGCGGCCGCACGCTTCTGAGCTTCTGAAACTGACACGTCCGAGGGATGTCCCAACCTGGGGGGGATGGCGATTCCATGCTTGTGCGCCTGAAGGTCTTCACCGCAGTCGTCGCCGCGTCGCTCGCGGCGGCTGGCGCCGCGTCCGCTGCGCAGCTCATCGACCGGAACGCGACCGGCGTCCGGCTCGCCGCCAACGCGCGGGGCGAGGCGCTGCTGACCTACCACGCCAACGGCCTCTCCAGGCATGTGCTGCTCTGGGGAGCCGTAAACGCCCGCACGCCCGCGCCGGGGACGAAGCAGGTGAAGCTCCAGGTCGACTACTCGGGCGGCTGGCACGCGCGGCGTACCCTCTACTGGCAGCACTTCCCGGGGAGCTGCGGGCGGTACGACGGGCCGGCGCTGCCGGACGTCGTCGCGGCCTGCAAGAGCCCCGACGGCAGCTATTGGGCCGCGCAGAGCTGGCCGCAGGCGCTGCCGGACCTCGGCTTCGCGCCCTGGCTGCCGGCCCTCAGGGCGAACTGGCTCGAGGTCTCCCACTGGACGGGGCCGCCCGCGCAACTCGACACGGGGATGGACTGGGTCTACAGCGGGCGCTTCCAGGACCTCTTCGGCCGTCTCACCTACCGGGGCGTCGGCGTCTACGGCTTCCACACGACCCGGTACGGCGCGCCGACCGACGGCTTCGGCCGCCTGGTCTACCTCGACACGTACAACTCGGTGTACGGCCCCGGCTGGCGCCGCGAGAACTCGTTCGTCACCCACGGGAAGACGGGGGTGTTCTGCTACGGCTTCTACACGTTCGACCCCACGACCGGCGGCTACGTGCATCCGCCCGGCTGGACGCAGAGGCGCGGCCCGGGCACGGGGACGAAGTACCGGATCCTCGCCGAGGGCCCGGGGGTGACGCCGAACGTCGCGGCGATCGTGCCCGGCCTCCACGACTTCGACCGCTCGAATCCCGAGGACAGCGCGCTCCAGGCCGAGCAGTCGTCCCGACTCGCCGCCTGGGGCGACCGCAAGTGCCGCGCCGGTCACTGACGGCACAGCTCGAGCAGGCGTAGGGCGTAGGCCGGCGCGGCCGGCTCGTCCTCGTGCCGGAAGTACACGTACGCGGGCTCGGCGACCCCGCGCAGCCGCCCGGCCAGCGCCCGCAGCGCCTCGTCGTCGTACGGCGGCTCGCGCAGGCGCAGGTAGCGGAACGGCGCCGGCGTGACGAGGTCGTTGACGCGCACCGCTCCCGCGGCGGCGAGCCGCTCCTCGACGCCGTCCCAGGAGGGGTGCTCGAGGTCGAACGCCAGGCGCAGAGCCGGATCCAGCGAGCCCAGCAGCAGCTCGAGGGCGCCCTCGTCCCGCACGCTGCGGAGCGCGACCCGCACGGGACCGAGGCGCTCGCCCAGCGCGCGCACACGCGACTCGAAGACGTCGAGCCCGCGCAGCCGGTGGCCGGGCAGCTTCGGCGCGAACTCGAAGCCATCCGGCGCCTGCTCGGCCCAGCGGCGGAACTGGTCCTCCGCCGGCAGGCGGTAGCCGGTCGTGTTGAGCTCGACCGTGCCGAATCGCCGGGCGTAGAAGCCGAGGAACTCCGACGGATCGAGGCCGGCGGGATAGAAGCCGGGCCGCCAGGTCGGGTACGACCAGCCTGACGTGCCCGCGCGGACGTTCATGCCGCCGCGGCGCTACCGTCCGGGAGCGCGAGTAGCCTGCGCGGTCCTTTGGCCACGATGCAGAGGGTGACACTTCCCGCCGAGACCTTCACGGACGAGGAGCGCGAGCGTCTCGCGCCGCACTTCACGAACCTCGACCGGCCGGTCTTCGGGCTCGTCAACCTGCCGGAGACGGTGAAGGGCGCGCTCTTCGCCCGCTACTCCCGCTACCCCGGCACGCTCCGGCGCCTCTTCCTGGACGAGTTCGCCGACTCCGTGCCGGAGGTGCCGGCGATCGAGGGCGCCGAGGGCAGCCGCGCCGCAGAGCTGTACGAGCGGATCTTCCTGGGCTTCGGCGACGACTCGGTCGCCCAGCTCGGCGGCGCGCACGTGGCGTGCGAGTGGACGTCGAACCTGCTGACGAAGATCCTCCAGCGTCCGCGCCTCGCCGCCTATCTCGAGCAGTCGACCCGCTACATCGCCTACGACGCGCCGGCCGAGGGCTACGGCTACCGCTACCACCGCGACGCCCGCTTCGGCCGCGAGTACGTGCGCGCCCTCGACGCCCTGTTCGAGACGTACGGCCGCCTGCTCGAGGGGATGTCGGCCTGGGCCGCCGAGCAGTTCCCGCGCGGCGAGGACGAGTCGGCGGGCGCACACCGTCGCGCGGTTCGGGCGAAGGCGCTCGACCTCGTCCGCGGCCTGCTGCCCGCAGCCTCGCTCTCGCACGTGGGCATCTACGCGAGCGGCCAGACGTACGAGCAGCTCGTGCTGCACCTGGTGGCGCACCCGCTCGCGGAGGCGCGCGCCTACGGGCAGATGCTGCTCGGGGAGCTGCAGCGGATCATCCCGAGCTTCGTCGTCCGGGTACCCCGGGAGGACCGCGGCGGACGCTGGGTCGAGTACCTGCGCGAGCGGCGGCAGGCGGCGGAGGCCGCGGCGGCGGGCCTCGGCCTCGACGACGCGTCGGCGGACACGACCGCGGCGCCGTCGGTACGCCTGCTCCGGGCGCACGGGACCGAGGAGGAGCTGCTCGCGGCGCTGCTGTACGAGGCCTCCGGAAGCGGCGAGGAGGAGGCCCTCCGCGCCGTGGCCGACCTCGCCCCGGAGGCGCGGGCCGGGCTGCTGCGGACGCTGGTGGGGACGCGCGAGAACCGGCGCCACCGCCCCGGCCGCGGCTTCGAGACGCTTCGCTACCGCTTCGAGATCGTGTCCGACTACGGCGCGTTCCGCGACCTGCAGCGTCACCGCCTGCTGACGTGCCAGTGGCAGCGCCTGTCTCCGGATCTGGGGGCCGACGTCCCCCACGAGGTCGCGGCCGCGGGCCTCGCGGGCGACTTCGAGCGCGCGCTCGACGTCTCGCGCACGGAGTACCTGCGGCTGCGGGAGCACGGCCTGGTCGAGGAGGCGCCCTACGCGCTGTGCCTCGCGTTCCGCATCCGCTACGTGCTCGAGCTCGACGCCCGCGAGGCGCTGCACCTGATCGAGCTCCGCTCCGGCCGCGAGGGGCACCCGTCGTACCGCGCCGTCGCGCACGAGCTGCGCCGCGCGATCGCGGGCGTCCACCCGAACGTCGCCGCCGCGATGACCTTCGTCGACGACTCGACCGAGGAGCGGCTCGAGCGCCTCCTGGGCGAGATCAGGAACGAAGGAGTGCGGACTACGCCGTAGGCCGGAGCACGACCGGCCCGCTCTCGCGCTCGCCCGCGAGCTGCCGGGTGACGACCCAGCTGTCGCCGGGGCGAAGGTGGTAGGGCGCGTTCAGGCGTACCGACACGGCGGCATCCTTGCGGCCCACCACGAAGGAGCCGCAGGGCGCGAGCGGCTTGCCGTCGCGCACGAGGTAGACCTCGTAGTAGCCGTGAGGCGGCAGCTTCGGCAGCCCGGCCGCGGAGAGCTGCATCGGCCAGTTGCCGGCGGCGTCGGACGGGTCGACGTGCAGCGCGGCCAGCGCCCCCGGCGCGGCGGCCGTGCCCGCGAGCTTCAGGGTCTCGCCCGAGGCGATCCCGCCGCCGCGGTTACCGGCGAGGTAGCCGCCGAACGCCGCGAGCGCGAGCACCACGACGGCCGCGGCGAGCAGCATCGCGCGCCGCTTGAGCTGCCGCCGAGGGCGGGAGAGCGTCATGGCGAGCGTCGGCCCCGCCTCGAGGTGCGGCGAGAGCTCCGGCGGCGGGCCCGCCGCGACCAGCAGCTCGTGCACGCCGCGGAGGCGGTCGCGCTCGCCGGCGTCCAGGTCGGAGCCGACCAGGCTGTCGAAGTCCGGAGGAACGGTCATCGCAGCTCTCCCTCCAGCAGCTCGGCCAGGCGGGCGAGCGCGCTCCGCGTGCGCGTCTTGACGGTTCCGAGCGGAATGTTCAGGTAGTCCGCCACCTCGCTCTGGGAGAGGCCGCTCCAGTAGGCGAGCTCGAGCACGTCCCGCTCCTTCGCCGGCAGCTCCTGGAGCGCGCGGTGGATCCGCCACGCTGCGTCGGCCGACTCGGCGCGGTCTGCGGGCCCGGGCTCCGCGGAGACCGTCTCGGGCAGCTCCGCGGCCAGCTCGAGGCGCACCCGCATCCGGTCGACGATGGCGTTTCGCGCCACCGCGTAGAGCCAGGGCGCGGCCGGGCCGCGCTCCGGCTTGTAGCTCGCCGCCGAGCGCCACACCGCCGCGAAGGTCTCCTGGACGGCGTCCTCGGCCCGCTGCCTGTCGCGAAGGCGGCGCAGCGCCAGCCCGAAGACGGAGCGGACGTAGCGGTGGTAGAGGACCTCGAAGGCCTCGCGGTCGCGCTCGGACACGCGAACGAGCAGATCCGCGTCGCTGGCCTCCTCGGCCTCCGGCGCGGGCGACGCGGTCGGTGCGGGCTGGGGAACGGCGCGCAGGCGCATCGGGGTGTCGAGCGCAAGCTCCATCTCTTCACGGTCCTTACGCATCGGCGGTCACTTCGGATTGATAGCAGGCGCCTCGCGCGCGACCCGCGCGGGCGGGAGCTACGAGCCTCGCGCCTCCGCGAGCCGCCGCTCGACCTCGGCCCAGTTGACGACGTTCCACCACGCCTCGAGGTACGCCGGACGCTTGTTCTGGTACTTGAGGTAGTACGAGTGCTCCCACACGTCGATGCCGAGGATCGGCGTGCGCCCTGCGGAGAGGGGGGAGTCCTGGTTCGGCGTCGACTCCACCGCCAGGCCCGCGCCGTCCCACACGAGCCACGTCCAGCCGCTGCCGAACCGCTTCACGCCCGCGTCGTTGACCTGGGCCCTCAGCGCGTCGAGCCCGCCGAACTTGCCCTCGATCGCCTGCGCGAGCTCTCCGCCGGGCTCGCCGCCGCCGCCCGGCGCCATGATCCGCCAGAACAGCGAGTGGTTGGCGTGGCCGCCGGCGTTGTTCCGCACGGCGGCGCGCTTCTCCTCCGGAACCGAGTCGAGGCTCGCGAGGACCTCCTCGACCGGCCGGTCCGGCCACTCGGTTCCCTCGAGCGCGGCGTTCGCGTTGTCGACGTACGCCTTGTGGTGGAGGTCGTGGTGGATTCGCATCGTCTCGGCGTCGACGTGCGGCTCGAGTGCGTCGTAGGGGTAGGGCAGATCCGGCAATTCGAAGGGCATCGAACGCTCCTTTCGCACGTGCGTCGCTTCTTCGGGGGTGAGGATATGCTCCAGCCGCATGTCGACGCTCGCGTTCAGGTTCGAGGAGATCGCGCCGCGCGAGTTGCGCCCCGAGGTGTACGAGCTCGACGGGATCTCGCGCGCCGCGGTCGAGGCCCACTACAAGCTCTACCAGGGCTACGTGAGCAAGCGGAACGAGATCCTCGGCAAGCTCGCCGAGGTCGACCTCGGCTCTGCCAACCAGGTCTACTCCGACCTGCGCGCCCTGAAGGTCGACCTGACGTTCGCGATCGGCGGCATCAAGAACCACGAGCTGTACTTCGCGCATCTCGGCGGCGGGGGCGGCCACCCGTCCGGCTCGTTCGGCGCGCTGGTGAAGCGCGACTTCGGCTCGGTCGACGCCTGGCGCGCCGACCTCAGGGCCACCGGCATCGCGGCCCGCGGGTGGGCCTGGACCGCATACGACTGGGACGAAGGGCGCCTCTTCAACTACCTCGGCGACACGCAGAACACCTTCCCGGTCTGGAACGCGACGCCGCTCGTCGCCCTCGACGTCTACGAGCACGCGTACTTCGTCGACTACCAGACGGATCGCGCCTCCTACATCGACGCCTTCTTCGACAACCTCGACTGGGACGTCGTCAACGGCTGGGTCGAGCAGTACGCGATCCCGGCCTCCTGACGGCCGGCGGGGGTAGGCGGCGGTGCTGACCGCGATCCTCGTCGCAGCCGGCTACCTCGCGGGGTCGATGCCGTGGGGCTACTGGCTCGTGCGGATCTTCCGCGGCGAGGACATCCGTACCCGCGGCAGCGGCAACATCGGCGCGACCAACGTCTGGCGCGTCCACGGCCGCCGGCTCGGCGTGCCCGCGGTGCTCCTCGACCTCGCGAAGGGGCTCGCGCCCGCGCTCGCGGCGACGAGGCTCGAGGGTCACGGTGCCGGCGTGCTGGCGGGCGGCGCCGCGATGCTCGGGCACTGGCGGCCGCTCTTCCTGGGCTTCCGCCGGGGCGGGAAGATGGTGGCGACGATGGGCGGCGCGTTCCTCGGCGTCGCGCCGCTGGCCGGGGGGCTCGGGGCGGCCCTCTGGCTGCTCGTCTTCGCCGCGACGCGCTACGCCTCGGTCGCCTCGATCACGGGCGTGGCGACGCTGTGGCTCTGGGCCTGGCTGCTGGGCTACCCGTGGCCGGTGGTGGCGTTCGCGGGAGTCGCCGGCGTCGCGGTGGTGGCGTTGCACCGCGCGAACATCCGCCGGCTCGCGCGGGGCGAGGAGAACCGCTTCCGGCCGCGGCGCAAGCAGCGGCCTACGTCGTCGCCCTCAGCCACTCCCTGAGCTCCGTGTGGCGCAGCGGGCCGTGCTCGGCTCCGCTCAGCTCCGCCCGCAGCTCGCCCACCGTGCCGTAGCGCTCGGCAACCACCTCGTGCGCGTGGATCGTCTCGAAGTTGACCTGGCGCGAGAGCACGAAGTCGCCGTCGTCGAGCTCCGGCAGCTCGGCGAGCACGGTCCGCAGCGCCGCGCGCACGGAATCCTCGACGAAGCGCGGCCGGAGATGGGCGCGCTCGACCACGTGCAGCTCGTCGGGCCGCTTCAGCAGCTCGTAGATGGGCGAGCTCATCGACCGCTCCACGACGTCCACGAGCCGCTCGGCGTTCACGCGGCTGCGCGTGCCCACGAGCAGCGTGCCCTGCCCCCGCTGGTTGTGCGTGGCGAGCGGCACGAGCTCCAGGATCCGCTCGACCTCGTCGGCCGCGAAGCCGGCGTCGCCCAGGCGCTCCGACGCCGTGCCGCGGACGAGGCCCTGGGCGCAGGGGCATGCGTTGATCCCCACCGCTTCCACGCCGACGACGCGCCGCGCGCCCTGCGCCGAGGCCGCGGCGATCCCGATCAGCGAGACCATCTGCTGCGTCGGCAGCTGCGTGACCGGCGTGCGCCGCTCGTACGGGTACCGCGCCTTGATCTGCACCTCGGCGAGCAGCGCGTCCTGGCGCTCGACGATGTGCCGCGCGACGTGCTCGGCGAGCTCCTCGACGAGGAACGCGTCGTCGGCCAGGACGCCTTCGACCGCCTCCTCGAACAGCTCCGGGAAGCGCGACATGTGGACGCCCTTCTGCGAGGGGTCGAGGTCGACGGTGCAGTCGATGGTCGCCGCGATGAGCTTCTCCCGCGCGCCGCGGCCGATGCGCACCGCCTTCTGGACGCCGCTCACGCCCGCACGCGAGAGGCCGATCGGAACCTCGGGCGCCGAAGCCTGCAGATCGCCGAGCAGCTGGCGCGTCGTCTTGCTCATGTCGTACTGTCGGCCACCGTAGCCGATGCCGAAGGACACCTACTTCGCCCGTCTCGTCTCCCTCGCGTGCCACGACGTGCGCACGCCGCTCGCGACGGTGCACGGCTTCGCCAAGACGCTGACGCGCACCGTCGAGCTCGCGGCACCCGCCGACCGGTACGTCGAGATGATCGAGGAGGCGTCGGCGCAGATGGCGGAGCTGCTCGACGAGCTCTCCCTCGTCGCGCGGATCGAGGCCGGGCGCTACGAGCCGGCGCTGCGCGACGCCGACACGCTCGCGCTCGCGCACGCCGCCGCCGAGCGGCTCGGTGCCGAGCGCGTGCACGTGTCGGGGGACGGCGCGACCGTCGCGACCGACGTCGAGGCGGTCGACCGCGGCGTCTCGGCGCTCGTGCAGGCGGCGCTGCGCCACGGCGGGCTCGAGCAGGTGGACGTGCTCGTGCGCGGCCGCGAGCTCGACGTCTCGCCGATCGGAGACGCGTCGGCGCCCGTGGTGCTGGGGCAGGACCTGCGCGACCTGGGCTCGGCCGTCGCGGTGCAGGTGGTGGAGCACCTCGGCGGCTCGGTCGCCGTCGCCGACGGCACCCTCACCGTCCGTCTGTAGCTACGACGGCTGCTCGAAGGCCCAGCGCGAGAGCCTGCGCAGGCTGACGATGCCCAGCAGGCGGTCGTCCTTCACGACGGGCAGGTGGCGGAAGTTGTTGTCGAACATGATCTTCGCCGCCTCCTCGACCGTGGTGTCGGGCCCGATGGTCATCACGTCGGATGTCATCCACTGCCGCACGCGCGCCTCGGCGGCGCGCGCGCGCGAGGCGACGGCGCGCAGGAGGTCGCGCTCGGTGACGATGCCGACGATGCGCGCCATGTGCTCGAGGACGACCACCGCGCCGACGTCGGACGCCGTCATCTTCTCCGCCGCCTCCCCGATCGTGTCGGACGGCTCGACCGTGAGCACGTCCCTCGTCATCACGCTCGCGACGGTGTCCACGGCGCGAGAGCCTATCGCGCTAGAGGAGCAGCCGTGAGAGGCGCCGGTCCTTCAGGACGCGGCCGCCGGTCTGGCAGTCGGGGCAGTAGTAGATCGTGTGCTCCTCGAAGTCGACCTGCGCGATCGGCGTCCCGCAGACGAAGCACGGCTC
>JBBWZD010000086.1:0-11671 GCA_039648875.1 Actinomycetota bacterium
CCCCCCCCCCCCCCCCCCCCCCCCCCCCGTTCCGGGGATGAGCGCAGTCGTACATCGGATCCGCGGCGGCCGGCCCGGCCGGTGGCGCGAGGCGCTCGTCGGCTACGGCTTCATCCTGGCGCCGATGGGGATCTTCGCCGTCTTCTTCCTATTTCCGATCGGCTATGCGATCTACATCAGCCGCTACAACTGGGGCGTCTACGGCTCCGAGGGCTCGGTCGGCTGGCACAACTACGGCTGGGCGCTGCACGACCCGCTCTTCTGGCGGGCGATGCGCAACATCGGCGAGTTCACGGCCTGGGTGGTGCCCGCGCAGATGGCGATCGGCCTGTTCATGGCCGTCATCGTCAACCAGAAGATCAAGGCGCGGCCCTTCTTCCGGAGCGCGTTCTACTTCCCGTCGATCGCGTCCTCCGCGGCGATCACCACGATCGCCATCTTCATCCTCAACGCGGACGGCCTGCTGAACAAGCTGCTCGGCTACGTCGGCTACCACCACCACACCGCATGGTTCTACGAGACGAAGACGGCGCTGCCGTCCATCGCCGGCCTCAATGCGTGGACGACCTCGGGAACGATGATGCTCTTCTACCTCGCCTCGCTGCAGGCGATCCCGAACGACGTCTACGAGGCCGCGGCGATCGACGGCGCCGGGCGCTGGCGCACGTTCTGGAAGATCACCTTCCCGCTGCTCAAGCCGGGGCACTTCTTCGTGCTCGTCATCTCGATCATCGGCGCGATGAAGCTCTACGACCAGGCCTTCATCGTCTCGCGCAGCACCGGCGGGCCCGACTACGCGACCCTCACGCCGGTCCTCTACCTCGTGCAGCAGGTCGTGAACAACTTCAGGCTCGGCTTCGCGGCCGCAGTGGGCGTGATCCTGCTCGTGTTCCTCATGTCGCTCACCCTGATCCAGCGCCTGCTTTTCGGCCGCTCGGAGGCAGGGTGAGCAGCATCGAGTCGGAACCGCCCGTCCCGCCGGTAGCGGCCATCGGCAACCTGGCGTTCGAGGACGTTGCCGGCGGCGGCGGAACCCCGATCCGGGGGATCCCGGCTCGCGCACGGTCGGAGCGGGCGGCCCGGCTGCTCGCCTACGCGGCGCTGATCCTCATCTCGCTGATCTTCTTCGTTCCGTTCCTCTGGACGATCTCGACCTCGCTGAAGCCGCTCCCGGAGACGGCGTACTTCTCGCTGCTCCCCCACCACTGGACGACGCACGCGTACCACGACGTATGGACGAAGTACGACTTCGCCCGCTACATCGAGAACAGCGCCGGGCTGTCGCTCGCGATCACGGCGCTGACGGTCGTGCTGGCCTCGCTCGGCGGCTACGCCTTCGCCCGGCTGCGGTTCCCCGGCCGCGAGCTGCTCTTCTTCGCCGTCCTCGCGACGCTGATGGTCCCCGACCAGCTTCGCTTCGTGCCGATCTACGAGCTGCTCGTGAAGTGGCGCCTCATCAACACCTACACCGGCTACGTGCTCGTGAAGCTCGGGCTCGCGACGAGCCTCTTCCTGATGCGCCAGTACTTCCTGACGATCCCGCGGGACCTCGAGGAGGCGGCGAAGCTCGACGGAGCCGGCTACTTCAAGACGTTCTGGCGCGTGATGCTGCCGCTCGCCGGCCCGGCGCTCGCCGCCGTCACGATCCTCGAGTTCCAGGGCGCGTGGAACGACTTCTTCTGGGCCAGCCTGCTCCTGCAGTCGCCGGACCACTACACGATCCAGATCGGACTCGTGCAGTTCGTCTTCCAGTACGACACGCTGTGGCCGCTGCTCATGGCGGGGAGCGTGATCGCGGTCGTCCCGATCGTCGCCATCTACCTGGTCTTCCAGCGCTACTTCGTCGCGGGCGTGGCCTCGACCGGAGTCAAGGGATGAGCGCCGGCGGCGCGCTCCAGGCCGCGCTCGTCGACGGGTACCGGAACTCGTGGCGGCTCGTGGCGCTCAACTGCGCGGTCGGGGCCGTCGTGGCGGCGGCCGCGGCCGGCGCCGCCTTCGCCTTGCCGGCCGCCGCGCTCGTGCTGGCGGCGGGACCGCTGGCGGCGGCGCTCGTCCACTGCGCCGTCGTCGTCGCGCGCACCGGCGAGCTCGAGTGGCGCGACGCCGTCGCGGGGCTCCGGCTCCACGCGCGGCGCGGGCTCGCGCTCGGGACGATCGACGCGGCGGGGGCCGCGCTCGGGGTGCTGGCGATCCGCTTCTACGCGCGGCACGGCGTCTGGCCGCTCGCAGCTCTCGCGACGTACCTGCTCGCCGCGTTCTGCGTCTGGCAGCTCGTGGCGTGGCCGCTCGCCGTCGCCGAGCCCGAACGGGGGCTCGGCGCCGTGCTCGCCGACGCGGCCCGCGAGCTGCTGCGCCGCCCCGGCGCGAGCCTGCTGCTCGGAATCGTGCTCCTCCTCCTGAATCTCGCGGGCGCGGCGGCGGTGATGCCGCTGCTGACGATCACGCTCGCGTACTCGTTCCTCGCGGCAGCGCACTTCGTGCTGCCGCCCGACCGGCCCGAGGAGGCCTGAGCCGATGGCGAGCGTCACCTTCGAGCACGTGTGGAAGCGGTACGACGGCACGGTCGCCGTCGACGACCTCTCGCTCGAGATCGCCCACGGTGAGTTCCTCGTCCTGGTGGGACCGTCCGGTTGCGGCAAGACGACGGCTCTGAGGATGGTCGCGGGCCTGGAGGAGATCACGGAGGGGCGGCTGCTGATCGGCGAGCGGGTCGTGAACAACCTGGCGCCGGTGCAGCGGGACGTGGCGATGGTCTTCCAGTCGTACGCGCTCTACCCGCACATGACCGTCTACGACAACCTGGCGTTCGGCCTCCGCAACAAGAAGGTGCCAAAGGCCGAGATCCGGCAGCGCGTACAGCGCGCGGCCGAGATCCTGGACCTCGACGGGCTCCTGAAGCGCAAGCCGAAGCAGCTCTCCGGCGGCCAGCGCCAGCGCGTCGCGCTCGGCCGCGCGATCGTCCGCGAGCCCTCGGCGTTCCTGATGGACGAGCCGCTGTCGAACCTGGACGCAAAGCTGCGCGTCGCGACCCGCGCCGAGATTCTCAAGCTCCACCAGCGCGTCGGCACCACCACCGTCTACGTGACGCACGACCAGGTCGAGGCGATGACCATGGGTGACCGCATCGCGGTGATGAACCACGGCGTGCTCCAGCAGGTGGGCACGCCGGAGGCTCTCTACACCGCGCCGGCGAACCTCTTCGTCGCCGGGTTCATCGGCTCACCCGCCATGAACCTGGTCCCGGCCGAGACGATCCGGGGTGCCGGCGCGCTCGGCATGATCGCCGGGTTCCGCCCGGAGCACGTGCAGCTGGGTGACGGCCGGCCGGACGCGCTCCACTTCGACGGCCGCATCGAGGTGGTCGAATACCTCGGCGACGAGCAGATCGCGCACGTCGTGGTGAACGAGGCTCCCATCGTCGCGAAGCTTCCGGTCGAGCACCGGCTCGACGGAGGCAGCGTCGCGACGTTCACCGTGGCGCGCGAGAAGGTGCACCTGTTCGACCGGGAGACGGAGCGGGCCGTCCGTGGGTCGTAGGCCGCGCCGGCCGCGCTTTCGGCGCCGACGCGAGCTGGCCGCAGGCCGCCTCGATGTCGCGCCCGCGCGTCAGCCGGACGGTGGCGGGAACCCGCACCCGCTCGAGCTCCGCCTTGAACGCCGCGATCCGCTCGCGCGAGGAGCCGTCGTACATCCCGGTCGGGTTGTACGGGATCAGGTTGACCTTGAAGTCGTCGCGCCCGAGCAGCTCCGCGAGCGCGCGCGCCTGCTCGGGCGCGTCGTTCACGCCCGCGAGCAGCACGTACTCGACGAAGACGCGCCGCCGCGTGCGCGCGACGTGCCGGCGGCATTCGGCCAGCACCGCCGCGAGCGGGTACCGCTCGTTCACCGGCATGATCCGCGACCGGAGGCCGTCGTCGGGCGCGTGCAGCGACAGCGCGAGGCGAATCGGCTCGGCCACCTCGTCGACGAAGCGCCGCAGCCCCGGCAGCCAGCCGACGGTCGAGACGGTCGTCCGGCGGTGCGTGATGCCGAGGTCCGGCAGCCGCCGCGCCGCCGCGAGCACCTCGTCCAGGTTCAGCAGCGGCTCGCCCATCCCCATGAAGACGGCGTGGTCGACGGTGGTGCGGCGTCGGAAATGGAGGGCCTGCTCGAGGATCTCGGAGGCGGTGAGGTTGCGTCCGAACGCCATCTGCCCGGTCGCGCAGAAGGTGCAGGTGAGCGGGCAGCCGGACTGGGAGGAGAGACAGAGGGAGCGGCGCCCGTCGCGGTAGCGCATCAGCACGGCCTCGACCGGATGACCGTCGGCGGTGCGGAAGAGGGTCTTGACGGTGCCGTCGCGCGACTCGCGCTCGGTCTCGACGGTCAGGGTCGAGAACGGCACGGTGCCGGCGAGGTGCTCGCGCAGCGCGCGCGGCAGGTTCGTCATCGCCTCGTAGCCGGCCGCGCCGCGCGCCGTCCACTCCCACACCTGCGCGGCGCGGTAGGACGGCTCCCCGCGGGCGGCGAGGGTGCGTCGGAGGAGGTCGAGCTCCACGAGCCTACGGTAGCGTCCGGCGCATGATCGATCTTCGCTCGGACACGATGACGAAGCCCACCCGCGGGATGCTCGCGGCGATGGCCTCGGCCGAAGTCGGCGACGAGCAGTACCGCGAGGATCCGACGGTGAACGAGCTACAGCGCCGCGCCGCCGAGCTGCTCGGCCACGAGGCGTCGCTCTTCCTGCCGACGGCGACGATGGCGAACCAGATTGCGCTGCGCGCGCAGACGCGGCCCGGCGGGCTGCTGCTCGCCGAGGAGCGGACGCACACCCTGATCTACGAGTGGGGCGGGCCGGCGGTGCACTCCGGGCTGGTGATGCGCGGCCTGCGCTGCCATGCGGGCCGCGTCACGCCCGCGCAGGTGCGGGAGGCGGAGGACCTCGGCCCCGGCGGCATCGTGGTGCTCGAGAACACGCACCGGAGCTCGGGCGGGCGCATCTGGCCGCTCGACGACCTCGGCGCGACCGCCGGCGCCGCGCGGGACCGCGGCGCCGCCGTGCACCTCGACGGCGCGCGGCTGTTCAACGCCTCCGTCGCGGCGGGGCTCCCCGCGTGGGAGTGGGGCCGACTCGCCGACTCGGTCACCGTCTGCTTCTCCAAGGGCCTCGGCTGCCCGCTGGGAGCCGTGCTCGCGGGCTCGGCGGAGCTGATCGAGCGGGCGTGGGAGGGCAAGTTCCTGTTCGGGGGCGCGATGCGCCAGGCAGGCGTCGTGGCGGCGGCGGCGCTGTACGCGCTCGACCACCACGTCGAACGTCTCGCCGACGACCACGCGCGGGCGCGCCGCCTGGCCGAGGGGCTCGCCGACGCGGGCATCCCGGTCGAGCTCGCGGCCCTCGAGACGAACTTCGTCGCGATCCCGCTCGACCCGCTCGGGCTCGAGGAGGAGACCGCGCTGGAGCGCCTGCGCGAGCACGGCGTGCTGCTCGGCGACCTCCGGCCCGGCGTGATCCGCGCGGCTCTCCACCTCGACGTGAGCGACGCCGACGTCGAGCGCGCGCTCGAGGTCGTTCCGCAGGCGCTCGGCGTACCGGTCCGTGTCGGCGCCTGAGACGCTGACGGCCGAGCTCGAGCGGCTCGTCCGGCGAGAGCAGGCGGACCAGCGCCTGCCGAGCGTCGCCGCCGCCGTCGTCCGAGACGGGCAGCCGGCCTGGGAGACCGCTGTCGGCCTCGCCGACGTTGCGGGGCAGCAGGAGGCGACGCCCGACACGCAGTACCGCCTCGGGTCGATCACGAAGACCTTCACGGCGGCCGCGGTCATGCAGCTTCGCGACGCCGGGCGGCTCGACCTCGAGGACACGCTCGACCGGCACCTCGGCGGCGTCCCGCACGCGCCCTCCCTGCGCCGCCTGCTCTCGCACACCTCCGGCCTGCAGCGCGAGACGCAGGACGAGGGCTGGCTCGCCAAACGGTTCGCCGCGGTGCCGGAGCTGCTCGAGACGCTCCACCGGGCCGAGCAGGTGCTGCCCTCGGGCGCGCGCTTCCACTACTCCAACCTCGCCTTCGCCCTGCTCGGGATCGTGGTCGAGCGCGTCTCCGGCATGCCCTACCCGGACTACGTGCGGGAGCGGCTGCTGCAGCCGCTCGGGCTCGAGCGGACGGCGTTCGCGCCGCAGGCGCCGACGGCGAAGGGCTACCTCGTGCAGCCGTACGTCGAGGCTGTCTGGGACGAGGCGCCGGTGGAGACGGGCGCGTGGATCGCGGCCGGCCAGCTCTGGGGCACCGTGCGCGACCTCTGCCGCTGGGCCGCCTTTCTCGCGGCGCCCGACGAGTCGGTGCTCGCCCGCGCCTCGGTCGAGGAGATGCGCACGGTGCAGACCATCGACGACCACGAGCGGTGGACGTCGGGCTACGGCCTGGGGCTGATGCTCCTGCGCGACGGCGAGCGCGTGCTGGCGGGGCACGGCGGCTCGATGCCCGGCTTCATCGCCGGCGTCTACGTCTCGCCGCGCGACAAGGTCGGCGCGGCCATCCTCACGAACTCCAGCGAGGCGCGTCTCGCCGAGACGGCGACGAAGCTCGTGGCGGAGACGGTCGGGCGGTGGCCGGTGCCGCCGGAGCCGTGGACGGTCGAGCAGCCTGCGCCGGAGGACGTGGCGCCGCTGCTCGGGCTCTGGTTCCTCGAGGGCGGCGAGGTCGTCTTCCGCTGGCGGCACGGGAAGCTCGAGGCGCGGTACCCGGACCTGCCGGAATGGCGGCCCTCGGCGGTGTTCGTCCGCGAAGGCGACGATCGCTGGCGCACGGAGTCGGGCCCGGAGCAGGGCGAGCTGCTGCGCGTCGAGCGGGATGCCGAGGGCCGTGCCGTCCGGATGGTGTGGGCGGGCTACCCCGTCACGCGCGAGGCGAGCCCCTGGGCCTGAGTCGCAGCCGCGGGCTACCGGTTCCCCGCGAACCAGAAGCCGGCGACCACGCCAGCGTAGGCGACCAGCAGGACAGCTCCCTCCCAGCGCTTCGTCCGGCCGTCGGCAATCGTCGCGGCCGCGAGGACGACGGCTCCGGCCATGGCCACGAGCTCCTCCCAGCGGAACGAGAGCGGCAGCTGGTGGGTGAAGAAGAGCGACAGCAGCATCACCGCCGGGGCGACGAGCAGCGCCACCTGCGCGCTCGACGAGACGGCGATCTCGCTCGCGAGCTTCATCTTCCCGGACCGGGCGATCACGATCGCGCCGCCGTGCTCGGCGGCATTGCCGACGATGGCGACCATCACGGCGGCGATGAAGAACTCGGTCGCTCCGACCGCCTTGGCAAATGCGTCGAGCGAGTGGACGAGGATCTCGCTCACCACCGCCGTCAGCGCGGTGGAGGCGCCGAGGGCGAGGAGCGCCGACGACAGCGACCACGCGCCCGCGGAGGGCTCGCGCCGGTCGCCGCGCTCCCGCTCGCGGTGCTCGCGCAGGTTCCGCCCCGTGACGACGAGGTAGAGCGCGAGCAACAGGACGGCGACGGGGATGGACACGAGCACCGCCGTGTGCCGCTCGGAGCCGCCGGTGTAGCCTACCGCGACCGGCGCGGCCAGCAGCGCGACGGCGGCCGCGACGAGGAGGAGCTGTGCCAGGAGCGAGCGCCGGTTGATCGGCTTCTCGGGGCCGACGAGCTGGGTGACGCCGAAGACGAGCAGCAGGTTCGAGATGACGCTGCCGGCGAGGGAGCCGCGAACGACCTGTGGCAGGCCGCCGCCGACGGCGAAGAGGGCGATGATCAGCTCGGGTGCGTTCCCGAAGCTCGCGTTGAGGAAGCCGCCGATGCCCGGCCCCGTGTGCTCCGCCGCGTGCTCCGTCGCCTCTCCGATCACCCAGGCGAGCGGGATCAGCGCGACCGCCGCGAGGACGAACAACGTGACCTTGCCGGCGCCCGTCAGCAGGTCGACGAGGATCGTGGCGGGCGCGAGGGCGAGCGACGCCCAGAGGATGCGTCGGGCCACGGGCGGCTAGCCTACCCACGGTGCTGGAGGCGGTCCTCTTCGACTGGGGCGACACGCTCATGCGCTGGGAATGGCAGCCGGAGCTTCTCGACGCGGGCCACGCCGCCGGCCTGCGCGCGCTCGGCCGCGAGCCGCTGCCCGACATGACGACGCGCTTCAGGAGCGCGTACCTGCCGCTCCTCGGCCTGCCGGGCGCGCTCGAGGAGGTGGAGTACCCGGGGCTCGTGCGGCGCCTGCTCGGCGAATCGGGCATCGACGCCTCCGACGAGGAGCTGGAGCGGTTCCTCGAGGCGGAGCACGCCGCGTGGCAGCCGGCACGGCAGCTCGCGGCGACGACCCACGCGCTGCTCGAGTCGTTACGCGAGCGCGGTCTGAAGCTCGGCCTCGTCTCGAATGCGATCGATCCGCCCGCCCTGCTCCATCGCGACCTCGAGCAGCTCGGGGTGGCGTCACGACTCGACGCGGCCGTCTTCTCCTCGGAGGTCGGCTGGCGGAAACCGCACCCGGCGATCTTCCAGCGTGCCCTCGACGCGCTCGGAGTCGTGGCGGAGCGGACGCTCTTCGTCGGGGACACGCTCGCCGCCGACGTCGCCGGGGCGGCGAGGCTCGGCATGCGCACGTGCCTGGCGCTCTGGTTCCGCGCCGACGAGGAGGCGGGCGCCCCGGACCCCGACTTCCGCGCCTTCACGCAGATGGACGTGCTGACGGCCGTGGCGCGCCTTGCGGAGGCATGAGCCGCCCGGCCGTTTCCGCAACCGGAAATCGAGGGAAATGTCAAGTCTTGCGAGCCTTGCTCCACAGCACCCACAATGCGGGCCATGGGTGACGTGTCGCAGCAGACGACCCGGCGGGCGGCGCTGCCGCTGCGCCCGCAGGACGAGGTCGAGTGCCGTCGCTGCGAGGTCCACTGCGACAAGGTCGTCTACCCGTCCGCGTGCGTCGGCCGCTCGTGCCCGTTCGTCTACGCGTACGAGGAGCACGGGCACACGTTCATCGGCTGCATGCAGAAGGTCTTCCACGCGGAGATCGACCTCGACATGCTGCAGGCCGCCGAGCGTGGTCGCGACGGGTTCGGCGCCGTGAAGGCGCTGCGGCTGCCGCTCCCGATGTGCCGCTCGGAGGTCGAGCCCTGCTACGAGCATCGCGCCGGCGAGCTCGGCTGCGTCAACCCGGAGTTCAACGAGCTGCCGGCGGGATCGCCGACATTCCGCGTGTTCGCGCGGCTGACGTAGGCTCCGGCACCCGCCGCAGCGCCGCGACGCCCAGCAGCGGCCCGAGGGCGGCAAGCGCGAAGGCGACCCGCCACGAGGTGGCGCCCACCACCGCGGCGAAGGCAGGCGGGACGCCGGCCACCATCACGCCCAGGACCGTCTGCTGGAAGCCGAGCGCGGCGCCGCTGCGTGCCGCACCGGAGGTCTCGGCCGCCGCCGTGAAGGAGAGCCCGTTCCAGGAGAGGCCGAGCACGCCGGCGAGCACGAGCGCCGGTACGAGCAGGCCGAGGGGGGCGTCGACCAGCGCGGCCGCCACTCCCAGCCCCGCCGTCAGCACGAGGCCCAGCAGCCGGAGCGGGCGCAGGCGCGTCCGCACGCGGTCGGACCAGCGGCCGGCGCCGATGCGGGCGCCGATCCCGAGGACGTTGATGCCGGCGAGGACGCCGGCGGCGGCGTGCGGCGAGAGCCCACGGTGCTGGTGCAGGAAGAGGACGACGAAGTTCGTGATCGCGATCTGCGCGACGAGGTAGAGCGAGGAGCCGCCGGCCAGCAGCCACATGCGCGGGTCGTGGAGCGGTGTCCCGGTTCCCTCGAGCGGCTGCGACTGAGGGCTCGGCGGCTCGCGCATGAGGGCGCCCGCGACCGCGGCGGCGGCGAGGCAGCCGCAGCCGAGGGCGACGAACGCGAGCCGCGTGCCGCCGGCGCTCGCGAGCCACGGCAGGGACGCAGCGGCGCCCGCGCCGCCGATCGGGACGGAGGTCTGGCGGATCCCGAGGGCGAGGCCGCGTTCCCTGCGGCCGAACCAGCCCATCACGGCTCGCCCGCTCGCCGCGTTGACGCTGGCGCCGAGCGCGCCGGCGAGGGCGAGCAGGAGGACGAGCGCGAGGTAGCCGTGGGTGCCCGCCGTCGCGATCAGCGCTCCGCCGGCAGCCGCGAGGCCCGTCGACATCACCACCCGCTCGCCGACGCGGTCGGCCAGCAGGCCCCACGGCAACAGCGTCAGCAGCATGCCCGCCCCGACCGCGCCGAGCACCACGCCGGTCTCCCCGAGAGAGAGCCGGTAGTGGGCCCGAAGCGCCGGCGCCAGCGCCGGCAGCCCCACCGAGACGGCGGAGAAGCTCGACTGGGCGAACGTCCCCGCCCCGAGGATCACCCAGCGGTAGCGGCGCTCCACGCGCCGACGCTAGCGGAGGCGCGAGCGCTTGCGGCGGCCGCGGCGGACCCAGCGGGCGTGGATCTCCTTCGCCTTCCGCACCTCGTTTTCATCCGGGCCCCTGTTGTCGGGACCGGCGACCTCGAGGATCGCCGGCAGGCCCTGCAGGCGCGGGTTGCCGAGGAAGACGCCGAGCTTCTCGCCGAGCAAGCCCTCGCCGACGTTCGCATGCCGGTCGCTGTTCGAGCCGAGCGGAGACGCGGAGTCGTTGACGTGCAGCGCGCGCAGCCGCGCGAGGCCGAAAGCGGCGTCCAGCTCGTCGAGGCAGGTCTCCAGAGCGGCGGGATCCGTCACGTCGACGCCCGACACGTACAGGTGGCAGGAGTCGAGGCAGACGCCGAGGCGCGGGTGCCGCTCGAGCCGCTCCCACAGGGTCGCCAGCTCCTCCAGCGAGCGGCCGATCGTGCCGCCGGCGCCGGCGGAGTTCTCCATCAGCAGCCACGTGTCGTCGGAGCAGAGCTCCAGCACCTGCTCCATCGCCGGCAGCACGCGTTCCAGCGCGGCGTCGAAGCCGGCGCCGAGATGGGAGCCGACGTGGAACACCACGCCGTCCGCGCCGATCGCGCACGCGACCTGCATCGTGTTCCGCAGCGACGCCACAGACTTCTCGTAGATCCCCTCGTCCCGCGCGGCGAGGTTGCAGAGGTAGACGGCGTGGCAGAGGACGCCGCCGATGCCGGCCTCCGCCCGCCGCTCGCGGAAGCGCTCGAACGTCGCGGGGTCGTGGTTCGTCGGGCGCCACGCCCGCGGGCTCTGCGTGAAGACCTGCACCGACTCGGCGCCGATGCTCTCCGCCCGGTCGAGCGCCGTGTGGATGCCGCCCGAAGAGGAGACGTGCGCGCCGATCTGCACGGCGCCGAAGCTAGCCGATCGAGCCTCGAGAGACGGGGGCGAGGTCGTCGCCTCCGAAGCGGGCGAGGGCATGGCCGAAGTCTCCACGAGCGCCTGCAGCTCCGGGCGCAGCCCGAGGCTGTCCCAGTCGTAGACGACCGTGATCTGCGGCGATAGCCGCTGCGATCTCGTCGGAGTCGTCGGTTCCGGAGACGGGGCGTTCGACAGGGCGTCCGCGGAGCATCTCAGCGGAGAAACGCCTCGAGCCGCGCCGCCTCCTCCTCGACGTCGCGACGCGCGGCCCGGGGGAGCGGCGCGAAGGGCTCGACGTTGACGCGGCCGTCCTTGCCGGCCCGCCAGCGCCCGGCGACGACGCCGTCGACGAGGAACGTCTGCGCGACGTCGCCGTTCTTCGCGATCACCGTCTTCCGGTACTCCTCGGGCAGCACGCGCCGCCGGT
>JBBWZD010000104.1:0-32198 GCA_039648875.1 Actinomycetota bacterium
ATCCAGCCGGCGCCGAGGAGCAGCCGGCGCACGCCGCCGCGGCGCGGCGGCGCGGGTGTGTGGACGTGGTGGTCGGCGGTGACGGCGGTCACGTGTTCGAGTTCACCCCTTCTTGCCCGAGTTGACCAGGTACTGGACGAGCGCGTCGAGCTGCGGCTTCGACAGGGTCTTGCCGAACGTGTGCGGCATGATCCCCTTGCTGTAGTGCGGCTGCACGTACGCGTCGGGCGCCACGATCGACCGGCGCACGAACGCGGCCAGCGGACGATGCGCCTGCCGCGCGTACTGCGGGAGCTTGTCGAGATCGGGTCCGACGGTCGCGGACGAGCCGGCCGCGGCCAGGGCGTGGCACGCGCCGCACCCGTTAGCCTTGAAGACGGCGCTCCCCGAGGCGGATGCGTTCCCCGTGGTCGCCGGCGTGGTCGTGGTCGCCGGCGCGCTCGCCGTGGTCGTGGTCGCCGGCGTGGTCGCGGTCGTCTGCGCGCGGACCCACCGGTCGAATGCGGGCGGAGGCATCACGATCGCCTGCGAGCGCATGACCGCGTGCCCGAGGCCGCACAGCTCGGAGCAGACGACGGGGAAGGTGCCGACCCTGTCGGGGGTGATGTGCAGCGTCGGGTGGAGGCCCGGCACCGCGTCCTGCTTCTGGCTGAACTCCGGCACCCAGAACGAATGGATCACGTCCTTCGAGGTGAAGCGGAGCAGCACGGAGCGGTCCTTCGGCAGCCGGAGCGTGGGGCTCGTCAGCCCCTTGAAGCCGGGATAGCTGAAGCTCCAGGCGAACTGCTGGGCGGTCACGTCGACCCGCAGCACGTTCTCTCCCAGCGCGTCGTCCCGCGCCAGCACGATTGCACTGGCGATCCCGATCGCCGTCACGAGCAGCGTCGGGATCAGCGTCCACGTGATCTCCAGCCCCGTGTGCCCGTGGACGGGCGGGCCGTCGGAGTCGTCGTCCGGGCGGACGCGGAAATGGATGACGGCGTACAGCAGCGCCGCCACCACCACGGCGAAGATCAGGATGCAGATCGCGACGACGAACCAGAAGACGAAGTCGATCCGCCCCGCCTCGCGCGAGGCCGGTGTGGGGAGCCACGGAAGCGCGACCGCGGCCGCTGCGGCGATCCCGCCGGCGACCACCCCGATGCCGATCAGCGACGCGATGGAGCCCCTGCGCATCCGCGCGTGAGCCTAGTTGAAACCGACACGCCCGAGCCGCGGCACCCGCACCCCGACAGCGCCGTTCGCCGTTACCTAGACGACCCTCCAAAAGAGAGTGTTCTAAGGGAAGGAGAAATCAATGGGTCTCGGAGTCGGGATCTTTCTCGCGGCCATCGGCGCTGTCCTCGCTTTCGCGGTGACCGACAACGTCTCGGGCGTGAACATCCACACGATCGGCTGGATCCTGCTGATCGTCGGGATCATCGGCATCGTCCTCTCGATGATCTTCTGGTCCTCGTGGGGTGGCCCCGCGGCGATGTCGCGCCGCCGCACCACGTACGTGGACGACGGTCCTCCGGTGGACCCGCGCTACTAGAGCGGCGGGCCTGAGCCGACTGACTCGAACGCGGCGGGACGGCAGCGACCGTCCCGCCGCTACGACGTGAGTTCCGGCTGGCCGGCGATCGGCAGCTCGACGAAGAACGTCGAGCCGCGGCGGCCGTCGGAGCCGACCCAGATGCGCCCGTGCATCCGGTGCACGAGCTCGCGGCAGATGTAGAGCCCGAGCCCGGTGCCGCCGACCCCACGGGTGAGGTTCGGGTCGAGGCGGAAGAACTTCTCGAAGATCCGCTCCTGCTCGGACGGTGGGATGCCGAGCCCCTCGTCCTCGATCCGGAAGCGGATGCGGCTCCCCGCCTGGGAGAGCGAGACGCGTACCGCGCCGCCGTCCGGTGAGTACTTGACGGCGTTGTCGACGAGGTTCGTGAGCACCTGGCGCAGCTTGTCGGGATCGGTCGCCACGGGCGGCAGCCCCTCCGCCGCCTCGACCGCGAGGCTCACGTCGGCGGGAGCATGGGCGCGCAGCGCGTCGACCACCTGGCGTGAGAGCTTCGCGGCGTCGCAGCTCTCGATCTCGACGCCCATCTGCCCGGAATCGAGCCGGCTGGCCCAGAGGATCGCGTTGACGATGCGCGCGAGCCGGTCGGCCTCGCTCGCGATCATGTCGAGCAGGCCCGTCCGCTGCGACTCCTCCAGGCGGACGTCCTGGCGCTGGAGCGTCAGCGCGGCGCCGTAGATCGCCGAGAGCGGCGTGCGCAGCTCGTGCGAGACGGTCGAGACGAAGTCGCTCTTGAGCTCCTCGACCGCCCGCTCCTCCGTCAGGTCCCGGAACGCGTAGACGGTGCCGGCGGGAAAGCGGACGCCGGAGATCGCGAGCCAGCGCTCCTCTCCGTGCACGGCGACCGGCAGCGTCTGGGCCCGCTTCGCGCCGGCCGTCGGCTCGAGCGTGACCTCGATCCGCTCGCGCAGCGAGTCCCAGTCGCGCACGAGGTCGCGCATCGCCCGCCCGATCGCCTTCGCCGGCCGCACCCGCAGGGTCTTCGCGGCCGCCGGGTTCCAGAGCCGGACGATCTCGTCCCGGTCGAGCAGGAAGACGCCGTCGTCGACGAACTCGAGCGCCTCCGCGGCGTGTGCCCGCGTCTGCGCCTCGCGGTAGAGCCGGGCGTTCTCGAGGGCGACCGAGGCGCGCCGCGCCAGCTCGACCGCCAGCTCGACGTCGTTCTCGTCGAACGGCGGCTGCGGGGCCACGGTGCCGAGGCTGATCGCGCCGACCGTGCTCCCCCGGACGAGCAGCGGCACGACGATGCCCGAGGTGTTGTCGATCGCCCGGATCGCCGCCGCGTGCTCCGGGTCCTGGGCCATCTCCTCGACCTGGCTCTGGAGCTGCGGCAGGAACTGGGGCTGCCCCGTGCGCAGGGCCCGCTGCACGGGGTGCGTCGCCCGCGTCGGCGGATAGGCGAGCCGCAGGGCGCGCACGAGCTCGGTCTTCTGCGGGTCGATGTGGGCGGCTGCGACGCACCGCGTCGAGGAGACGTCGTCCTCGACGAGGTCGACGACGAGGTAGCCGGCGAGCGACGGCACTGCCATCTGGGCGATCGCCTCCAGCGTCTCCTCGTAGTCGAGCGACTCGCTCAGCAGCTCGCTCGCCCGCACGAGGAAGCGCGTGCGCTCCTCGACCCGGCGGCGCTCGGCATCGGCGAGCCTCGCCGCCGTGATGTCGTGGAAGACGCTGATCGAGAGCCCGATCGCCCCGTCGACGTCCGCGACGGGATTCGCCCGCACGATCGACCAGCGCTCCGCGCCGCCGTCGCGGTCGCGGTAGCAGAGGATGCGCTCGCCCGTCTCGCCGCGCAGCGCACGCCGCCCGGGTAGCTCCTCGGCGGCGAGCGGCCGGCCGTGCTCGTCGAGGATCTCGTAGCGGTCGAGCACCTCGGCCCGGTCCGCCGCGAGCAGCTCCTCGACCGTCTCGAAGCCGATGAGGCGGGCAGCCGCCTCGTTCGCGTAGACGAGCCTGCCGTCGTGCGACTGCGCGACGACTCCCTCGTCGACGGTGCGCATGATGGTCGTCAGTTGCTCGCTCGACGTTCGGAGCGCCTGGAGCGCGCCGGAGCGGACGGTCGCGGACGCGAGGTGGTTCGCGATCGTCCGGCAGAGCAGGACCTCGCGCTCGGTCCACTCGTGTGGCTCGTCGTGGTAGAGCATGAACTTGCCGACCAGCCGGCCGCCGTGGACGAGCGGCACGAAGGCGAGCGCCGCGATGCCCTCGGCGCGGACGGCGTCCTCCACCTCCGGCGGAAAGCCGGCGGTCTCGAGGTCGCGGACGAGCAGGGGATCCGGGTCGACCTCTTCGGGCGACCACGGCGCGTGGCCCTCCGTCGCGGCGCGGTAGGCGTCCGAGAGGCCGTGCCAGGCACGGAAGCGCATGATCTTCGCGTCGTCGTACACGAGCACCGACGCCCGGTCCGCGTCCGTGGCCTCCACCAGGGTCTCCACCGCCTCGGCGAGGAGCTCGTCCAGGTCGGTGGAGCGGGCGATCGCGTCGGCGATGCGGTAGAGCGCATTCACCTCCGCGACGCGGTTTCGCAGCTCCTCGCGCTCCGTCACGTCCCGCGCGGTGCTGAGCACGTACGCCGTCCGCCCGCCGGGGCTCGTGATCGACGAGGAGGTGGCCTCGACGAAGACCCAGCGCCCGTCGCTCGTCCGTACGCGCAGGGTCACGTCGGCGGCCGCTCGCCCCGACGCGATCTCGGCGAGCGCCGCGGCGGCACGCTCGGCGTTGTGGGGGTGGAGGAACTCCGCGATCGGCCGGCCGACCACGGCGTCGGGGTCCCAGCCGATGGTGCTCCACGACGGCGAGGCGTAGACGATCGTCCCGGCCGGGTCCATGACCGTGATCAGGTCGCGGGCGCGCTCGAGGACGAGCTCCTGGAAGGCGGCGAGATACCGGAAGTCGTCGGCGGCCGGGTCGGCCGGCTCCGCGACGAACGGCTCCGTCTCGCTGCTCATTCGAACCCCCGGCTCGCTGGCCTTGCGGCGACCGGTTCAGTGTGCACGAACCGCCGCCGTGCGCCGGGGATCATCTACCCCGTGAGCGGGTTGAAGTTCGCGTGGGCGGCGAGCTTGCCGTTGACCAGGCCTGTGACGACGGCCACGTAGCGGACGACGAGGGTGGCGTGGGCCTGCGTCGCGCGAAGCTTCGACAGGGAGAACGTGTCGACGGTCGACACAGCTTGGCGAGGTACTCGGCCTTGCCGCTGGAGCTCCCGTCGGCGCGCTGGACCTGGAAGCCGGGCGCGAGGAACCTCTCCAGCCCTGCGAGGTCCTTGTGGGCGAGCAGGTCGAAGAAGCGGGTGACGAGCGGCGTTGCCGCCGCCGTGGGATTGGCGAGCCTCGGTGCCGGGCGGGCGGCCGGACGGTTGGCCAGCACGGCCGGCGCGGCCGCGAGCGCGAGGACGCAGGCAAGGGTCGCAAGACGGGCGGTACGCATGACGTGCTCCTCTCGACAGGGGACGGACGCCGGCGCGGCCCGCGTACGGATGCTAGGAGACTCCGCCGCAAAAGCCAATCCGGCGCCCGCCTCGAGGGCGGGCGCCGGTGGATCGATCAGGCGGTCGCTGGGCGGAGGGAGCCGCGGCCGGTGGCTCGCCTGGCCGCCTTGGCGGCGAATCCGGGGAGTGCGACGAGGATCAGCGCCAGGAAGAGCAACGTGAGGTAGAGACGTTGCTTGCTCATCCCCGCTCGCCTCAGCTCGACGCCGCGGCGGGCAGCCCCGGCTCTCCGGCGTAGGTCGCTCCGAACCCGAGCAAGCGCCCGAGGGGAGCCCCGAGCGCGAGGCCCGCCTTCTGCAGCCAGGTCGGCGGGAACGGGAGCCGCACGGTGTCGAAGTGGGCGTTCGCGATCACCGCGAGCCGCAGCGGGTTCGGCATGCTCTTCCGGTTCGTCTTGCCGTCGGCGGCGAGGGCGAACATCGTCTCGAGCAGCGACTCGAACTGGAGGGCGGGCCGCACCTCGCAGACAAAGCGGACGGGCTCCTCGCCCGCGTTCCAGAAGCGGTGGGCGGTGCCGGCGTCGACGGTGAGGACCTCACCCGCGCCCAGCGTGTGCTTCTCCCGTCCCGCCTTCAGGCCGAGCGCGCCGGACCTGACCGCGAAGCGCTCGCTCTGCGACGGGTGGACGTGCGCCGCGGCGACGGAGCCGTGCGGCTGGACGACGGTCTCGATCACGACGGCGTCGCCGTCCGTGTCGGCCGACGTGGCGAGGAACGTGATGCGCTCGCCGGTGACGGGGTTGTGGATGGTGTCGCCCGTGCGGATCATCTGTGGCCTCCTTGGGTGCCGTGGTTGACACGGTGATCCTCGATCCGCGGGCGCCGGAATTCTTCGGCCGTGAGGCCGATCCGGCCTCGTCGCGGCGGGTGATTTCGAGGCAGGCGCGGCTCGTCCGCGCGGAGGACTACTCCTCGCCCGGCTGGGCGAGCCCGGACTCGTAGGCGAGCACGACCGCCTGCACGCGGTCGCGGAGAGCGAGCTTCATCAGCACGTGCGCCACGTGCGTCTTCACCGTCGTCTCGCTGACGAAGAGCGCAGTCGCGATCTCCGCGTTGGAGAGGCCCTTGGCCACCAGCTTCAGCACCTCGAGCTCGCGTGCCGTCAGCTCGGAGAGCTTCGCCGGCAGCGCGCGCACCGAGGCGGGCGGGCGCCGCACGAACTCCTCGATCACGCGGCGCGTCACCGACGGCGCGAGCAGCGCGTCGCCGCTCGCCACCGCCCGGATTCCGGTGACGAGCTGCTCCGGCGGGACGTCCTTCAGCATGAAGCCGCTGGCGCCCGCCCTCAACGCGTCGTAGACGTACTCGTCCATGTCGAACGTGGTCAGCATCACCACCTTCGTCTCCGTCCCTTCCTGGCCCAGCAGCCGGCGCGTGGCCTCGATCCCGTCGATCTCGGGCATGCGTACGTCCATCAGCACGACGTCCGGCTGCAGGCGGCGGCACTCCGCGATCGCCTCGCCGCCGTCCGCGGCCTCGGCGACCACCTCGATGTCGGGCTCGGCCTCGAGGATCATCCGGAAGCCGGCGCGGACGAGCGCCTGGTCGTCGACGATGAGCACGCGCACGACCGGGCCGCCCTCCGTCGTGGCGAGTTCCTCCTGCCGCTCGGCGAGCGCCGCGGCGCCGTCGCCGGCCGTCCGCAGGGTGGGAAAGTCGCCCGGGAACCCGGCGCCCGTGAGCTGGTAGATCCGCACGGGACGGTCGAAGTCCTTCAGCACCTGCGGACCGAGGTCGCGGAGCTCGAAGTGCTCGAACTCCTGCTCCTCGTCCTCGAGCAACGACCGCGTCGTCTCCGAGAGCAGGATCTGGCCGCCGTGCGCGGCGTCGCAGATCCGCGCGGCGCGATGGACGGCAAGGCCGACGTACTGGTCGCTCGCGACCGACGCTTCGCCGGTGTGGATGCCGATCCGGACCTTCAGCGCGACGCCGCCCGGCCAGTCGTGCTCCGCGAGAGCGCGCTGCGCGGCGACCGCAGCATCCACCGCCTGCCGCGGCCGCCGGAAGACGACGAAGAACGAGTCGCCGTCGGCGTCGACCTCGCGTCCTCCGCCCTCGGCCCAGGCGGCCCGGAGGAGGCGCCGGTGGTCCTGCATCACCTCGCGGTAGCCGTCCCGAAGCTTGCGCAGCAGCGCGGTCGAGCCCTCGACGTCCGAGAAGAGGAGGGTGACGGTGCCGGTCGAGCTCTCGTCCACCGTCACCCGACCGGGAGCGTGGCGCGGAGCCGGAAGCCGCCCTGGGGACGGGGTCCCGCCTCGAGCTCGCCGCCGTAGACCGAGACGCGCTCCCGCATCCCGACCAGTCCATGTCCGCTGCCCTCGCCGTTGCCGGCGCCGCAGCCGTCGTCGCTCACCGTCAGCTCGACTTGGCCGCCGGTGTAGCGAACCGTCACCTCCGCCCTGTCGGCGCGCGCGTGCTTGACGGCGTTCGTCAGCCCCTCCTGCACGAGCCGGTACGCGGTGAGGTCGACCCCGGTGGGCAGCTGCACCGGTTCGCCCTCGATGCGCAGCTCCACCGGCAGGCCCGACTCCCGGGCATGCTCGACGAGCTTCTGGATCTGCTCCAGGCTCGGCTGCGGCGCGAGCGCAGGCCCGTCCTCCGCGTGCCGGAGGACGCCGACCATGCGCCGCATCTCGGCGAGCGCCTCGCGCCCGGTTTCCTCGACGACCAGGAGCGCCTCCCGGACCTTCTCCTGGTCTGCGTCGACGAGCCGGCGCACGGCGGATGCCTGGACGGTCATGACGCTGACGCTGTGTCCGATGACGTCGTGGAGCTCGCGCGCGATCCGCGCCCGCTCGTCGGCGACCGCGCGGCGGGCGCGCTCCTCCCGCTCCCGCTCGGCGAGCGCGGCGCGCTCCCTCGCCTCGTCGACCTCGCGGTGCTTGCCGCCGACGGCGAAGCCGACGATCCAGGCGATGGACAGCGTCATCACGTCCCAGACGTAGTCGCCCACCTTCGTCTTCGGGTCCTGCCCGGTGACGATCGCCGCGACCGTGAGCGTGAGGGCGAGACCGCCGACGGACTTCGTCCGCACCGGCCGCATCCCGAACTGGAAGCAGATGGCGAGCGCCCACATGAACGACACGAACGGGTGCGTCCCGACCCTGTTGTCGATGAACGAGGCCGAGGCGACTGCGACGAGCGCGGCCACGAGGGAGCCAATCGGGTACTGCCGCCGGGTCAGCAGCGGCGTCGTGATCAGCAGGATCGCCAGGACGTCGAACCACAGCGGGCCGTGCACGCCGCCGCGCGTGTGGATCGAGTTGACGGCGTCGAAGACCCAGAGGGCGAGCGCGGCCACGACGAGGACGTCGAACCAGTAGTCGCGCCCGAGCTGCCAGGCCTTCTTCACGGTCTCACGATACGGGGAGCGTCGCCCGAAGGCGATAGCCGCCACCCGACCGCGGCCCGGCTTCGAGCTCGCCGCCGTAGACGGTGACGCGCTCGCGCAGGCCGAGAAGGCCGTGGCCGCTCCCGCCGCCGTCGCCCCCGCCTGGGCCGTCGTCGCTGACGGCGAGCTCGACGTGCCCGTCCGTGTAGCGGATCACCACCTCGGCGTGCCGGGCGCGCGCGTGCTTGAGCGCGTTCGTCAGCCCTTCCTGAACGAGCCGGTACGCCGTCAGGTTGACGCCCGCCGGAAGCTGAACGGGGTCGCCCTCGATCCGCAGCTCGACCGGCAGTCCGGCTTCGCGCGTGTGCTCGACCAGCTTCTGGATCTGCTCGAGGCTCGGCTGGGGCGCCAGCGCGGGCGCCTCCTCCGGCCGGCGCAGGACGCCGACCATGCGGCGCATCTCGGCGAGCGCCTCGCGTCCCGTCTGCTCCACGACGAGCAGGGCCTCGCGCTCCCTCTCTTGACTCGGCCGCAGCAGCCGCCGTGCGGCCGATGCCTGCACCGTCATGACGCTGACGCTGTGCCCGACGACGTCGTGCAGCTCGCGCGCAATCCGCGCGCGCTCGCCCGAGACGGCCAGCAGAGCCCGCTCTTCCCGCTCGCGCTCCGCCCTCGCGGCTCGCTCTCTCGCCTCGTCGGCCTCGTGGAACTTGCGGCTCATCGCGAAGCCGATCGTCCAGGCGATCGAGAAGACGACCCCGGTGAAGACGAACTTGCCGATGTCGCCATGCGGGTCGTTGTGCGTGACGATCGCGTTGCCGCCGATGCCGAACGCCAGCCCCGCGAGGGCCTGCAGGCGGTCGCGGACCATGCCGACCAGGACGAACGCCGCGATCGCGCACACGGTGGGGATCAGGCCGTGCGGAGTCATCTCCTTGTCGACGAACGACGCTGCGGTGACCGCGCCACCGACGGCCACGGGCGCACCGAAGGGGAAGCGACCGCGCAGGAACAGCGGGAGCGTGATGGCGAGGATCGCGAGGACGTCGAACCACAGGGGACCGGCTGGGCCGTTCTTGTGGTGCTGGTTGGCGACCTGCTCCGTGAGCCCCACGCCGACGGCAACGAGAACGAGCGCGTCGAACCAGTGCCGGCGCGCGAACGGCGCGATCCTCTGCGTGTTCACGCCTTCGAAGGTACTCCGGGCGCCGACGTACCGCGTCGTCCGGGAGGACGAATCGCGACTCGTCCACACGGACGATCCCGTGTGGCACGACTGTGGTATAAGAGTGGCATGGCGCGCGTCAGAGTCAGCACGACCGTCGACCAGGAGTTGCTCGCGAGCACGCGGCGAGCGCGTCTCGGGGTGGCGGACTCGGCCCTGATCGACGAAGCGCTCGCTGCTCTTCTGGCGCGGCACCGCACGGCCGAGATCGACGCAGCCTATGCGGGGTACGACCGGCACCCGCTCGACGAGAGCGACGAGTGGGGGGACCTCGCGGCGTTCCGGACGGCTGCGGGCAGCTCGTGACCGCGCTCCCCGCGCGCGGCGAGGTGTGGTGGTGCGAGCTGCCCGAGGTCGGCCGCCGCCCGGTCGTCGTGCTGTCCCGCGACGCGGCGATTCCGCGGTTGAGGCGCACGCTGATCGGTCCGTGCACGACGACCGTCCGCAGCATCCCGAGCGAGGTGCTGCTCGAGCCAGGTGCGGACCCGGTTCCGCGGACGTCGGTGGTGAGCCTCGACTCCGTCGAGAGCGTGTCGCTCGGCACGCTCGTCGAGCGCCTCGGCCGGCTCAGCGACGACCGGTTGCGTGAGATCTGTCGCGCACTCGAGGTCGCCGTCGCTTGCGAAGCCTGACACGCCCCCTTCTTGCTGGCGACGTAGCGCCACTCCGGGGTATCGGCCCTCCCCCGTCGTGTCGTCTCGAACCCAACGTAGTTCTCGGCGAGAGTCGTGGCCTGCGCGCGCGAGGTCGTGACGTAGCGAAGTTGCGAGCGCTGCAAGCGGACGTCGAGCAGGCGGCCACCCACGGCGCAAACCCGGCCTTTGCGAATCCGACCCTTCCCATCCGAGCGGATGATCCGGAGCACGCCCGCCGTACTTCCCCTTTGCTGTACGGGATCCGGGTGGCTGTAATCTCACCTACAACGGGTTAGGATCGAAACGCGCAGACGCTGCGAGCCGCAGCGCGAGGCGCCGCAGAGGGCACCGGGTCGTCGAGGAAGAGGGGAACGAGCATGAGCA
The DNA here is from genome assembly GCA_039648875.1 of Actinomycetota bacterium. Classification (GTDB taxonomy): domain Bacteria; phylum Actinomycetota; class Thermoleophilia; order Gaiellales; family Gaiellaceae; genus Palsa-739. The sequence goes on from JBBWZD010000104.1 coordinate 10,620, forward strand.
TCAGGAGACTTGCGGGCTGCCTCCTCCTAGCCGGGGTGACGGCGGTACTGGCAACGAACGCAGTGAACGCTCGCCCGTTGGCCGAGAAGCATATGGCCGGCCTACCGAACACCTGCAGCAAGCCCGTGGGCAACGGGAAGTACGTCATCGCCACAGACTTCCCGCTCCAGGGGTCACTTCGTCCTCTCTCGGTGCAGATGGCCCAGGCGGTCAAGCTCGAGCTGACAAAGATGCATTTCAAGATCGGCAAGTACTCCGTCCAGCTGGTCAGCTGCGACGACTCGACCGCCGCAAAGGGATCCTGGGACCCGCAGACCTGTACGAACAACGCGAACAGCTACAAGACGCTCTCGAACCTGCTCGGCGTGATCGGGACCTACAACTCCGGCTGCGCCGAGATCATCGCGCCGATCATCAACCGCGCTCCCGGAGGTGGGATTCCGATGGTCAGCCCGGCGAACACCTACGTCGGCCTGACGAAGCCGAGCGGTGTCGCGGGTGAGCCGCAGAAATACTTCCCGACGGGCAAGCGAAACTACGCCCGCGTGGCCGTGCCCGACAACTTCCAGGGGGCAGCCGATGCGCTGTATCTGAAGAGGAAGGGGATCAAGAGCGTCTACATCCTCAACGACGCGGAGGCGTACGGTCTCGGAATCGGAAACAACTTCGAGCGGGCCGCGAAGAAGCTCGGGATACACGTGCTCGGCAACTCGAAGTGGGACGCCAGCCAGCCGAACTACCAGTCGCTCTACCAGGGGATCGCCTCGAAGCACCCGCAGGCGGTCTTCCTTGCCGGCATCGTCTCGAACAACGGCGGCCAGCTGATCAAGGACAAGGTGTCGGTGCTCGGCAACAACTCGAAAGTCCTGCTGCTTGCCGCCGACGGCTTCAACGACTCGGCGACGCCGAAAGACGCCGGCGCGGCGTCCGCGGGCATGTACATCACGATCGGCGGCTCCGATCCGAACAAGCTGTCGAATCCGACCGGCAGGGCCTTCGTGAAGGCGTTCAAGAGCGCTTACCACACGAATCACCTCGAGGCGTACACCGCGTACGCCGCACAGGCGACTCTCGTGCTCGCAAACGCGATCAAGAAGAGCAACGGCACACGCCTCTCGATCGACCAGCATCTCTTCAACCAGAAGTTCCCGAGGGGGATCATCGGCTCGTTCAGGGTCGATGCCACCGGCGACCCGACCCTCGCAGGGGTGACGGTCGACGTGGTCAAGAACGGCAAGATCAAGGCGGTCACCCTCGTCAACCCGCCGCTGTCGCTGGCGAAGGCGGCACTCGGCTGATCCTGTAGACGGACGCCGTTTGGTATGGGGACGAGCCCGGGGACGGCCGGTGCGACAAGCAGCCGGCCCATCCTCGCGCTCGTCCCCCGCCTGCGGTCGCGTGTCACCACGACGCTCGGCGTCTTGCTCCTCGCGCTCGTCGTGTTCTGGCTCGCCGAGAATGCCATCCACGACATCCGCCAGTTCGCGCTCGTCTCCCTGAACGGCGTCACGAACGGCTCGATCTACGCGCTCGTCGCGATCGGCTACACGCTCGTCTACGGCATCCTCGAGCTGATCAACTTCGCCCACGGCGACGTCTTCAGCTGGGGGGTGATGATCACGTACAGCATTTCCATCAGCTGGCTCGGCGCGTCCGGCTATTCGGGGCTCGCGCTCTTCGGGATCCTCTTCGCCGCGCTCCTCGGCGCCGCCGCCTTCTGCGCCGCGCTCAACATGGGCGTGGAACGCGTCGCCTACCGACGGCTCCGGAACGCGCCCCGGCTCGCGCCGCTCATCACCGCGATCGGGATGTCATTCGTGCTCTCGAACCTCATCGCCGTCGTCTACGGCTTCAACTACGTGAGCAGCGAGCCGCTGCTCCCGCAGGGCGCAATCTTCACGATCGGAGGCCAGGCATACGGCTGGGACAAGCTGATCGTGCTGCTGATCACGCTCCCCGCGCTCATCGGCCTGATGGTGGTGGTCAAGCGCACACGCTGGGGCAAGGCGATGCGCGCAACCGCCCAGAACCGCGACGCGGCCCGCCTGATGGGTATCGACATCGACCGCGCGATCGCCTTCGCGTTCGGCCTCGGCGGCGCGCTCGCAGGCGTCGGTGGCTTCGTCTACTTCGTCTATTTCACCCAGGGCCGTTTCGACCTCGGCTTCCGGATCGGCCTCTTCGCTTTCACCGCCGCCGTGCTGGGTGGCATCGGCAACATCCTCGGCGCCGCGCTCGGCGGCTATCTGATCGGCTTCATCGAGAACTTCAACAGCGGGCTCACCTGGCACGCACCCGGCCCGGGCTGGACCGAGTCGCTCGTCTTCATCCTGCTGATCCTGATCCTGGTGTTCAGGCCGCACGGCCTGCTGGGCGAGGAGCTGAGCACCCGATCGTGAGGATCTTGCGCCTACCTGCTCCGCGGCCGGCGACGAGAGCGCGCAGCGGCCGGCTGCTCATCGCCCTCTGCTTCTGCGTGCTCGCGCTCTATCCCTGGCTCTACACGACGTACCTGACGAACGTCCTCACGCAGTGGTTCCCGGATACCTCGGAGGCCTTCGTGATCCTCACCTTCACCGTCATGGCGGTCGGCCTCAACTTCGTCGTCGGCTATGCGGGTCTGCTCGACCTGGGCTACGTCGCCTTCTTCGCGGCCGGCGCCTACGTGGCCGGCTGGCTCGCGTCCGAGCAGTTCGCGAGCGTCGGTTCCGTGGTCTACGGCGGCACCGTCCTGCCCGGAACGCCCGGCATCCACCTCTCGCCCTGGCTCGTGATCCTCGTGGCGGCGGTCTTCGCGTCGATCCTCGGCGTCCTGATCGGGATCCCGACCCTGCGCCTGCGCGGCGACTACCTCGCGATCGTCACGCTCGGCTTCGGCGAGATCATTCCGCAGTTCGTCCGGAACGGCGACAACCTCGGAGGCTTCAACCTCACGAACGGATCGTTCGGGATGAACGGCATCGACGGCCTCGGCTTCGGCAACACCGTCCACCACGCGATCCGGCCACTGCCTGCGAACTTCCTCAACGAGCTGGATTCCCGCTGGTACTACTGGACGGCCCTCGCCCTGATCGTGGTCGCGATCGGGGGCTCGCTTCTCCTGCGCGACTCACGGCTCGGCCGCGCGTGGATCGCGCTTCGCGAGGACGAGGATGCGGCGGCGGCGATGGGGGTGCCCCTCATGCGCACAAAGACGCTTTCCTACGCGATCGGAGCATTCTTCGGGGGCGCCGCCGGCGCCCTGATCACACTCCAGGCAGGCGCCACGTCGCCGACCGCCTTCAGCCTCCAGGTATCGATCTTCGTGCTCTGCATGGTCATCCTCGGCGGGATCGGGAACGTCTGGGGCGTCACGCTCGGGGGCCTCCTGCTCGCCTACGTCAACTACAAGGGCCTGTTCGCCGCCGGCAACACGTTCAACTCGACGTTCAACACCAACATCGACATCCCCAAGTACTCGAACCTCATCTACGGCGCCGCGATCGTGCTGTTCATGCTGGTCCGGCCGGAGGGATTGATCCCGAGCGCCCGGCGGCGGGCCGAGCTGCACGAGGCGGACGAGGAGGAAGCGCTCGCGGTGGACGGCTCGCCGACGTGACCGACGCGCCGCTTCTCGATGCCCGCTCGGTCCGGAAGGAGTTCGGAGGGCTCGTCGCGTGCGACGACATCGACTTCACCGTCGACCGGGGCGCGATCGTGAGCCTGATAGGCCCGAACGGCGCGGGGAAGACGACGTTCTTCAACATCCTGACGGGCGCCGAGGCGCCGACCGCCGGCGAGATCCTCTTCGACGGCCGGGACATCGTCGGTCTCCCGCGGCACAAGATCACCGCGCTCGGCATCAGCCGGACATTCCAGAACATCAGGCTCTTCGGCGCGATGACCGCGCTCGAGAACGTGCTCGTCGGACTGCACGTCGAGCTGAACGGCGGCCTCTTCCGGAGCCTGTTCCGCACGCCGCTCCAACGGCGCGAGGAGAGAGAGGGACGCGCGCAGGCGCGGGAGTTGCTCGCCTATTGCGGCCTGCCCGCCCGCGCGGAGCAGCAGTACGCGCGGCATCTGGCGTACGGGGACCAGCGCCGCGTGGAGGTCGGCCGCGCACTCGCGACGAATCCGAAGCTGCTGCTGCTCGACGAGCCGACGGCGGGCATGAATCCGAGGGAGAGCCTCGCGTTCGTCGAGTTCGTGCGGAAGGCACGGCAGGACCGCGGCCTCACCGTGCTTCTGATCGAGCACGACATGCGGGTGGTCGTCGACGTGTCCGAGCGGGTGACGGTGCTCCACTACGGGAAGAAGATCGCCGAGGGCACGCCGGACGAGGTCACCGCCGACGAAGGGGTGCGCACGGCCTACCTCGGTACGAAAGCCCCCCGGGTGAGCGGAGCGCACGAGACCCGCGAGGACGCCGCGGAGGCTGCGGCGGACGGCGCGCAGCCCCTGCTCGTACTGGAGGACGTTCACGTCTACTACGGGTCGATCCACGCGCTGAAGGGCGTGTCCCTGCGGGTCGATCCGGGCGAGATCGTGACGCTGATCGGCGCCAACGGGGCGGGCAAGTCGACAACGCTGCGCACGATCTCCGGCCTACTGCGGACGCGCAAGGGATCGATGCGCTTCGCCGGCAACGACATCGTGCGCGCAAGCTCGCAGAGCATCGTCGGGCTGGGCATCGCTCAGGCGCCGGAGGGGCGCCAGCTCTTCTCGCGCATGACCGTCCTCGAGAACCTCGAGATGGGGGCATTCCAGCGGCGTGACCGCCACGAGATCGCGCCCGATCTGGAGCGCGTCTACGAGCTGTTCCCCCGCCTGGCGGAGCGGCAGGCGCAGAAAGCCGGGACGCTCTCGGGCGGCGAGCAGCAGATGTGCGCAATCGGCCGCGCCCTCCTCGCACGTCCACGTCTGCTGATGCTCGACGAGCCGTCCATGGGCCTCTCTCCCAACCTCGTCGACCGTATCTTCGAGGTCATCGCCGACATCAACCAGCAGGGGACGACCATCCTGCTGGTCGAGCAGAACGCTGCCCGGGCCCTCGAGATCGCCCACCGCGGCTACGTTCTGGAAACCGGCCGGGTCACCCTCGCCGACGACGCGGCGGCGCTGCGATCGAACGAGCGCGTTCGCGCCTCGTACCTGGGCGAGGCGTAAAGCGTGGTCCATTCCGCAACTGCCTGTCCCGGCGGCTGCGGCCGGCAGGCGCTCTCACGCCGGTCACCTCCGCGAGGGAGGCAATGCAATCGAGGCCGCGTATTGAACGCGCGACCTGGGGATTACGCACAACGTCGACTGCGCCTTCTGAACTCGGAGCCGCTGGCGCGGGTTCGAGCCCACTCGGCGCGAATTGACAGGGTCAACTTCGAAGCATCATCTCGAGCCCGCGTCAGCGATCGCCCTCTTCGAGACAATCTGCAATTTCCAGGCACTCCTTGATGGGCCGTGCAGGGATCGAACCTGCGACCTTGGGATTAAGAGTCCCCTGCTCTACCAGCTGAGCTAACGGCCCGAAGCGGCGGCCATTGTAGCCGGGTGGCCGCATAGGCTGGCCGTCGTGAGGGTCCTGTCGGTGGTCGGGAACCGGCCGCAGTTCATCAAGTCCGGACCGGTCTCGGTGGCGCTCCGCGAGGCCGGCCTCGACGAGGTCGTGCTGCACACGGGGCAGCACTGGGACCGCGAGCTGTCGGAGGTCTTCTTCGAGGAGCTGGGGCTGCCCGAGCCGGCCTACCGGCTCGAGCTGCACACCGCGGACCCGGCGGCGATGCGGCCGGAGATCGCCGCTGCGCTCGAGCGCGAGCGGCCGGACTGGACCCTCGTCTACGGCGACACCAACTCGACGCTCGCCGGCGCGGAAGCGGCGGCCGGGCTCGGGATTCCCGTCGCGCATGTGGAGGCCGGGCTGCGAAGCGGCGACCTGTCGATGCCCGAGGAGCACAACCGGATCGCCGTCGACCGGCTCGCGGCGCTTCTGCTCTGCCCGGACGAGCGCTCGCGCCGGACGCTCCGCAGCGAGGGCGTCTCGGGCCGGATCGACGTCGTGGGAGACGTGATGGCCGACGCCTGCTTCCGGCTGGCGCCGCTCGCGCGGGAGCGGTCGCGGATCCTCCAGCGGCTCGGGCTCGACGCCGGCGGCTACGTCGTCGCCACCATCCACCGCGCCGCCAACGTCGAGCCGGCGCGGCTCGCGCGAATCGTCGGCGGGCTCGGGCGCATCCGCGAGGCTGTGGTCTTCCCGGCGCATCCCCGCACGCGCAGCCGCCTACCGGAGCTCCCGCCGAACGTCCGCCTCCTCGAGCCGCTCGGCTACCTCGACATGGCGGCGCTCTCGTCGCAGGCGCGGGTGATCGTCACCGACTCCGGCGGCCTGCAGAAGGAGGCGTACTGGTACGGCGTCCCGTGCGTCACGGCGCGCCCCTCCACCGAGTGGCTCGACACGGTGGAGGTGAGCGCGAACGTGCTCGTCGACGACGATCCGGACAGGCTCGCCGCAGCCGTCGGGAAGGCGCGCATGCCGCACGAGCGCCCGCCGCTCTACGGCGACGGCCACGCCTCCCCGCGGGTGGCTGCGGCGCTCCAAGCTAGCCTTCCCGCGGCGTGAACCCCGAGGTCGCCATCGTCGGAGCCGGCTACGTCGGCGTGCCGCTCGCGCGGGTCTTCGCGGAGGCCGGCAAGCCCGTGGTGCTCGTCGACGTGGTCCAGGAGCGGGTCGACATGCTGAACCGCGGCGAGAGCTACATCGAGGACGTCCCGTCCGAGACGCTGCAGCGGCTCGTCGCCGACGGCCTCACGGCGACCACCGACTTCGACGTCCTGCGCGACGCGGAGGCCATCCTGATCGCGGTGCCGACGCCGCTCTCGCGCCAGCGGGAGCCGGATCTCTCCTACGTCCTGCGCGCGACGAGAGACGTCGCGGCGCGCCTGCGGCGGGGCCATCTGGTCGTGCTCGAGGCGACGACGTATCCCGGCACCACGCGGCAGGACGTCCTGCCGGTGCTCGAGCAGAGCGGCCTGAAGGCCGGCCAGGACTTTCACCTCGCGTTCTCTCCCGAGCGCGTCGACCCCGGCAACGAGCGCTGGACGACGAAGAACGTGCCGAAGGTCGTCGGCGGCGTCACGCCCGCCTGCACGGAACGCGCCGCGGCGCTGTACGAGAGTGCGATCGACAGCGTCCACCGCGTCTCGACGCCCGAGGCGGCGGAGCTGACGAAGCTGCTCGAGAACATCTTCCGCTCGGTCAACATCGCGCTCGTCAACGAGATCGCGCAGCTCTGCGACCGCATGGACATCGACATCTGGGAGGTCGTGGGCGCGGCGGCGACCAAGCCGTTCGGCTTCATGTCCTTCAGCCCCGGGCCCGGGCTCGGCGGGCACTGCATCCCGATCGACCCCTTCTACCTCACGTGGAAGGCGCGCGAGTTCGGCTTCTACACCGAGTTCATCGAGCTCGCCGGCAAGGTCAACGAGTCGATGCCGTACTTCTGCCGCTCGCTCGTCTCTCAGGCGCTCAACCACGCGTCGGAGAAGGCGATGAAGGGGTCGAAGGTGCTCGTCCTCGGCGTGGCCTACAAGCCGGACATCGGCGACATGCGCGAGTCGCCCGCGCTGAAGCTGATCTCGCTGCTGCAGAACGCCGGCTCCGAGGTCTCGTACCACGACCCGTACGTGCCACGGTTCACCGACTCACGCCTCGGGCTCGCGCTGGAGTCCGTCCCGCTCGAGGCGAGCGCCTACGACTGCGTCGTCATCGTGACCGACCACTCCAGGATCGACTACGAGCGGCTCGTCGACGAGGCGCCGCTGATCGTCGACCTCCGCAACGCGACCGGGAAGAAGGGCGCGGAGTCACCCACGGTGTTCAAGCTGTGATCGGGGTCGTCGGGCTCGGCTACTGGGGCCCGAACCTCGCACGCAACTTCGCGGAGCTCGGGGCGCTCTCGTGGCTCTGCGAGCTCGACCCCGACCTCCGCGCCTCGTTCGCGACGCGCTACCCCGGCGCACGGACGACCGGGTCGCTCGACGAGTTGCTGGCAAGCGACGACGTGCAGGCGGTCGTGATCGCGACGCCGGTGCCGACGCACTACGAGCTCGCGAAGCAGGCGCTCGAGGCGGGCAAGCACGTGCTGGTCGAGAAGCCGCCGGCGATGCGCTCCGGCGAGATCGACGACCTCGTGGCGCTCGCGGCCGAGCGCGACCGCGTGCTCATGCCCGGCCACCTGCTCCTCTACCACCCCGGGGTGCGGAAGCTGAAGGAGCTGATCGACGGCGGCGAGCTCGGCGAGGTGCTGTGCGTCTACGGCAACCGCCAGAACCTCGGCATCGTCCGCACGAACGAGAACGCGCTGTGGTCGCTCGGCGTCCACGACCTGTCGGTGGTCCTCTACCTGCTCGACGAGGAGCCGGACGAGTGCGTCGCCCACGGCCGCGACTTCCTCACCCCCGGCGTCGAGGACGTCGTGTTCTGCTACCTCCGCTTCCCGAGCGGCAGGATCGCGCACATGCACCTCTCGTGGCTCGACCCGCACAAGATGCGGCGCATCACGGTCGTGGGCCGGGAGAAGATGGTGGTGTTCGACGACATGGAGCTCGAGCGCAAGGTGACGGTCTACGAGAAGGCGCCGTGGAAGCGCGCCGACACCTACGGCGAGTGGCAGACGCGCTCCGGCGACATCTACGTTCCGAAGATTCCGACGGACGAGCCGCTCAAGCTCGAGTGCCAGGAGTTCCTGCGCCTGATCGCGGGCGACGGCGACCGGCGCAAGGTCGCCGAGGACGGGGCGCGCGTGGTGCGGGCGCTCGACCGCCTGACCCGGTCTCTCCATGGCTGACGTCCACCCGACCGCCGTCGTCCACCCCGGCACCGTCCTCGCGGCCGACGTGAAAGTGCTCGAGTACGCCGTCGTCGGCAAGCAGCCGTCGCTCTCGCCGCGCTCGACGGCCAAGCGGGAGCCGCTGCCGCCCGCCGAGCTCGGCGCGGGCACGGTCGTCTCCACCGGCGCGATCGTCTTCGCCGGCAGCCGCATCGGCGCGCGCGTGATCCTGGGCGACCAGTCGTGCGTCCGCGAGCGCGTGCAGGTCGGCGACGACGTCGTGCTCGGCCGCGGCTCGCTGATCGAGAACGACACGACGGTCGGCGCCCGCACGAGGATTCAGGCCGACGCGTACATCACCGCCTATTCGGAGCTCGAGGAGGACGTCTTCGTCGCCCCGTGCGTCGTCACCACGAACGACAACTTCATGGGCCGCACCGAGCGCCGCCGCGAGCTGATGAAGGGCCCGACGATCCGCCGCGGCGCGCGCGTCGGCGGCGGCGCGATCATCTGCCCCGGGCTCGAGGTCGGCGAGGAGGCGTTCGTCGGCGCGGGCGCCGTCGTCACGAGGAACGTGCCGCCGCGGATGGTCGTCGTCGGGAATCCCGCGCGCGTGCTGCGCGCCGTGGCCGCGGACGAGCTGCTCGCGGAGCGATGACCCGCGAGGGAATGCCGGGGAGGCTCCTCTCGGCGCTCGTCGGCATCGTTCTCGCCGCCTCGTCGATCGCCGCCGCCCTCGTCCTGCGGGACCGCTCGGCGCCGGAAGCGCCGACGGCGCCCGTCGCGAGCCCGGCGCCGCCGCGCGGGCATCGCTTCCCGGCCCCGCCGGCCGGCGCGGTGGTCTTCGCCCGTCAGCTCGGGTCCGACGCGCTCGCGCTCGGCGTCGTGCCGCGCCGCCGCCGCCTGCTGCTCCAGGCGTCTGTGCTGGCACCGCAGGGCGGCGGCGCCGCCGGTCTCGACCTCGCCTTCGCCGTGCAGGGAGCCACGCGGAGCGCAAGCTTCTGCGGCGCGGGCTGCTACCGGGCGACGGTGCCGACGAGCGGGCGTCCGCATGCCGTCGAGGTCCGTGTCCGCGGCGCCGCGCCGTCGTCGGCGCGCTGGCGCGTCGCGCTACCGGCCGCGTGGCCGCCGCGCGGCGCGGCGGCGCTCGTCGCGCGCGCAGCCCGGGCCTGGCGCTCCCTCCACTCGCTCACCTTCCGCGAGACCCTCGCCTCCGACAGCCGTCACTCCCTCACGAGCACCTGGCGCGTGCAGGCGCCCGACCGGCTCGCCTACCAGGTCAGCCACGGCACGGCGGGCGTCGTCGTCGGCGGGCGGCGCTGGGACCGGGCGGCCGGCGCGACCCGCTGGCTCGAGTCGCCGCAGACGCCGGTGACCCAGCCGCGCCCGTTCTGGGTCGCGGCCGTCGACGCGCACGTGCTCGGAGAGGGGACGGTGCGGGGGCGACCCGCCTGGCGGATCTCGTTCTTCGACCCGCGTACGCCGGCGTGGTTCACCGTGCTCGTCGACCGGCGGAACTTCAGGACGCTCGACCTGCGGATGGTCACGACGGCCCACTTCATGCACCACGTGTACGGTTCGTTCGACCGCGCCGCGCCGATCCGGCCGCCGCGGTAGGACCTACCGCCGCCTGGCCTGCGTCTTCGCCAGCGTCAGCGTGTAGGCGCCGAAGCCCGGCGACGCGGCCTTCGCCTCGACGTAGTACCACCCGCGCGTCGGGGCCGTAAACGCGACCTGCTGGTGCGCGCCCGCGAGCCGCGACCGGGCCGCCCGGGACGCGGTCCTCCGCGGGTCGTCGACGTGCCTCGTGCCGGGCTTCCACAGCTCGAGCCTCACTTTCGCACCCGCCCAGCTCGCGCCGAGCCTCACCGACAGGCGGTCGTGCGCGGCGAGCGCGACGCGGTAGACGTCGACCGGGTCGTCGTAGTAGTCCAGCGTCGCCGTGAGCGTGCGCTGCCTGCCCGCGACCGTGCGTGCCTGCGTGCCTGCGTCGTCGTTCGTCTCGTAGCGGTCGGGCGCGGGCAGCGGAGCGGCCAGTGCCGCCACCGCCCTCGCCACGTCGAGCCGGCCCCAGCCGCTGAGCGGGTCGCGCAGCGGCGAGCAGCCCGGGCAGCCGGTGAGGGGGTTGACGTCGTCGGCGCTGCGCTCCAGCAGCGGGCCGACCTGGCTGTTCTTCAGGGCGGGGTCGACGGCGAAGAGCGTCGCGGCGGCCGCCGCGACCTGCGGCGCCGCGAACGACGTGCCGTCGAGGTTGCCGTTCGGGCCGCAGTCGGAGAATCCCTGGTCGACGCAGGCGGGCCGGAGAGCCGTCAGGGCGAGGGGCAGGGTCGAAAAGATGGACTGGCCCGGCGCGGCGATGTCGTCGTAGACCAGGTCGCGGTTCGAGAAGTCCGGTACGTTGCCGGCGCGGGTGAGCGCCGCTACGCCGAGGACGTGAGGGAGAGCCGCCGGGTAGCTCGCGAAGGGCCAGCGCTGGGACTGACCCTCGTCGCGGTTGCCGACGGCGGCGACCACCACCGCGCCCTTCGCGTAGGCGTACGCGACCGCGCGCGCCTCGAGCGCCGAATAGCTGTCCTGGCTGGGATGCAGCGGATCGCGCAGCCCTTCGAGGCTGAGGTTGATGACGCGCGCGCCCTCGTTGGCGGCCCAGCGGATCGCGGCGGCCTCGGCGCGCAGGGGAATCGTGCCGTCCGGCTTCACCACCTTCGCAACCAGGAGCTGGGCCGAATAGGCGATGCCGACGGTGCCGACGCCGTCGAGGTTCGCGGCGATCTCGCCGGCGACGAACGTGCCGTGGCCGTCGCGGTCGACGAAGGGATTGCCGCCGACGAAGCTTCGCGCGTCGAGGATGCGACCGGCGAACGCAGGCAGGCTCGCGTCGACGCCGGAATCGACGACGGCCACCTTCACGGGCGCCAGGTTGGCCGGCGGCGTCGGCCACGCGTCGAAGGCGTGGTCGTCCGCGAGGTACCACTGCTTCGGCGCGAGGGGGTCGGCGGGGACGAACGCGGCGGCCGGCGCCGCGGCGACGAGGGCGGCGAGCGCGAGCAGTGGGAGGATGCGGCGCATCAGCCGCTCCCGACCAGCGCGGGCGAGGAGCCGGCTGCGTAGCCGCGGCCGGGTGCGACGACGGCGCGGTAGGCGGCGCCCGCCACGACGGCTGCCGGCACCGCGAAGCGACCGCCCGCGTCGGCCGCGCCCGTCGCCACCGGCGTCCATCGCAGATTGGAGCCCCGCCGCTCGATCCGCACGCTCACGCCGCGCAGCGCGGGCGCCTCGACGCCGCGCACCTCTCCGGCGGCCGCGGCAGTGAGCCGTACGCGCGGCGCCACACGAACGCGAACGGGCGCCGTGGCGGCCGCTGCCGTCGCGAGGCGGTACTGAGTGGCGATCGTCGGCTTCGCCGTCACCCACACCCTGCCCCCCGCCGGAGCGGCGGGCGTGGCGGACCGCCACGACGATCCGGGCGTGCGCTGCTCGAGCGCGACGCCGCCCACGCCGCGCGCGAGGCCGGAGAGTCTCACGCTCGACCCGTAGGTCACGGGCGTGGCCGGCGAAGGCGCCTGGAGGGAGAGCACGCCGACGGCGAACCACGTCGAGCGGAGCCGCATCGCGGTGCGGACACGCGCGCCCGGCACGGTGGCCGTCGTCTGCCGGCCCTCCGTCTGGCTCGCCACGGCGAGGCCGGCGACGCGACCCGCCGGGTTGAGGGTCGTGCGCGCGTCGGTGGCGGTGCCCGGTAGGCCCAGCTCCCGCGCCAGCGCCTGCCCCGTCAGGGGCAGGAGGGCCCAGTCGTGGTAGGGCGAGACGCTGTCGTACGGGTCCGGAACCGACACGAGGTACGGCCGCTCGACACCCGTCCAGTCGGCGCTCGACTCCGTCCGGCCGCCCGAGCTGGAGAAGAAGTAGGTCGTGGCCACCTTGCCGCCGTACGTCACGACCTGACCCTTCGTGGCGTCGACCGCGGCGGTCGCCGCATGCTGCTCGTCCGAGATCCCGAGGTAGGTCTGGCTGCGGGTGTCCGGGTAGACGTCGAACGGCGCGCCGACCTTGCGCGTGGCGAGCGCGTACGAGCGGGCGGCGACCGCCTGCGCCTTCAGCGCCTCGGACGCCCAGCCCGACGGCATCTCCGCGGGGACGACGCCGTACAGGTACTGCTCCAGCCCGACGACGTCGATCGCCCGCAGCTTGCCGTCGGCGACGTCGACCTGGATCTGCCCGCGGTAGGGCCGGACGAGCGTCAGCGGCGCGCCGCCGGGGACGAAGGTCAGCGGAGGCGGTAGCGCCTGCCGCGTCGTGTCGCCGTCGACGCGCAGCTTCAGCGGCGCCCTGAGTGCGAGCGTCGTCGACGCGAGCGTGTGCGACTGCCCCTTGCCGTCCCGGACCGTGAAGGGTGCGGTCGAGCTGAGCTCGAGCGTCGGCCGGCCTTCCGCCAGCAGCACGCGCACGGTCGAGGCGGTCGTGGTGGTGAGCGTCGTGCCCTGGTAGTAGTGGGCCAGGATCTGCGCCGCCGTCCAGCCGTGCTGTGCGTACCCGTAGGCGCCGTACTGGCTCATCCCGACGCCGTGGCCCCAGCCGTGGCCGCTGACGAGGAACACTGACCCCGACCCGGCGGGCGCGGCGAAGCACGAGGCCGAGCAGACGGCGGGGCGGAGGCCGTGCGCGCCTGCCGCAACCGCCGCCGCGGAGCCGCCCGCCGGAAACGCGGCGAGCGCAGCGAGGGCGATCGAGCGAAGGAGCATCGAGTGTGCGCGGGAGCGGCTCCGGCGACCCGGCGGAGCGGCCTTCCAAGCTAGCAGAGAGCTTTGCGAGTGGATTCGCCGCGCACGGTTCGTTTCATCCCGCCGGGGAAACCCGACGCGATGGCCGTCGGCACCGGGCTGCTGCCCGCGCGCTACGCGGGCCCCCGCCTGATCGGGCGGGGCGGGATGGGGGAGATCTACCGAGCGACGGACACCGCGCTCGGCCGAGCCGTCGCGATCAAGCTGCTGTCCGAGCGCTACGCGTGGGATGCCGACGTCCGCGAGCGCTTCACCCGCGAGGCGCTCGCCGCAGCGCGCCTCTCCGACAACGGGTGCATCGTGACGATCTTCGACGTCGGCGAGTGGCGCGACCGCCCGTACATCGTGATGGAGTACCTCGCCGGTGGCTCCCTGGCCGAGCGACTCGCGGCGGAGGGCCTGCAGCCGCCGGGGCAGGCCCTCGAATGGCTCGAGCAGGCGGCTGCGGCTCTCGACGCCGCGCACAGGGAGGGGGTCGTCCATCGCGACGTCAAGCCGGCCAACCTCCTGCTCGACCGGCAGGGGCGCGTGCACGTCGCGGACTTCGGGATCGCGAGTGCCACGGGGCTCGGGTCGGCGACGATCACGCAGACGGGGACCGTGCTGGGTACCGCCGCCTACATCTCTCCCGAGCAGGCGAACGGAGAGCGGGCGACGCCGGCGAGCGACTGCTATTCCCTCGCCGTCGTCGCGTTCGAGCTGCTGACGGGCCGGCGGCCGTTCGAGGGCGAGTCGGCCGCGGCCGAGGCTGCCGCGCACGTGGGGGCGAGCGTGCCGTCCGCGCACGCGCTGAACCCGGCACTGCCGCCGCAGCTCGACCGGGTGTTCGCGCGCGCGCTGGCGAAGGACCCGCGCCGGCGCTACGGGAGCTGCGCCGAGGCCGTCGCCTCGCTGCGCGCGGCGCTGGACGAGGCGGCGGGCACGACGCGGGCGTTCGCGGCTCCCGTCGCCGCCGGGCCGCGGACTGCTCCGACGCGCGTGATGCGGCGGCGGCGGCGGCCGGTCTGGGTGGTGCCCGTGCTGGTCGGTCTGGTACTCGCGGCCGGCGCCCTCGCCGCGGGGCTGCTGACGCGCGGCGGCGACCGGGCGGCAAAGCAGCAGACGGTGTCCGTCCGGACGGTGACCGCGCAGGGGGCGACGGTGCGGCAGACGGTGACCCAGCGGCAGACGACGACGGCGCAGGCCGCGCCGCCCACCACCGCCGCCCCGCCCACCACCGCGGCGGCCTCACCGCCGACCACCAGCGCGGCGGCCCCGGCAGCTCCCGCGAGCAGCGACCCGCGCGTGCTGAACGACCAGGCGTACGGACTGATGAACCGGGGCGACTACGCGGGCGCGCTGCCCCTGCTCCAGCAGGCCGTCCAGGCTCTCGCGGAGCGGCCGATCTACCCCACGGTCGGCTACGCGACCTACAACCTCGGCGTCACGCTGATGCAGCTGGGGCGCTGCGACGAGGCGCTCCAGTACCTCGAGACGGCGAAGCACCTCGAGCCCGGCCGCCACGAGGTCGAGGACGCGCTGAAGCAGGCTCACGGCTGCGCGAAGTAGCCTGCGCCGCGTGCACCTGCTCGTCACCGGCGGCGCCGGCTTCATCGGCTCCAACTTCGTCCGCTACTGGGTCCAGCGGCATCCGGACGACCGAGTCGCCGTCGTCGACCTGCTGACCTACGCGGGCGACCGGCGCAACCTCGCGGAGGTCGACGACTCGGTCGACTTCGTGCAGGGCGACATCGCGGACCTCGAGCTGTGCGAGCAGGTGCTCGAGCGCGAGGCGGTCGATGTGGTCGTCAACTTCGCGGCGGAGTCGCACAACAGCCTCGCGGTGGTCGACCCGACCCGCTTCTTCCGCACGAACGTCCTCGGCACCCAGGCGCTGCTCGAGGCCGCGCGGCGGGTCGGCTTGCAGCGCTTCCACCACGTGTCGACCTGCGAGGTGTACGGCGACCTCCCGCTCGACAGCGACGAGGTCTTCACCGAGGAGTCCCCGTACCGGCCGCGCACTCCGTACAACGCGTCGAAGGCGGCAGCCGACCATGCGGTGCGGGCGTACCACGAGACCTACGAGCTGCCGGTCACGATCACGAACTGCTCCAACAACTACGGGCCGTTCCAGTTCCCTGAGAAGGTGATCCCGCTGTTCGTCACGAACGCGCTCGACGAGCGCGAGCTGCCGCTCTACGCCTCGACGCAGAACAAGCGGGAGTGGCTGCACGTGCTGGACCACTGCCGGGCGATCGAGCTCGTCCTCGAGCGCGGGCGGGACGGCGAGACGTACAACGTCGGCTCCGGCGTCGAGCGGTCGGTCGAGGAGATCGCCGACCTCGTCCTGGAGCTGACCGGCAAGCCGCAGTCGCTGAAGACGATCGTCCCGGACCGGCCGGGCCACGACCGCCGCTACCTGCTCGACACGACGAAGCTGCACCGGGAGCTCGGCTGGAGCCCCGAGATCGACTTCGAGCGCGGCCTGCGCGAGACGGTCGACTGGTACGGCGCGCAGCGCGAGTGGTGGGAGCCGCTCAGGGAGCGGGCACTCGTGCAGGAGACGGCCTGGCACTAGCTCTCGAGAGGCTCGGCGCCCACCAGTTCCAGGGGCCGAGCAGGCGCATCGCCGCCGGCACGATCACGAGCCGCACGAGCGTCGCGTCGACGAGGATCGCGACCGCGAGGCCGACCCCGAGCTCCTTCAGCGACGGCGCGCCGGCGACCGCGAAGGCGGCGAAGACCGCGACCATCACCGCGGCGGCGCTCGTGATCGTGCGGGCGGAGGCGACGAGCCCCTCCGAGACGGCGCGCTCGTTGTCGCCGTGGAGCGTCCAGCGCTCGCGGATCCTCGTCAGCAGGAACACCTCGTAGTCCATCGAGAGGCCGAAGGTGACGGCGAGCACGAGCGCCGGCACGATCGTGTCGATGTAGCCGGGGGAGCGATAGCCGGCCCAGTCGAGCCAGCCCCACTGGAAGACCGCGACGAGGACGCCGTAGGCGGCGCCGACGCTCAGCAGGTTCATCAGCACCGCCTTCAGCGGCAGCAGGACGCTCCGCAGGAGCAGCAGGAGCACCACGTAGGAGACGCCGAGGATGAAGAGCAGCATCTTCCACAGCCCGCCGACGACCGCGTCGCGGACGTCGAGGTCGAACGCCGTCGTGCCGCCGATCACGGCGTCCGGCCCCGCGGCCGCCCTCAGCCGGCGGTATGTCGCGTTGGCGGCGAACGACTCCGGGTCCTGCGCGAGCGTGACGAACGTCACCCACAGCCGGTGGTCCCGGCTGGCGACGGGCGGCGCCACCGAGGCGACGCCGGGCACGCCGCGTAGCGCCGCGAGCCTCGGCAGCCGCGGCGAGATCACGTATGCCGGCCCTGCGAAGCCCGCGCCGGCGAGTCGCTGGGCCTCGGCGAGGGCCCGCGGCACCTCCGCGCTGCGCGGCAGCTCGCCGATGCCGCGGTTCAGGGTGCGCAGCGCGAGCAGCGGCGAGGCGACGACGAGCAGCACGCCGGCGGCCAGCGCGAGCATGGTGACCGGACGCCGCATCACGCGCGCCGTCCACGCCGTCCAGAAGCGGGGGTCGCCGCTCTCGCCGGTGCGGCTCGGCAGGCGGACGCGCCAGCGCTCGACGCGGGGGCCGACCGCAGCCAGCAGCGCCGGCAGCAGCGTCACCGATGCGAGCACCGAGATGAGCACGACGACGATCGCGCCGATCGCCATCGAGCGGATCGCGTTCGCCCGGACGGCGAACAGCGCCGCGAGCGAGACGGCGACGGTCGCGCCGCTGAAGACGACGGCGGTGCCGGAGCTGGCGAGCGCCCTCCGCAGGGCCTCGTCCTGCGCCCGCCCCTCGCGCAGCTCGCGCCGGAAGCGGCTGACGACGAAGAGCGAGTAGTCCACGGCGACGCCGATCCCGATCATCGACGCCATGTTCGTGACGTACACCGACATCTCGAACGAGCGCGACAGCCAGTAGATCACGGCGCCGCTGAGGAAGACGGCCGCGAAGCCGAGCGCGAGCGGCGCGACCGCCGCGACGACGGTGCCGAAGCCCACGAGCAGGATCAGCAGGATCAGGGGGAAGCCGATCGACTCGCCGCGCCTGAGCTGCTGCTTCGAGACGTCCTGGAAGTTCGACCAGATCGCCGCCGTGCCGAGTACGCGCGTCGTCGTCCCCGGCGAGTCGGCGACGAGCTCGTGGCGGATCCGCGTCGCGGCGTCGATCGTGGCGGTGACCGGGCCGCTGTAGCCGGCGGGCAACAGCGCCGCCCGGCCGCCGGCCAGCAGGCGGGCGCGGTGCGGGTGAACCTGCGGGTCGGCGGCCAGCCGCGCGCGCACGTGGCGCAGCCGCGCCGCCACCGCCGCGGGCGAGCGGCCGCGGACGAAGACGGTGAAGACGGGGCTGGAGACCGGGAAGCGGTCGAGCAGCCGGGAGGCGCGCACCGAGGCGCTGCCGGGGATCTCCCACCCGCCGCCGGAGAGGCGGTCGCTCTCGTGCAGCGAGAACCAGCCTCCGGCGAGGAGGAGCGCCAGCCATACCGCGACCACAGCGCGGCGGCGGCGCGACACGACCGCAGCGAGCCGCGCGAGGGCGCCCTCGACCATGTCCGGAGGGTAGCGTTGCGACCGTGTACACTCGCGCGGTCGATTGAGGCGACGAAGCCTCGGCCGCCGCGAAGACGGCGTCCGGGGCTTTCGTCTTCTCGGAGGAGGATCGAGCCATGGCGCAGGTCGAGAGCAGGAACCGGGCGACGTCGGAGCCGGACGCGCGGCGAGGCGTGCTCCAGGAGATCGAGGACCGCGGGATCGAGGACGTGCTGCTCTGGTTCACCGATCTCGAGGGGCATCTGAAGAGCTTCTCGATCACGACGAGCGAGGTGGCGGGGGCGCTCGACGACGGGATGGGCTTCGACGGCTCCTCGATCACCGGCTTCAACGCGATCGAGGAGTCCGACATGGTCGCGATCCCCGATCCGGCGACCTTCCGCGTGCTCCCGGACGGCCAGGCCGGACGGATGATCTGCGACGTCGTCACTCCCGACGGGCGGCCCTACGACGGCGACCCGCGCCACGTGCTGCGGCGCGCGCTCGAGCGGATGGAGGCGCTCGGCTTCGACACCTTCAACGTCGGCCCCGAGGCGGAGTACTTCCTCTTCAAGGACGAGAAGGGCACCGAGACGCTCGACGAGGGCGGCTACTTCGCCCAGACGACCCTCGACGCCGCGACGAACGTCCGCCGCGACACGATCAGGGCGCTCGAGCGCATGGGCATCCCGGTGGAGTACCACCACCACGAGGTCGGCCCGTCCCAGCACGAGATCGACATCCGCTTCGCGAGCGCCCTCGACATGGCCGACTACATGCTCACCTACCGGCTCGTCGTCAAGGAGGTCGCGAAGCAGCACGGCTACCACGCGACCTTCATGCCGAAGCCGCTGTTCGGGGAGAACGGCTCCGGCATGCACACGCACCAGTCGCTCTTCAAGGAGGGCCGCAACTCGTTCTTCGACGGCGACGACCCGTGGCACCTCTCCGACACCGCCAAGGCGTTCATCGCCGGTCAGCTGCGCCACGCGCGGGAGATCGCCGCGGTCTTCGCGCAGTGGGTCAACTCGTACAAGCGGCTCGTGCCCGGCTTCGAGGCGCCGGTGTACGTCGCCTGGTCGCAGCGGAACCGCTCGGCGCTGATCCGCATCCCGCTCTACAAGCCCGGCTCGGAGCAGGCGACGCGCGCTGAGATCCGCTGCCCCGACCCGGCCTGCAATCCCTACCTGACGTTCGCGTGCCTCCTCCACGCCGGGCTCGAGGGCATCGAGCAGGGCTACGAGCTGCCGGAGCCGATGGAGACGAACCTCTACCACCTGACGCCCGAGCAGCGCCGCGAGCGCGGCATCGTCTCGCTGCCGGAGACGCTGGGCGAGGCGATCACGGAGCTCTCGCAGTCGGAGGTGGCGCGGAAGGCGCTCGGCCCCCACATCTTCGACCGCTACGTCGAGCTGAAGCGGCGGGAGTGGGACGAGTACCGCGTGCAGCTCACCGACTGGGAGATGAAGAAGTACCTGCCGGTGCTGTAGGAAGGCTGGTTTTCTTGAGCCCGTACGTGTCACAATCACCGTGGCTCGTCCCCTGCGGAGGCGAGCCCAACTGACGGCCGACCGCGAGTCGCTTCTGGCGGCTCGTGGTCGTTAGAGGGGCCGGCTGCGGCGGCAACGAATCGGCAGGGGCCGGGAAGGAATCCGGCCGGGGTTAACAAACCTTTTACTGCGACCCCGCAAGAAACCTTGCAGGCCGGGAATAGCGTCAGCCACATGAGCGCAATCGCCATCGACCTCCGCCGCACCGCCGGCTACATCGTCGCCGACCGGCAGGGCCGTCTCGTGGGCAAGGTCGAGTGCCCGATGTACGGCACCGCGCCGGACGTGCCCGACGCGCTCTCGGTCAAGTCGGGCCTCTTCTCCCGTCGCCGCCGCCTCGTCCCGGCCGACACGATCGACCAGATCGACGGCACGAGCGGCGTCATCGGCCTTCGCGTCGACCGCGAAGCCATTCGAAGCTTCCTCTAGCCCGCCCGGCGGGTCCGCGGCTCCCGCCGCTCCTACGATACGGCGGTGCACGCGCCCGAGCGCCACCTGCGGCTGCTGACCGAGACGACCGCCGCGGTCAACTCGACGCTCGACCTCGAGGAGGTCCTGCGGCTGGTCGCGACCAAGGTCGCGGACGCGCTCCAGGCGGACGCGTGCTTCGTCTACCTCTACGACGAGCGGAGCGGCGAGCTCGTCCTGCGCGCCACGCACGGGACGAGCGTGGAGGAGATGACGCGCCGGCCGCGGATGCGTCCCGGGGAAGGCATCACGGGCACGGCGGCCGCCGAGCGCACGCCGGTGATGATCCCGTCGCAGGCGCACCTGGACCCCCGCTTCAAGGAGTTCCCGAACCTGCCCGAGGACGAGTACGAGTCGATCCTCGCGGTGCCGATCCTGGCGCAGGGGGAGCGTCTCGAGGGCGCGCTGAACGTCCGCACGCGGGCAGCGCGGGCCTACAGCGAGGGCGAGATCGGCCTCCTGACGGCGATTGCCGACCAGGTGGCGCAGTCGATCCTGCACGCGCAGCTCTACGCGCAGGCGCAGCGGCGGGTCGCCGAGCTCGAGGCGCTCGCCCGCATCTCGGAGGCGGTGTCGGAGTCGCTGTACCTCGAGGAGTCGCTGCAGGCGATCGTCGAGACGACGATGGAGGCCGTGCAGGCGACCGGCGCCGCGGTCGTGCTCGAGGACGGCCGCATCGCCTGGCCGGAGGGTCGGGCCGGCGGGCACGCGGTGCGGACGCCGCTGCGATGGAAGCGGCGCCAGATCGGCGAGCTCGTCGCCGACCGCGACACGCCGTTCACCGAGGACGAGCGCGCGCTGCTCGAGGCGATCGCGCACCACGCCGCCGTCGCGCTCGAGCACGGCCGCGCCGTGATGCGCGGCGTCCTCGCCCAGGAGATCCACCACCGGGTCAAGAACAACCTGCAGACGGTGGCGTCGCTCCTACGCCTGCAGGCGCGCGCGGACGGCGTCGACCCGCGCGAGGCGCTCGAGCACTCCGTGAATCGCATCCTCGCGATCGCGGCCGTGCACGAGGCCCTCACGGAGCAGCGCGAGGAGGACGTCGAGCTGTCCGAGCTGATCGACCGGCTGCGGGCGATGCTCGTCCAGGGCGTCGGCGGCGGCAAGGACGTCACCGCCGCCCTCGAGCCGGTGCTGCTGCCGGGGCAGAAGGCGACGTCGCTCGCGCTCGTCTTCTCCGAGCTGCTCCAGAACGCGCTCGAGCACGGCGGCGACCGCATCCGCGTCGAGCTGTCGCGCGACGGTGACGAGGTGCTGCTCGCGATCGCGGACGACGGGCCCGGCATCACCGAGGACGCTTCGGCGGGGACGGGGTTGTCGATCGTCCGCGCGCTCGTTCGCGACGAGCTGCGCGGCACGCTCGCTCTCAGCTCCGACGCCGACACGGGTGCACGCGCGGCTGTTCTCTTCCCGG
>JBBWZD010000120.1:0-8101 GCA_039648875.1 Actinomycetota bacterium
CGCTCGACGCGCTCCCAGTCGGTGTCGTCGACGATCAGCAGCGCTTCCTCGGCGAGGTACGGCTCGACCAGGCGCAGGCCGTCGAGCTGCTCCTCGTAGCCGTGGGCCGCGTCGTAGTAGTAGACGCCGACCCGACGCCCCGCGAGGGCGCCGCCGCGCAGCACGTCGAAGACGTTGCCCTCGAGGACGGCGGCGTGCGTGCAGCCGAAGGCGCGCAGGTTCGCCGCGAGGGCTTCCCGGGCGTCCTCCTGCATCGAGAAGTCGTCGATGCCGACGAAGTCGCCCCGCTTGCCGGACGAGGCGGCGATCAGGCTCGCGCCCTTGAAGGAGCCCGCCTCCACGTAGCTCTCGCCCTCCCCGAGCGCCGTCGTCGCGGCCGCGAGGAGTGCCAGGTTGTTCGGCCTCGCGAGGCCGCCGACCTCGTCGAGGATCCGCGCGAAGGTTGGATCGCGAGGCGTCTCGTCGTGCGGAAAGTCGTCGAACGCGGCGTGCAGCGCGTCGAGGAAGGCCCGGGTCTCCATGCCGGCGACGCTACAGCAGTGCGATCTCCCCGGTCGTGCCGTCGACGCGGACGCGCGCCCCGTCCGGGATCGCGGCGGTGGCGCCGGCCGCGCCGACCACCGCCGGAATCCGGTACTCGCGCGCGACCACGGCAGCGTGGCTGAGGACGCCGCCGGTGTCGGTGACGAGTGCGGCCAGCGACGGGAACAGCGGCGTCCAGGCCGGCGTCGTGGTCGCGGTGACGAGCACGTCGCCGGCCTCGACGCGCGCGAAGTCCTCGGGGCCGGCGACGACGCGGGCGGTACCCTCGGCGACGCCCGGCGAGGCTCCCGCGCCGGCGAGCGCGCGGCCGCCCGTGCCGTAGAACTTCTCAAGCGCCGCGTGCCGCTCGGCCGGCGGCGGCGCCTCGCCGAGGTAGGGGCGCGGCCCCTCGCGCAGCCCCTCCGCGAGCTCGGCGCGCCGCGCCGCGACGCGCTCGGGCAGGCGGCCGCCGTCGCCGGTCAGCGAGTCGCGGAGCTCTTCCCGCGTCAGCATCCAGACGTCCTCGGACCGGCCGAGCAGGCCTTCCGCGACCAGGCGGCGGCCGAAGCCGAGGAGCGCCTCCCGCGTCGCGAGCAGCCCGGGGTAGTCGATCTCGTAGGTGTGCTGCTCCTTCAGCGCGAACGCAGGCGCGCAGAGCGCGTGCAGCTCCCGCAGCTCGTCGGGCACCGGCTCCGGAGCACGCGGCTCGGGCGGCTCCGACGCAAGGTAGAGGCGCACCGCCTCCAGGGTGAGCTGCGGCAGCTCCGCCTCTCGCGGCAGCGACAGCTCGTGCCAGCGTGCGCGCCCGCCGCGGCCGCCGGCCGGCTCCAGGTACTCGGCCAGCTCCCGCAGCCACTCGCGGCCGAGCTCGAGCTCTCGCAGGCGCTCGAGCGCGTGCTCGACGGACAGCTCTCGGATCAGGTGCGCGAGCTTCCACTCCGCAGCGTGGCGCGCGAGCCGCACGAGCTGCTCCTCCGACCGAGGGCACTCCAGCAGCCGGTACGGCGCCAGCGGGTCGCCGTCGCCGAGGAGCTCGACGTAGCGGTCGCGGAAGATCTCGGCCGCGATCTGCGCCGGGACGACCACCAGGAAGTGCAGCCGCCATTGCTCCCGCACGAGCTCCCACAGCCGGTCGAGGAGCGCAACCGCCTGCTCCGGCGGCGGCAGCTCGGGCCGCAGCCGGCGGAGCTCCGCCGTGAGCTGCCACACGCGCGGCTGCAGCTCGCGCCGCCAGCGCTCGGCGAGCCCGAGCGCCGCGGCGTGGAAAGCCTGCGTGTCGTGCTCCCACTCCGGCTCGAGCTCCGCCTCGTACGCCCAGCCGAGCTCGGTGCGGGTGCGGAAGCCGCCGAAGGGGCCGCGCAGCTCGCGCATCGCCTCGTGCAGCCCCGCCCCGAGAGCCTCGAACCAGACGGTCGCCGAGAGCGGCGTCATCTGCTCCGGGTAGTGCGACGGGTCCGGCAGCCACGTGGTCACGGGGTCGTGATCGGCCGGCACTGGACGAGCCAGAGCGCCCGGCCCTCGAAGCAGAGCTCCACGTCCACCGGCAGGCCGAAGCCGTGCTCGGCCTCGCGCACCAGCCCCGCGACCGCGCGGGCCTCGTCGTCGCGCAGCACGCGCAGCGGACCCGCCGCCCGCGCGCGGACGGTCTCGCCGACCCAGTAGCGGTCGGGCGTGACCGTGCCGGAGACGACCGCCTCGCCGGCGCCCGGCGCGCACTCGACGAAGACGGCGTCCTCGCCTGTGACGGGGTCGCGGGAGAACGCGACGCCGGCGCGCGTCGCCGGGACCTGCCGCTGGATGACGACGGCCACGAGCCCGTCGAGGCCGTAGGCGCGCGCGCGCGCGGTGCCGGCGCGCACACGGTCGACCGCGGCCGCGAGACCGTCGGCGTGCACGTCGAGCACCGTCTCGTACTGCCCGGCGGCCGAGCGCTCGGCCGCGTCCTCGTCGAGCGCCGACGAGCGCACCGCGAGCGGCTCGCCCAGCCGCCGCACGACCGCCGCCGGATCCTCGAGCTCCTCGCCCGCCGGCAGCACGAGCGCCGGCGGCACCGGCAGCCCCAGCTCGACGAGCCGCGCCAGGCCCGCCGCCTTGCCGCCGACGCGCTCGCCCGGCTCCTGTCCAAGCTCGACGATCACCAGGCGGGAGCTTCGCACCACGCGTCGAGCCGCTCGACGGCCCGCTGGAGCTCCGCGCGCGAGACCCGGATCGAGGACGCGTACGGAACTCCCGTCACCTCCGGCCGCGGCCGCTCGTCCAGGACCGCGCGCAACGCGAGCCCGTGCGCTACGACCAGCACGACGCGCTCCGGACGCGCCAGCACTGCGCGGAACCCGCGGGCGAACCGTCGCAGCGTCTCGACGCGGCTCTCACCGCCGGTTGGGGCCTCCGCCGGCGGATGCGCGGCGATCCAGGTGCGGTACGACTCGAGCGGCGCGCCGGCGAACGTGCCGAAGTCCATGTCGCCGAGGTCGGGTAGCAGCTCGCGCGGAATCTGGCGGCCCTCGAGCGCGAGGTCGGCGGTCTCCCGCGCCCGCCTCGCCTCGCTCGTCAGGCACACGTCGAGCCGCAGCGGCGCCAGCGCCCGACCGAGCGCGCGGGCCTGCGCGCGGCCGGTCTCGGTCAGCGGCGCGTCGCCGCCGACGATGCCGCGGACGCTGGTCTCCGTCTCGGCGTGCCGCGCGAGCACCACCTCGTTCAAGCGTCCAGGCCGAGCAGCCGCGCCGGGTTGTCGGCGACGAGCAGCCGCACCTCCCGCTCGCTCAGGCCCGCCTCGAGCAGGCGCGAGCAGATCTTCCGGAACGAGTCGGCGGGGAAGGGATTGCCGGCCTGGCCGAGGTCGGAGCCGAGGGACGAGCGCTCCGGCCCGACCCAGCGCACCCAGTCCACGAGCGTGTCGATCGCCCAGTTGTGGAAGCTCGACTCCTCGTCGTACATGCACAGCGAGTGCTCGATCAGCGCACCCAGCTCGGCGAGCTGCTTGACCTCGTCCTTGGAGGCCTCGATCACGAAGTTCGGGTGGTTCACGATCAGCCGCCGGACGCCGTGCTCCTTCGCCGCCTCGAAGACGGCGATGATCGAGCGCGGGGGCATGTGCCCGGAGGCGAGCACCGCGTCGGCCTCCGCGATCATCTCGAGGATCTCGTGCACCTCGGGCCTGAGCGAGCCGTTCTCCCAGACGTCGATCGGCTCCTCCGGGATCAGGTCGACGGCCAGCTGGGGGAACTTCAGGTTCGGGTGCTCCCGGTGGTGCTCGATGTGCGCGGGCGACGCGATCGTCGGGAACCAGACGACCTTGCCCCCCATCGCGAGGCAGAGGTTGACCGCGTGCGGGTTGAGCCCGCCGACCTGCGTGTTCAGCGCGATGCCGCCGAAGACGTCGATCCCGCTCGCGTCGATGCCGTGCTCGCGGAGCGCGGCGACGTCGATCGCCGTGTCGTGGTGGTGCGACTTGACGACGATCGCCCGCATGCCCGCGGCGGCCGCCCGCTGCGCCGCCTCCGCCGCGTCCATCCGCCGCGGGAACGGCGACGGGTACGGGTGCACGTGCAGGTCGACGGCCCCGTCGAGGAGCCGATCGACCACGTCCGTCACGCCGCGACCTCGAACGTCTGCAGGCCGTAGCCCATGATCTTGTGCGCGTAGTACGCGTTCACGCGCTCCTTCGCGTCGAGCGGCAGGGCGCCGCGCATGGCGAGCCAGTTCACGACCTCGACCGACTCGGTGCCGCCCAGCTTGATGAAGTCCTCGTGCTTGTACGTGGTGAGCCGCTCCGGGTCCTCGCGGAGCAGGCGCATGAACTCCTGGTCCCACTCCGGCTCGACGCGGCCGAAGCGGGGGCCGGTGAGCTGGTGCGAGAGACCGCCGGTGCCGACGACCACGACCCCCAGGTCCTCGGGGTACGAGAGGATCGCCCGCCGCAGCGCCTGACCCAGCTTCCAGCAGCGGAGGGGCGAGGGCAGCGGGTGGAGGATGACGTTCACCGCGAGCGGCACGATCGGGATGGCCCAGCCTCCCCCGCCCTCGCTGAAGTCGACCATCGGCAGCGGCGAGATGACGCCGTGGTCGACCTCGAGCTCCTGGCAGATCGTGATGTCGAACTCGTCCGCGACGAGCGACCGCGCGACGTGCCAGCCGAGCTTCGCGTCGCCCGGCACCGGCGGGAACGGCCGCGAGCCGAAGCCCTCGTCCGCGACGGGGTACGTGTCGGCGACGCCGAGCGCGAACGTCGGGTACGCGTCGAGGAAGAACTGATCCATGTGGTCGTTGTAGATCACGACCAGCCGGTCCGGCCTGACCTGCTCGAGCCAGGCCGCGACGTCCTTGAACGGGCCGAACAAGGGCTGCCACTCCTCCGACTCCCGCACCTCCTCGCCGGCGTCGTAGATGTGCTCCATCGACGGCGCGTGGCTCGCGCCGATCCCTCCGACGATCGTCGCCATTACGGTGTCCCTCCGCTCTCGCGCATCTGCTTGCCGATCTCGGGCAGCGGCGTGTCCGTCACGCCCGAGAGCTTGACCATCACGTAGATCGACATCCCCCTGCGCCATAGGCCGATCCAGTCGCGCCGGCGCATCAGCTCCTTCTCCTCGTCCGTCAGCCCGAACTGGCCCATCCACGCCTCTTCGTCGCGGTGGAAGAGCTCGCGCTGG
The DNA here is from genome assembly GCA_039648875.1 of Actinomycetota bacterium. Taxonomy (GTDB): domain Bacteria; phylum Actinomycetota; class Thermoleophilia; order Gaiellales; family Gaiellaceae; genus Palsa-739. The sequence goes on from JBBWZD010000120.1 coordinate 5,175, forward strand.
CGCGCGTCCTTCAACGAGTACGCAGCCTTGTTGAGCCGGATGCCGCGCGTCGCCGTCTGCTCGTCGAAGAGATCGAGGTCCTCCGGCAGGTCGTGCGGCTGCACCGCCTTCAGGCGGTCGAGATAGTCCTGTGTCAGTTCCATTGGATGTGGAGGTGGTGGGGTGAACGGAACTCCCAGCCGGAGATCTCGATCGGACGCTCGGCATCGAGGCGCAGGCCGGGGAGACGGTCGAGCAGCACGCGCCACGCGGCGCGCGTCTCGTAGCGCGCGAGGCGCGCGCCGATGCAGAGATGCGGCCCGGTCGCGAACGCCAGGTGGCCACCTTCGCGGCGGGTGATGTCGTAGCGGTCGGGCTCGCTCCAGTTGCGCTCGTCGCGGTTCGCGGACGCGAGCACGGCTGCGACGAGCGCGCCCTGCTCGAGCTTCACGCCGCCGAGCTCGGTGTCGCGCGTCGTCTGCCGCGTCGACGTGCCGACGGGCGAATGCCACCGCGCCGCCTCCTCGATCGCGGGATCGACGAGCTTCGGGTCGTCCAGCACCTGCTGCAGCTGCTCGGGATGCGAGAGGATCGCCCAGAGCGACAGCGCTATCAGGTCGGTTGTCGCCTGCAGCCCCCCGACGATCATCACCTTCAGGTTCGACTGCACCTCTTCGAGCGTCAGCTTCTGACCGTCGACCTCGGTGTTGACCATCGAGGAGAGGAGTGTGTCGTCGGGCTCTCGCTCGAGCCGCTCGATCACCGGGGCCAGCGCGTCGTTCACCTCGGCGCTCGCCGCGTCCGCGATCGCCTGCTTCTCAGGATCGCCTTCGAAGTTCGCGGCGCCGGTCGCCAGCTCGACGAACCAGCGGCGCAACGTGCCCTCTTCGACGAAGTCGAGACCGAGCGCCTGCTTCAGCACGCGCGCCGACAGCGGCTCCGCGAACTCCGACAGGAGGTCGCACGTGCCGCGGTCGGCGAACGCGTCGACGAGCTCGTTCGCAATCGGCGTGATCACGTTGTCGGGATAGTCGCCGATCGCGCCGACGCGGAACCAGGGATAGATGATGCCGCGGATGCGGTCGTGGTACGTGCCCTCGGAGCCGAGCAGGTTCTTCCCGAACGTGCGGTTGAGCGTCGACGGCTCCGTCTCGCCCGTGAACACCGCCGGCGCCTTGTCGACGTGCTGGACGTCGTCCCAGCGTGTGACGAGCCAGAGCCCGACGGACTCGACGAAGCACACGGGCTCCTCCGCGCGCAACTGCTCGTAGATCGGATATGGGTCCGCTTCGAGCTGCGCGACGCCGATGTCAGAGCCGACGCTCAATCGCCACCTCCTCGTAGGTCTTGACATGCCGCGCCGCCTCGCCGACCAGGTCGCGCGCGGCGACGCCCTGTTCGATGCAGTACCGCTCGAGCTGCCGGATGGACTCCGCGAGCACCTCCGGCCCCTCGGTCATGACGGCGCTCGTCAGCGCGACCGCGCTCGCACCTGCGAGCAGGAAGCGCGCGACGTCGCGGCCGTCGCGGGCGCCGTTGGTGCCGACGATCGACGCCTCCGGGTGAGCGAGGTGCGCCTTTGCGACCTCGCGGAGCGTCAACGGCAGCGTCCACGCGCCGCCGATCGCCGCGAAGGTTCCGAGGACCGGCCGGCGTGTCTCGAGGTCGGGCACGAATCCCAGCGCTCTCGTCGCGAGGCAGACGGCGTCGGCGCCCGCGGCGAGCGCGTCCGCGACCGAGTCGCCGGCGCGCAGCTTCACGGTCAGCGGGATCGAGATCGCGGCGCGCACGCGCTCGACGAGCTCGACGCCCGTGCGGATCGCACCGGCCGCGGCCTCCGCGGCGTGCGGCGCGCCGACGTTCAGCTCGAGCCAGCGCAGGCCGCCGGCCTCGACGCTGCGCGCGAGCCGTACCGCCTCGTCGACGTCGGCGCCGATCAGGCTCGGGACGACGTAGGCGTCGCCCGCGTCGCGGTCGAGGCGCGCGAGCATCTGGATCCAGTCGTCGAGGTCGACGTCGAGCAGGCCGGAACGGCAGAAGAGGGAGTCGCCGCGCGCCGCCGGGCCGAGCGGCCGCGCATTCAGGTGCTCGTCCAGCACCACGTACTCCGCCGCCAGCAGCTGCGCCCGCGCCGCCTGCGACTCGTTGACCGACTTCGCGACGACGGCCGCGGCGCCGGCGTCGAGGCAGGCGAGGATGTCCTCCTCCGACGCGGTGGCCTCCCCCGAGCCCGCGATCACCGGGTTCTTCAGCGCGAGGCCGGCGACGTCGACGGTGAGGTCAGCGGACACTCGCCACCGCCTCGCGCAGGAGCGCGACGTCCGACGACACGACGGCGTATCGGAACCGCTCCTCGTTGCCGAACCCGCCGAGCACAACCTCGGCGGCCGCGGCGGCCGCGGCGATCTCGTCGGCGCGGGCTCGCGCCGCTGCGTCGTCGAGCCCGCAGTCGACGAGCAGGTCGGTCAGGCCGAGGAAGACGACGTCGGCGCCGGCGGAGACGATGTCGGGCAGCGGGTCGTCGGTCTCGCGCGTCTCCAGCTGGATCACGAGCAGCGGCCGCTCGACGCCGGCGACGTAGTCGCGCAGCGGCGTCGCGCCGTAGCGCGCTGCCGGGTGGGCCAGGCTGATCGAGCGCGTCCCGTCGGGTGCGTACAGCGCGGCGTCGCGCAGGGCGCGCACCTCGTCGACGCGCCGCACCGAGGAGAGCTGGATCCCGGCCGCGCCCGCCTCGAGCAGCCGGTTCACGAGCCCGCGGTCGGCCGCCGGAATCCGCACCACGGCGGGGAAACGGAGGGCGGCGGCGTGGCGGACGAGCCGGAGGACGTCGCTCTCGCCCAGCTGCGAGTGCTCGTAATCGACGACGCAGAAGTCGAGCGAGGCGGCGCAGAGGTCGATCGACTCGAGCGCCGGGAGCTTCACGAAGGTGCCCACCCGCCGGCTCCTTG
>JBBWZD010000131.1:0-117049 GCA_039648875.1 Actinomycetota bacterium
GCGGTGTCGAGCCGGAACGCACCGGAGGTGCCGTTGCAGTACTTGCCGACGCTGTAGGAGGCGACCGCCGCGATGCGGCCGTCGAGGAACAGCGGACCGCCGGAGTCGCCGGAGCAGGTCGCACCGCCACCCGTGCCGTTGCCCGGGGTAGCGCTGACGACCATGCCGTAGCCGCCGACCAGGGAGTTGTTCAGGTTCGTCAGCTTCACGCTCCCGACGTAGCGCGTGCGCTGCGCGACCTCGCCCGCCGGCTTCTCGACCTGCGCGCCGTAGCCGACCAGCGTGAAGCTGGCGTCCTGCTGACCGCGCTTCGACGCGAGCACGTCCAGCGCCCCGGGGGGCGCGACGGCGTACGTCGGCAGCGACACCGGCCGGTCGAGGACGACGACGCCGAGGTCGTGCGTGTTCGGCAGGTCGAGCAGGCCCGTCCAGCCCGGATGCGGGTGGGGCGTGCCGCCGACGTCGCCGGTGCAGGGATAGCCGGCGGCGGCTCCCTCGCACGGGTCGCCGTTCGCGGCGTTCCAGGCGCCGCGCGGGATCTGCGTCGGATAGCCGCTGCCGAACCAGACCTGGGCGCGGACGGGCAGCGCCCCCGAGGGCTCGACGCCGGCGCAGTGACCGGCGGTCAGCAGGACGGTGGGCGAGACGAGCGCCCCGGTGCAGCGGACGATCGGCCGGCCGTCGCTGCCGTAGAAGACGACCAGGCCGACGCCGGCGTACTCGTTCGCCGCGTCGGGCGTTCCGCCTTCGACCGCGCGCGCGACTCCCGTCCCAGCCGCGGCGACGGCGGCGACCACAGCCACCAGTGCCAGCCCGTTCTTCAGCATGCCGCCCTCCCGAGTCCGCAGGAACCTCTGCGCGGAGTATCGGCCCGGCGCCGGCCGACCTTGATGCCGAATCGCCGGCCTAGTGCGGCTTGGCCATCGCGCGGTAGTCGAGCGCCGTGTCGAGCACCGACTCCTCCACGCCGTGGTCGCGCGCGACGTCGCGGAGCGAGCGGCCGCTGGCAGCCGCCTCCTTCACGATCTCCGTCGCCCGGTCGTACCCGATGTGCGGGTTGAGCGCGGTCGCCGCAGAGAGGGTCAGCTCCGCGTAGCGCTCGCAGGTCTCCCGGTTCGCTTGGATCCCGTCGACGCACTTCTCCGCGAAGAGACGACAGGAGCCGGAGAGCAGCTTCACCGAGTCGAGGATGTTGCGGGCGAGGAGCGGGACGAAGACGTTCAGCTCGAAGTGCCCCTGCATGCCCCCGACGGCGATCGCGGCGTCGTTGCCGATCACCTGCGCCGCGACCTGCGTCACGACCTCCGGAATGACGGGATTGACCTTTCCCGGCATGATCGAGCTGCCCTTCTGCAGCTCGGGCAGGACGATCTCCGCGAGCCCCGCGCGTGGCCCCGAGGCGAGGTAGCGGAGGTCGTTGGCGACCTTCGTCAGCGAGACGGCGAGGGTCTTCAGGGCGCCCGAGGCCTCGACGATGCCGTCTCGGGCCGCCTGCGCCTCGAAGGGGTCCGCGGGCGCGGAGATCGGTAGCCCCGTCTCCTCGACGAGGAGCGCGCGGACGCGCTCGGCGAACTCGGGATGCGTGTTGAGGCCGGTGCCGGTGGCGGTGCCGCCGAGCGGGATCTGACCGAGGCGCGGCAGCGCGTCCTCGACCCGCGCGATCCCCTGGCGCACCTGCGCGGCGTAGCCGCCGAACTCCTGCCCGAGGGTCACCGGCACCGCATCCATCCAGTGCGTGCGGCCCGACTTCACGACGTCGTCGAGCTCGCGCGCCTTCGCCTCGAGCGCCGACGCGAGGCGGCCGAGCGCGGGGAGCAGGTCGTGCGTGATCTCGTCGAGCGCCGACAGGTGGACGGCCGAGGGGAAGACGTCGTTGGACGACTGCCCCATGTTGACGTCGTCGTTCGGATGCACTCCCTCGCCCGCCAGCGTCGCGAGCACCTCGTTCGCGTTCATGTTGGAGGACGTGCCGGAGCCGGTCTGGAAGACGTCGATCGGGAACTGGTCGTCGAGCTCGCCCGCCGCGATGCGCTCCGCGGCGGCCGCGATGCGCTCGGCCTTCTCCCGCTCGAGCAGCCCGAGGTCGGCGTTGACGCGTGCGGCAGCGCCCTTGATCCGGCCGAGCCAGCGCGCGACTGGCGCCGGGATCGGCTCGCCGGAGACGGGGAAGTTGGCGATCGCCTTGGCGGTCTCGCCGCCCCAGAGCTCGCGCCGCTCCTCGGTCGCGCTCACGAGTCCGAGTGTAGTGCCGCCGCGGATTCCGCCGCCGCGAGGAGCTCCTCCCAGGTGCAGACCTTGACGCGAGGGCGGCCGAGCTTCTCGCCCGCGCGACGCTCGAGCTCGTCGATCGACTGCCAGCCCCCGTAGACCACCCGCCGCACGCCCCGCTCGTCGAGAAGGGCGTCGACCTCCGCTGCGCCGGCCTCGGCCCTCGGCAGCCTGTCGGCACTCGCGTCGGCGAGCAGCAGCTCCACGGTCTCGGTCGCGTCCTTCTTGTTCGTGCCGATGACGCCGGTCGGGCCCCGCTTGATCCACCCGGCGCAGTAGACGCCGGCGAGCGGGCGCCCCTGCTCGTCGAGCACGCGGCCGCCGGCGTTGCGGATGGTGCCGCGGCTCTCGTCGAACGGCACGTCGGGAAGGGCCACGCCGCGATAGCCCACGCTGCGGAAGACGAGCCCGGCGGGGATCGTCTCGCGCCTGTCGGTCGCAACCGCCCGCACGGCGCCCTCGTCCGTCGGCTCGAGCCGGTTGTGCACGACCTCGACCGCCTCCACCCGGCCGTCGCCGAGGATCGCGACGGGCGAGACGAGGAAGCGCAGGAGCAGCCGCCGCGGCTTGCCGGTGGGCTCCCGCCCGGCGAGCTCGTGCAGGATCTCGAGGTTTCGCTGCGCCCGGACGTCCTCCGCCAGCGCCGCCTCGCTCGCCGGGTCGAGGCGGAGATCGGCGGGATCGACGATCGTGTCCGCGCCGGCGAGCTCGCCGAGCTCGGCGAGCTCGGGCGGCGTGAACGCCGCCTGTGCGGGGCCGCGACGGCCGAGCATGACGATCTCCCGGATCCCGGAGGTGCCGAGCGCCTCGATCGCCTCGTCGGTCGTGTCCGTCGGCGCCAGCTCGTCTGGCGTCAGCGCCAGCATCCGCGCCACGTCGACGGCGACGTTGCCGTTCCCGATCACGACCGCCCGCTCGGCGGAGAGGTCGAAGTCGAGGTGCTGGAAGTCTGGATGGCCGTTGTACCAGGCGACGAGCTCCGTGGCGGCCCACGAGCCGGCGAGGTCCTCGCCGGGAATGCCCAGCCGGCGGTCGGTCTGCGCCCCGACGGCGTAGACGACCGCGTCGTACAGCCGGCGGAGGTCCTCGTGGCGGAGGTCGCGTCCCACCTCGACGTTGCCGAGGAAGCGAAAGCCGGGCTTCTCGGCGATCCGCTCGAAGGCGCGCGAGACGGTCTTCAGCTTCGGGTGGTCCGGCGCGACGCCGAGCCGGACGAGCCCCCAGGGCGTCGGCAGCCGCTCGATCATGTCGACCTCGGCGGCCGTCCCTGCGCCGAGGAGGGCTCCGGCTGCGTAGAAGCCGGCGGGCCCGGAGCCGACCACGGCGACGCGCAGCGGGCGTTCGCTCTCGCTCATCCGCCGCGGATCGTAGTCGCCGCGCGGCGGCGGCTCAGAGCCGGCGGGTCAGTGACTGCAGCCGGAGCCGCAGCCGTACCCGGCGTCGCCCGGGTCGACCTCGTCCGCGACCTGAAACGAGTGGCCGCACCCGCACGAGGCGACCGCGTTCGGGTTGTCGATCTTGAAGCCCGACTCCTGGATGGTCTCGAGGTAGTCGACCGTCGAGCCGCGCAGGTACGGCGCGCTGAAGGGATCGACGACGACGGTGACGCCCTCGCAGTCGAAGGCGTGGTCGCCCTCCTGGGCGCCGCGGTCGAAGCCGAGGCCGTACTGGAACCCGGAGCAGCCCCCGCCCTCGATGGCGACGCGGAGAACCGACACGTCCGGGTCCTCGGCCATGAGACCGAGGATCTTCGCCGCCGCCGACGGCGTCAGCGAGACGAGCTGCCCTGCCTGCTCTGTGCGCTCCTGGAGCTCCATCGGCTTCGCATGGTAGCAACGCACCAGGAGGCCGAGGTGTTCCGCAGCCCCCGGAGCTGCCGCTGCGGGAGGCCGCTGCGGACCCACTTTGTAACAGCGAACTCACGCATGGCTGCAACGGATCCGGTTCTCCAAGTGCGGGGGTGACGGGGATTGATAACGTCGAGCGCTCGATGCTCCGCGACTGGCTTCCGTTCCTGATCTACGGGCTGCTGGCGCTCGCGATCCCGGCCTCGATGATCGTCATGTCCTTCGCGTTCGCGCAGCGGCCTGCGCGGCGCACGCGGGCGCGCACGATTCCGTTCGAGTCGGGCGTCTCGACGGGGCCGATGCGGCGCCAGCGCTTCACCGTGAGCTTCTACCTGACGGCGATGCTCTTCATCGTCTTCGACATCGAGATCGTCTTCCTGTACCCGCTGGCGGTGCAGCTGCACGCGCTCGGCTGGTTCGGCTTCGTCGAGTTCGCGTTCTTCGTGCTGATCCTCGTCGTCGCCTACGTCTACATCTGGCGCAAGGGCGCCCTCGAGTGGTGAGCAAGCGGCTGCGCGACTACGGGCTCCAGTCGGAGCGCCTGCTCTGGCCGACGAAGGGGCCTTCGCACTTCGAGGAGGACCTCGGCGTCGACGAGCTCGAGCAGGCGCTCGGCCTGACGACGCTCGAGAAGGCCGTGCGCTGGGCGCAGACGAAGTCGATGTGGCCGGACACCTTCGGGCTCGCGTGCTGCGCGATCGAGATGATGTCGATCGTCTCGGCGCGCTACGACATCGCGCGCTTCGGCATGGAGGCCTTCCGCTCCTCGCCCCGCCAGGCCGACCTGCTGATCGTGTCGGGCCGCGTCTCGCACAAGATGGCGGCGCCGCTCCGCCAGATCTACGACCAGATGGCCGAGCCGAAGTGGGTGATCGCGATGGGCGCGTGCGCCAGCTCCGGCGGCATGTTCGCCAACTACGCCGTCCTCCAGGGCGTCGACCGGATCGTGCCGGTCGACATCTACGTGCCCTTCTGCCCGCCGCGGCCGGAGGCGCTGATGGAGGGGATCATCCGGCTGCACGAGGCACACCTCGCGGGCGTGCCCCCGGCCTACGAGCGGCAGGGCGTCGCGTCGTGACCTGGTCGGACTGCCCGGGTTTCGCGGCGGCGAAGGAGGCATACGGAGAGACCACCGTGGTGGTGGAGCGCGAGTCGATCCCCGAGGCCTGCCTGTACGCACGCGACGAGCGCAGCTTCGACGTCCTCCTCGACATCGTCGCGACCGACTACCTCGGCTGGGGCGGGAAGGGCGTCGCCGGCTACATCGGCACCGCCACCGGACGCGACCTCAACCTCCCCGCGACGCAGGGCCTGCAGACGCTGCCACAGCTCAAGCCTGCGCGGTTCTCCGTCAGCTACCACCTGCTCTCGCTCACCCACGGTGCGCCACGGGTGCGCCTGCAGTGCTGGGCCGACGACGGCGAGCCGGTGCCGAGCGTGGTCTCCGTCTGGCCCGCGGCCGACTGGCACGAACGCGAGCAGTACGACCTGATGGGAATCGAGTTCGCCGGCCACCCCAACCTCACGCGCCTCCTCATGGACGAGGACTGGGAGGGCCACCCGCTGCGCAAGGACTACCCACTCGGCGGCGAGCCCGTGCGGTTCTCGGACGCGGAATGACCGTCGCGCCGCCCACTCCGCTCGGGCGGACGCGGCGCTGGCCGATCGTCGCGCCGGGGATCTACGAGGGCTCGCGCATCCCGCCGCGGGTGCCGACGATCCGCGACGTTCCCGAGGAGCTCCAGGGCTCCGACGACATCCTCCGGATCAGCTTCGGCCCGAACCATCCGTCCACGCACGGGGTGCTGCGCCTGATCCTCGACCTCGACGGCGAGCAGGTCGTGGGCCTCTCCGCCGTGATCGGCTACCTGCACACCGGCTTCGAGAAGAACATGGAGGCGAAGACGTGGTGGAAGGCGATCACGTACCCCGAGCGGATCGACTACGTCGGCTACCAGAACAACGAGCTCGTGTTCGTGCTGGCGATCGAGAAGCTCCTCGCCCTCGAGGTTCCGGAGAAGGCGACCTGGATGCGGATGCTCCTCTGCGAGCTGAACCGGATCCACTCGCACCTCGTCTTCCTCGGCACCTCCGCGCTCGAGCTCGGGGCGATCTCGATGTTCTGGTACTGCTTCCGCGAGCGGGAGACGATCCTCGACCTGTTCGAGCTCGCCACGGGCGCCCGCATGCACACGCGCTACTTCCAGGCCGGCGGCCTCGCCGAGGACGTCCCTCCGGGCTTCTTCCCGGAGTGCCGCAAGTTCGTCGCGCTGATGCCGGGCGCGATCGACGACTACCGCGCGCTCCTCGACCGCAACCAGATCTGGCTCGAGCGGACGAGAGGCATCGGCCTGCTCTCGGCCGAGGACGCGATCGCGCTCGGCCAGTCCGGCCCGGTGCTGCGCGCCTCCGGCGTCGACTGGGACCTCCGTCGCGACTCGCCGTACCTCGCGTACGACCAGGTCGACTTCCGGGTGCCGCTCGGCACCCACGGCGACGTGTACGACCGCTACCGGGTGCGCGTCGACGAGATGGAGGAGTCGAACCGGATCGTCCGGCAGTGCCTCGACCGGCTCGAGCGGATGGAGGGCCGGCCGTGGATCGTCGACGACCGCAAGGTGGTGCTGCCGCCGCGCGAGGAGCTGCACACCTCGATGGAGTCGCTGATCCACCACTTCAAGATCGTCACCGAGGGCTACCGCGTGCCCGAGGGGGAGGTCTACGTGTCGATCGAGTCGCCCCGCGGCGAGTCCGGCTGCTACGTCGTCTCGGACGGCGGCCCGAAGCCGTGGCGCGTGCACTTCCGGGCGCCGTCGTTCGCGGCGCTCGAGGCCACGGCGACCTGCGTCCACGAGACGCTCGTCGCCGACCTGATCGCCATCGTCGGCTCGCTCGACGCCGTGATGGGGGACACCGACCGGTGACCTTGCAGCAGGAGATCCAGAAGGTGAAGAAGCAGTACCCGGAGACGCGCTCGGCGATCCTGCCGGCGCTGCGGCTCGCCCAGGAGCGCTACGGCTGGCTCTCGCGCGAGGCGCTCGAGGAGGTGGGCGCAGCGCTCGACCTGACGCCGGCCTACTGCATGTCGGTCGCGAGCTTCTACGACATGTTCCACCTCGAGCCGGTGGGGCGGCATCTCGTCGAGGTGTGCACGAACATCTCGTGCGCGCTCGTCGGCGCCCAGCAGACGCTCGAGGCGTTCGAGCGGGAGCTCGGCGTCCACCCGGGCGAGACGACGGCCGACGGCGAGGTCACGCTGCGCACGATCGAGTGCGCCGGGGGCTGCGGCTGGGGGCCGGTCGTCGCCGTCGACCACCGCTACCGCGAGCCCGTGCGGCCGGACGGCGTGGCGGCCATCGTCGAGGAGCTGCGCCGTGCCGATTGACGAGCAGATCGTCCTCGCCGGCGCCGACGAGCACGACCTGACGAAGCTCGCGGGCTACCGGGAGGCCGGCGGGTACGCGCAGCTCGAGAAGGCGCGCGCCATGGAGCCGCAGCAGGTGATCCAGGAGCTGCTCGACTCGAACCTGCGCGGCCGCGGAGGCGCCTTCTTCGCCGCCGGCCGGAAGGCGAGCTTCATCCCGCGCGAGCCGGCGAGGCCGGTGTACCTCACGGTGAACGCCGACGAGTCGGAGCCGGGGACGTTCAAGGACCGCGAGATCATGCTGCGCGTCCCGCACCGGCTGATCGAGGGCTGCCTCGTCGTCGCCCACGCGATCTCGTCGAAGCACGTCTTCATCTACATCCGCGGCGAGTACCTGACCGAGTTCGAGATCCTCAGGGAGGCCCTCCAGGAGGCGCGCCGGGCGGACCTGCTCGGCGGCGTGACGATCGTCTTGCACCGCGGCGCCGGCGCGTACATCTGCGGCGAGGAGACCGGGCTGCTGGAGTCGCTCGAGGGCAAGCGCGGCCAGCCGCGCTCGAAGCCGCCGTTCCCCGCGATCTCCGGCCTCTACGCGTCGCCGACGCTCATCAACAACGTCGAGACGATCGCGACCGTCCCCAAGGTGCTGGAGATCGGGGCCGCCGAGTACGCGAAGATCGGACCGCCGGACTCGACGGGCACGCGCGTGTTCTCGCTCTCGGGGAACGTCGTGCGCGGCGGCAACTACGAGCTCGAGAACGGCACGACGCTGCGCGAGCTGATCTACGACGTCGGCGGCGGCATCCCGGACGGTCGGGAGCTCAAGGCGATCATCCCGGGCGGGTCCTCGACGCCGGTGCTCACGGCCGCGGACGTCGACACGCCGCTCGACTACGACGCGCTCGCCAAGGCAGGGACGATGTTCGGCTCGGGCGCGATCATCGCCATCGACGACCGCTGCTGCATGGTGCAGCTCGGCCTGCGGGTCGCGCAGTTCTACATGCACGAGTCGTGCGGCAAGTGCACCCCGTGCCGGGTCGGCACCCGCTGGATGGTGCAGATCCTCCACAAGATCGAGGACGGCAGCGCCGCGCAGGCCGACCTCGGGCTGCTCCTCGACGTCTGCGACCGGATCCTCGGCAAGTGCCTCTGCCCCCTCGGCGACGCGGCCGCGATGCCGGTAGCGAGCTACGTGAACAAGTTCCGCGACGAGTTCAGGGCGCACATCGAGCACGGCGGCTGCCCCTTCGGCGGCGAGTCGTCGCTCGACCACGTCTTCGCGCCGGTCGACCAGCACGCGCTCACGCCGGTCCCGCAGGAGGTGCCCGCGTGAGTGCCGGCGAGACGGTGCGCGTCACCATCGACGACACGGACGTGCACGTCCGCAAGGGCACCGGCCTGGTCGAGACGGCGCTCGCGGCCGGCATCGAGATCCCGGTCTTCTGCTACGAGCCGCGCCTCGGCGCCCCGATCGGCGCCTGCCGCATGTGCCTCGTCGAGATCGAGGGCATGCCGAAGCTGCAGGCGGGCTGCACGCTCACGGCGCAGGACGGCATGGTCGTGCGCACCGCGCGCACCTCGGCGAAGGCGGCGGAGGGCCAGGACGCGACGCTGGAGTTCATCCTCGTCAACCATCCCCTCGACTGCCCCGTCTGCGACAAGGGCGGCGAGTGCCCGCTGCAGGACCTGACCTTCCGCTACGGCCCCGGCAACACCCGGATGAGCTTCGAGAAGCTCACGCTCGAGAAGCCGATCCCGATCTCGCCGACGATCTCGCTCGACCGGGAGCGCTGCATCCTCTGCTACCGCTGCACCCGCTTCAGCGAGACGGTGAGCGAGGACGGCCAACTCGTGGCCCGCAACCGCGGCGCGATGTCCGTCATCACCACCTTCGAGGACGAGCCCTACCGCGGCGCCTTCACCGGCAACGTCACCGAGCTCTGCCCCGTCGGCGCGCTCCTGCCCACGCAGTACCGCTTCCAGGCGCGTCCGTGGGAGATCGTCAACACCCCGACCGTCTGCGGCATGTGCCCCGTCGGCTGCAACGTCCACGCGACGGTCCGCGAGGGCAGGGTCAAGCGGATCCTCTCGCGCAACCACCCGGAGGTCGACGAGGGCTGGCTGTGCGACAAGGGCCGCTTTGCCTTCACCCACCTGCGCGCCGCCGACCGCATCGTCGACCCGATCAAGCGCGTGCGCCGGCGCGGCTTCGAGCCGGTGGGGTGGGACGAGGCCCTCGACGAGGCGGAGCGGCTGCTCCGCGCCGCGCACGGCCGGGTGGTGGTCGCTCTCTCCGGCTCGGAGACGGTCGAGCAGGCGTATGCGCTCGCGAAGCTGCTGCGGCGGGGCCTCGGCTCGCACCAGGCGATGCTGCCGGAGGAGGTGACCGACGCGCTCGACGCGTACCGGCTGCCGCTCTCGGCGATCGGCGACGCGCAGGTGGTCGTCGTGCTCGGGGACGTGCCTGTGCACGAGCGCGCGCCGGTCGTCGACCTCTGGATCAGGGCCGCGAGGCGCAAGGGCGCGAAGGTGCTGTCGAGGCTCGACCGCAAGGCGGTGCGCGAGGCCGAGCGGGTCGTCCTGATCTGGTCCGGCCCCGGCGGCCGCGGCGGCGCGTCCGTCGCCGAGCTCGCCGAGCAGCTCGGGCTCGCGGGGAAGGCGGGCTGTGGTGCGTTCCACCTGCCGGCGACGCCGAACGGCCGCGGCATCTCAGACGCGTGGGCCGCCGCCTCGGACGAGGAGGAGGCCGAAGCAGGCTCGATCGGGCTGCTGCTCGTCTCGGGCGACGAGGCGGCCGAGAACCCCGACGTGCGCGCGCTGGCGGAGCGCGCCGAGTCGGTCGTCGTCGTGTCGATGTTCCACGGCCTCGCGGCCGGCTGGGCGAACCTCGTCCTGCCCGGGACGAGCTATCTCGAGCGCGACGGCACCTACGTGAACCTCGAGGGCCGGCTGCAGCGGCTGCGGCGCGCTGCGACGCCGCCCGCCCCGGAGGAGCTCGAGTGGCTCTCGCGGCTCGCCGCCCGCTTCGGGGTCGAGGTCGCGCCGTACGCCTCGGCTGTCTTCGAGGAGGTCTCGGCCCGCTGCTACGGCGGGCTGACGTTCGGCGAGGTCGGCGAGCGGGCGCCGCTCCGCGGCTACCCGGCCGCGCCGGAGCAGGTCGAGCGGGCGCCGGTGCCCGAGCCGGCGGAGGCCACGACCGGCGAGGGCCTGCGGCTCGTCGCCTACAAGCCGCTCTTCTCGGGCCCGGCCGTCGAGCGGGTGCCGGAGCTCCAGTTCCAGCGGCCGCAGCGCGAGCTCGAGCTCGCCCCCGCCGACGCGAAGGGGCTCGGCATCCGCAACGGCGACGCGGTGGTCGCGGCTGCCGCACAGAACGGCACCTCGGTGCGGCTGCGGGCGCGGCTCTCGAACGACGTCCGGCCGGGAGTGGCCCGCGTCGCGGAGGAGCATGCCGCCGGCCTGCGCGGCCGCGTGATCGTGACGCCGGCGACCCCCGCGGAGGCGACGGCGCAGTGAGGGAGCCGTGGTGGATCTCGATCATCAAGGCGGTGATCGTCGTCAACCTCGTGCTTGGCCTCTTCGCGTACCTGACGCTGATCGAGCGCAAGCTGCTGGGGCGCATGCAGCTCCGCTACGGGCCGAACCGTGCGGGGCCGTTCGGGCTCCTGCAGCCGATCGCCGACCTGATCAAGCTCGTGCGGAAGGAGGCGTTCGCGCCGGCCGGGGCGATCGAGCTGCCGTACATCCTGGCGCCGGTCCTCTCGGCTTTCACCGCGATCGCGGCGTTCTCCGTGATCCCGTGGGGGCCGGGCTGGCACATCTACCACTGGCAGGTGAACGGCGAGGTGGCCAACGTGTCGATCGGCCTGATCCTCGTCTTCGCCCTCGGCTCGATCGGCATCTACGGCTTCATCGTCGGCGGCTGGGCCTCCGAGTCGAAGTTCTCGCTGCTCGGGGCGATGCGCACGTGCGCGCAGCTCGTCTCGTACGAGGTCTCCCTGGCGCTGAGCGTGCTGGGCGTCGTCATCCTCGGCCGCTCGCTCTCGCTGCCCGAGATCGTGCACCGCCAGGCGGTGCTGCTGCCGTTCGTCGCGCCGCAGTTCGTCGGCATGCTCGTCTTCCTCGTCGGCGGCATCGCCGAGACGAGCCGCGCGCCCTTCGACCTGCCCGAGGCCGAGCAGGAGCTCGTCGCCGGCTACCACACCGAGTACTCCGGCATGCGCTGGGGCCTCTTCCAGATGGCGGAGTACATCAACCTGATCACGCTGTCGGCGCTGATGGTGACGCTCTTCTTCGCCGGCTGGCACGGCCCGTGGCACCTGGGGCCGCTCTGGTTCGTGCTGAAGCTGCTCGGGCTCCTGTTCGTCTTCATCTGGCTGCGCGCGACCCTGCCGCGCCTGCGCTACGACCAGCTCATGCGCTTCGGCTGGAAGGTGCTGCTGCCGGTGGCGACGATCAACGCACTGATCACGGCGCTCGTGGTGGTGTGGGTCTGATGGCTCAGCCGTTCGGCACGCTGAAGGGCTTCGGCGTCACCTTCAGGCAGATCTTCAAGAAGCCGATCACGCAGCAGTACCCCGAGTACAAGCGCCCGATCTACCCGCGCTTCCGCGGCAGGCATCGCCTGTGGCGGCACGAGAACGGGCTGGAGAAGTGCGTCGGCTGCTCGCTCTGCGCGGCGGCGTGTCCCGCCGACTGCATCCGCGTCGTTCCCGCCGAGAACACGCCCGACGACCGCGTGTCGGCGGGCGAGCGCTATGCCCGTATCTACGAGATCAACATGAGCCGCTGCATCTTCTGCGGCTACTGCGAGATCGCGTGCCCGTTCGACGCGATCACCCTCGGCAACGAGTTCGAGCTGTCGGAGCACAACCGCGACGACCAGATCTACACCAAGGACATGCTGCTCGCGGAGCCGGTGAAGAAGGTGCCGATCGCCGACCCGGACCTCTACGACACACCGATCCCGTACTACAAGCAGCGCTCATGATCCTGGCCTCCGCAGGCGGCGTGGTCGTGTGGATCGTCTGGGTGCTCGCCGGCTTCGCGTGCCTGGCGTCGGGAGTCGCCGTCGTCTCCTTCTCCAACCCCTTCTACTCGGCGCTCGCGCTGATCGGCAACCTCGGCGCGCTCGCGGTGCTCTACCTGCTGCTGTCGGCGGAGTTCGTCGCGGCCGCGCAGGTGCTCGTCTACGCGGGGGCGGTGATGGTGATGTTCCTGTTCGTGATCGCGTACGTCGGCCCCGAGCAGGAGACGCCGTGGGTGGGGGGACCGGGGTGGCAGCGCGTCGCCGGCGTGCTCGCCGCCGCCGCCATCTTCCTCGAGATCATCGTCGCGATCGGGCTGAAGGCCGGCGGCAGGCTCCGGCACTCCGAGCACGTGAACGCGCCCTTCGGGTCGCCCGGCTGGATCGGACGGTTGTTCCTCACCGACCACCTGCTCGCGTTCGAGATCACCTCGATCGTGCTGCTCGTGGCGGCCGTGGGCGGGGTGATCCTCGGCGCGCACACCAAGCGTCGCGACGCCCTGGGGGAGCCCGGCTGATGCTCGGCCCCGGCGTCGCCTGGTACCTCGGCATCGCCGCGTTCCTCTTCGGCATCGGAGCGCTCGGCGTCCTCCTCCGGCGCAACCCGCTGATCGTGCTGCTCTCGCTCGAGATCATGCTGAACGGCGCCAACCTCGCCCTGATCGCCTTCTCGCGCAGCGCCGGCAACGGCGCCGGGCAGATCTTCGCCCTCTCCGTGATGGCCGTCGCGGCCTCCGAGGTGTGCGTCGGGCTCGGCCTCGTGGTCGCCATCAACCGGAAGCGCTTGTCAATGGACGTCGACCGCTTCTCGGAGCTCCACGGGTGATCGCCGGGGCCTGGTTGTGCCTGCTCGCGCCGCTCGGTGGCGCGCTGCTGATCACGCTCTGCGGCACGAGGCTTCCCCGTCGCGGCGCCGCGTGGCTCTCCACGCTGAGCGTCTTCGTCGCGTTCGCCGGTGCCGTGTGGTCGTTCTTCGGCCTGCGCGCGCACGGCAGCGAGCACGGGTCCGTCTCGACGGCCTGGACGTGGCTCCAGAGCGGCAGCTTCAGGCCGGGGCTGTCGGTCCTCGTCGACCCGCTGAGCACGATGATGATGCTGATCGTCGCCGGAGTCGGCGGCCTGATCGTCCTCTACTCGATCGGCTACATGGACGGCGACGACGAGGAGCGACGCTACTTCGTCTACATGTCGCTGTTCGTGTTCTCGATGCTGCTGCTCGTCGAGGGCGGCAACCTCCTGCTGCTGCTCGCCGGCTGGGGGCTCGTCGGCCTCTCCTCCTACCTGCTGATCGGGTTCTGGCACGACCGGCCGACGGCCGTCGCGGCGGCGAAGAAGGCGTTCGTGATGAACGCCTTCGGCGACACGACGATGGCGCTCGCCTTCTTCGTGCTGATCGCGCACTCGCACTCGCTCGACTACGCCACGTCGTTCACGACCGCGGGCCACCTGCCGCAGACGACGGTCGACCTCGTGGCCCTCGGCCTGCTGGGCGGCGCGGCGGCGAAGTCGGCGCAGATCCCGCTGCACACCTGGCTGCCCGACGCGATGGAGGGCCCGACGCCGGTGAGCGCGCTGATCCACGCCGCGACGATGGTGACCGCGGGCGTCTACCTGATCGCGCGGACGCATCCGATCTTCGAGCAGGCGCGGACCATCGAGCTGATCGCAGCGGGGATGGGGGCGCTGACGCTGCTCGTGGCGGGCCTCGTCGCCCTCGTGCAGACGGACATCAAGCGCGTGATCGCGTACTCGACGATGTCGCAGATCGGCTACATGTTCCTCGGCGCCGGAATCGGCTCGTACGCCAACGGCATGTTCCACCTGATGACGCACGCCTTCTTCAAGGCGCTGCTCTTCATGGCGGCGGGCGTGGCGATCCATGCGGTGGCCGGCGAGCAGGACATCCGCAAGCTGAGCGGCGTCGGCACCTACCTGCCGTGGACGCGACGGGCGTTCCTCGCCGGGGCGCTCGCCCTCGTGGGGCTGCCGCCCTTCGCGGGCTTCTTCTCGAAGGACTCGATCATCGCGGCGGCGCTGCACGCGCACTGGTACGGCGTGATCCTCTGGGTTGTCGCCCTCGCCGGCACGTTCCTCACCGGCCTCTACACGTTCCGGCTCTACTTCCTCGTCTTCCCCGGCGAACCGACCGCATTCGTGCGCGAGCACCACCACGCGCACGGCGGCAAGGAGGGGCCGTGGACGATGCTGCTGCCGGTGGGCGTCCTCGCGGTGCTCTCGGTGATCGGCGGGTGGCTGCAGTTCTCGCCGCTCTGGCACCCGCTGACGAACTGGCTCGAGCCGGTGGCGCGCACGCTCGGCGTCGCGGAGCCGACGAGCTGGCAGGAAGGCCTCTCGTCGGGGCTCGCCGTGGCCCTCGGCCTCGCCGGCATCGCCGTCGCCTACCTCGTGTACGGGCGCGGCCGCGTCGCCGTGCCGCGCCTGCCGGGGGTGCAGCGCGCGCTCGAGCACAAGCTCTACTTCGACGAGGCCTACGACGCGCTCTTCTACCGCCCGGCGGCCTCGCTCGCCGCCTGGACGCGGCGCGACTTCGAGGAGCCGGTCATCCTCGCCGCGGGCCCGGACCTCGGAGAGGCCGCGTTCGACGCCGGGCGTGGCCTTCGCCGGGTGCAGACGGGGCTGCTCCGGACGTACGTCCTCTTCCTCGGCGCCGGCATGGCGGTGGTCGCGATCGTCTTCCTGGTCGTGCGATGACCGTCTCGTCCTTCACCTCGCTGCTCGTCTGGCTGCCGATCGGCGCGGCGCTCGTCATCTGGGTGCTGCCGCTCTCGCGCTATGCGACGGGCAGCCTCGCGGTGCTCGTGTCGCTGCTGGAGGTCGGCATCTGGATCGAGCAGGCGGCGCGCTTCGACTTCGGCCGCGGCGGGCTTCAGTTCTCGCAGCGAGGGGCCTGGTTCCAGGACCTGCACGTCTCGTACCACGTCGGCGAGTACGGATTCTCGCTGTGGCTCGTCGGGCTGACGGTGGTCGCGATGGCCGCGTGCGTCGGCTATGGGTTCTGGGTCGGGAGGCAGCGGCCGCGCGCGTACTTCGGCCTGATGCTCTTCCTCACCGGCGCGACCGTCGGCGTCTTCGTCGCGCAGGACCTGCTGCTCTTCTACGCCTTCTTCGAGGCCATGCTGATCCCGCTCTACATCCTCGTGGGCGTGTGGGGCGGCCCCGGCCGCATGGCCGCGACCGTGAAGCTGCTCCTCTACACGATGGCCGGCTCGCTGCTGATGCTGGCCGCGCTGATCGTGTACGGACTCAAGGTCGGCACCTTCGACCTCGTCGACGCGCCCCCGAGCGCCAGCCGCTGGATCTTCCTCGGCTTCATGTTCGCGTTCGTGATCAAGGCGCCGCTCTTCCCGTTCCACGGCTGGCTTCCCGAGACGTACAGGGAGGCGCCGCCCGAGGTGACGGCGGTGCTCTCGGGCGTGATCGCAAAGGCGGGCACGTACGGGATGCTGCGGATCGCGATCGCGAAGTTCCCGGAGCCGACGTCCTACTACCGGACGCTGATCCTCGCGCTCGCCGCCGCCGCCCTCGTCTACGGCTCGGTGCTCGCGTTCCGCTCGACGGATCTCCGCGGCGTCGTCGCCTACTCGTCGCTCGCGCAGTCCGGGCTGATCGCGCTCGGCCTCTTCTCCGGCACGAGCCTCGGCCTCGACGGCGCCGTGCTGCAGATGGTCGCGCACGGGTTGATCTCGACCTCGCTGTTCCTGCTCGCGGGCATGGTCGAGCGGCGGGCGACGACGGACCAGTTCGCCCTGCTCGGGGGCATGGCGCGCGGCAGGCCGGCGGTGGCGACGCTGTTGATGACGGTCGGGATCGTCTCGCTCGCGGTGCCGGGATCGGCCGCCTTCGCAGGCGAGTTCCTGATCCTCGCCGGGGCGTTCCAGCGCGCGTGGTGGTGGGCGGCGATCGGCGCCGGCGCGATCGTGCTCGCCGCGATGTACATGCTGCGCGCGATCTCCGGCGTCCTGCACGAGGCGCGCGGGTCGCTCGTGCGCGACGAGGCGCTCGACCTGCGCACCGGCGAGCTGGCGCTCGTCGTGCCGCTCGTCGGGGTGCTGCTGGCGCTCTCGGCCTGGCCTGCGGGGATCTCGCACCACTCGTTCGCGCGGGACGCGCCGACGCAGGCCGTACGGGGTCAGTTCAAGTGATCTCGACGCCCCACGTCGACTGGTTCGCGCTCTCGACGATCCTCGTCCTGCTCGGCTCCTCGGGGCTCGCGCTGCTCGGCGCCGTGCTCGTGCCGCGCCGCGCGCGCCGCGCGTTCGCGGCGGCCGTCGCCGCCGCGGGATCCGTGGGCGGCATCGTCACGTCGGTCTGGCTGTACGTCGACAGCGCGAGCGGCCACCGCGTCGTCGCCGACGGCTTCTACCGCGACCGCTGGACGGCGCTCGCGCAGGTGATCCTCTGCGGGACGGCGCTGGCGACGGCGCTCATCGCGTTCGAGCACGTCGGCCGCCGGGACGACGAGCACGTGGCGGAGTTCTTCGCGCTGCTGCTCGCGGCTGCCGCCGGGATGGCGTTCTTCGTCGGCGCCGCCAACCTGATGACGCTCTTCCTCTCGCTCGAGTGGTTCTCGATCGCGCTGTACGTCATGTGCGCGATCGACTACGAGCGGGAGGGCTCGCTCGAGGCAGGGCTCAAGTACCTGGTCGTCGGCTCCTTCGGCTCCGCGTCG
Source organism: Actinomycetota bacterium (assembly GCA_039648875.1). Lineage (GTDB taxonomy): Bacteria > Actinomycetota > Thermoleophilia > Gaiellales > Gaiellaceae > Palsa-739. The sequence continues at coordinate 17,193 of JBBWZD010000131.1, forward strand.
CTGCTCTTCGGGTCGGCGCTCGTGTACGGCGCGACGAGGCACATCGGGTTCGCGGAGATCGCGCAGTCGGTGGGCCGGGGCGGCCTGTCCGACGACCTCCTGCTCGTGCTCGGGCTGGCGATGATCGTGGCGGGGCTCGGGTTCAAGATGTCGGCCGCGCCGTTCCACATGTGGACGCCCGACGTGTACGAGGGAGCGCCCACGCCCGTCACGGCGTTCATGGCGTCGGCGACGAAGGTGGCCGGGCTGCTGCTCGCGCTCCGCGTGCTCCAGAGCGCCTTCCCGCAGGAGGCGCACCTCTGGTCGTGGGCCTTCGCCGGGATCGCCGTGGCTTCGCTCGCCGTCGGCAACCTCGCGGCGCTCGTGCAGCGCGACGTGAAGCGCCTGCTCGCGTACTCGTCGATCTCGCACGCAGGATTCATGCTGATCGGCCTCTCGGTCGGCACGGCGCTCGGCGCCCGCGCGCTCATGTACTACCTCGTCCCCTACGCCGCGATGGGCTTCGGCTCCTTCGCGATCGTCGCGGCGCGGGAGCGGGAGCTCGGGCAGGCCGTGACGCTCGACAACCTGGCCGGCTTCGGCTGGGAGCGCCCGTTCCTCGGCGTCGCCATGTGGTTCTTCATGTTCGGCTTCGCCGGCCTGCCGCTCGGCGGCGGCTTCGTCGGGAAGTTCTACGTCTTCGCCGCCGCCTACCGGCACGGCTGGACGTGGCTCGTGATCGTCGGCGTCGTCGCGACCCTCGTCAGCCTCTACTACTACCTGGGAGTCGTCCGCGCGATGTACATGCGCCCGGCCGAGGAGCTGCGCGTCGCAGCGGTGGCGGGCGGCGCGCCGGCACGGGAGCCGCTGCTGCACGCGTCCGTCGGGATGGCGCTCGCGGTGTCGGTCGGCTCGCTGTTCGCGGTGCAGCCGCTGATCGACCTCGCGAAGCACGCGACGTCGTCCCTGCCCTTCTGAGCTCGAGATGCAAGTAACAGACTCTCACAAGGACCGGGGAGCGCGGCACCGCCGGCCGCTGCAGCAAGTAACAGACTGTTACAAGGTGGTCGTGCTCGCAGTGCTCGTGGTGCTCCTCGCCGGCTGCGGCGGCGGCTCCTCGCGGCCGGCGAAGCCGCGCGCCTGCCGCAACGTGGCGGCGCAGCGCGCGCTGAAGCGGCTGCAGGCGGACGTCAGAGCCATCAGGCGGGCTGCGGCTCTGCCGACGAAGAACTCCCGCCTCGGCAACCCGCAGGTCAACCGTGCGACGGACGCCTTCCTGCGCGACGTGGCCACCGCGCCGATCGGCAACCTCGCCCGCAACCGACTGATCGACCATGCCGCCGCAGCCCTCACCGGCTCCTGCGAGCAGTGCTTCCAGGCGCTCGAGGCGGAGCGGCCGATCCCCGCGATCGCGCAGGGCAAGGCCGGCTGCCCGTAGCCTCTTACGGGTCCGTCGCCGCCTCCACGCGCACGTGCGCCGGCCGGTCGCGCAGACGCCACCGCACCGGCTCGGCCAGCCACGCCACGAGGGCGAGCGCATACACGAGCACGGCCGCAACGACCGCCGAGGTGGCAAGGTGCGGCACGGCGGCGCCCTCGGGCGCGTTGCCCCGGACGGCCGAGCCGAGGACCAGCAGCGCGAGAGAGAGCGCGGTGGACGCCGCGCGCGGCCACGCCGGGCGCCCCTCGAGCGCGTCGCTCGCCGCGACGAAGGCGCTCGCGGCGGCTCCGGGAACGGCGAGCAGCACCAGGTAGAACGCGACGTGGTGGAGCCCGGCGGCGTCGGCGAGCAGAGCGCCGAGCGCGAGCGACAGCGGGTACAGCCGCGATCCCATCCCGCGCAAGGTTCGCCCCCGCGTCGGACGGTCCTCCCGCGTTACGCTCGCGGCGGCAACACGCGAGAGGAGACCATGGCGGATACGACCCTCACCTGGCTCGGCCACTCGACCTTCCGGATCGACACCGCCGGAGGCAAGCGGATCTACGTCGACCCGTTCCTGAACGGGAACCCGAAGTGTCCCGAGGGCGAGCAGACCCCGGAGCGGGTGGACATCATCGCGCTCACCCACGCCCACGGCGACCACCTCGGCGACACGGTGGAGCTCGCGAAGAAGCACGGCTGCACCGTCGTCGCTCCCGTCGAGCTCGCCGACTGGCTGCAGATCGAGCACAAGCTGGAGAACGTCCGCGACCCGAACAAGGGCGGCACCGTCGACGTCGACGGGATTGCCGTGACGCTGACGAACGCGCACCACTCGTCCTCGAACGACAAGCTCGAGTACATGGGCGAGCCGTGCGGGCTCGTCGTGACGGACGAGAACGGCGCCAGGCTCTACTTCGCCGGCGACACCTGCGTGTTCGGCGACATGCAGCTGATCGGGCGGCTGTACGAGCCCGACCTGGCGATCCTGCCGATCGGCGGCCACTACACCATGGACCCGCGCGAGGCGGCGCTCGCGCTGGAGCTGCTCGGCACGAAGCGGTGCGTGCCGTGCCACTACGGCACGTTCCCCGTGCTCACCGGCACCCCGGATCAGCTCGCGGAGCTGGCGCCGGGCGTCCAGGTCGAGCGCCTCGAGCCGGGCGAGTCGGTGAGCGTTTGAAGGAGCGCTGGTTCGGCGCGACCGGCCGGCGCGTCCGCGAGCTCGCAGCCGAGGGAGAGGTCGACACGAGCGAGGCACTCGTCGTCGACGACGTCGGCGACCTCGCACGTCTGCGCACCGCGTTCGACGCTGGCACGCCCGTCGTGGTGCGCGCGGCGTCGCCCCAGCAGATCACGTCGGCGCTCGCACGCCCCGAGGTCGCCTGCGTCGTCGTCCCGCGCGACCGTCCCGACCTGCTCGAGCTCGACCTGACCGAGCTCACCTATGGCTAGCGGCCTCGTCGCGACCTACTCGATCGCCGCCTGCGACCTCGAGGCGTCGCAGTGGGGGGTCGCGGTGCAGTCGAAGTTCCTGGCCGTCGGCTCGGTCGTCCCCTGGGCCGAGCCGGAGGTGGGCGCGATCGCCACACAGGCGTGGGCGAACCCGCGCTACGGGCCCGAGGGCCTGGCGCTGTTGCGGGAGGGGCACGCCGCCGCAGACGTGGTGCGACAGCTCGTCGCCGCCGACGAGGGCCGCGACGATCGCCAGCTCGGCGTCGTCGACCGCCACGGCGGCTCGGCGGCCTGGACCGGGGCCGGCTGCAACGAGTGGGCCGGCGACCGCACCGGACCGGGCTACGCGGCGCAGGGCAACATCCTCGTCGGCGAGCAGACCGTCGACGCGCTCGCCGACACGTTCGAGGCGACTGCCGGGTACAGCCTCGCGCAGCGGCTGCTCGAGTGCCTCGCCGCGGCACAACTCGCCGGCGGCGACCGCCGCGGCCAGCAGTCCGCGGCACTGCTCGTGGTGCAGCGCGACGGCGGGTACGCGCAGCTCTCCGACCTCCTCGTCGACCTGCGCGTGGACGAGCACGAGCGGCCGATCGAGGAGCTGCGGCGGATCTACACGATCCACGACCGGCTGTTCGGCGTCACTCCGCGAGAGGACTGGCTCCCGCTCGAGGGCGAGCTCGCCGCGGAGGTCGAGGGACGGCTCGGGGGACTCGGGTACGACACGCTGCCCGCATGGGCGGGCGTCGAGAACCTGGAGGAGCGGGTGGACGGCACGGATGCCATCGACCCGGTCGTGCTCGAGGCGCTGCGCGAGGCGTCGGCGTGAAGCGGCTCTCGCTCGCCGAGGTCGAAGGCGTGCCCGTCTTCGGCACGCTCGTGTGGAGACCCGTGCGGAAGACGCTCGGAGTGACGGCGTTCGGGATCAACGCCTACACCGCCGCCAACGCCGGAGACGAGGTCGTCGAGGACCACACCGAGTCGCAGCTCGGCCACGAGGAGGTGTACGTCGTCGTCGCCGGGCACGCGACGTTCACCGTCGACGGCGAGACCGTCGACGCCCCCGCGGGCACCCTCGTCTACCTCGACGATCCCGCACAGAGGCGCTCGGCCGTCGCGGAGGCGCCGGGCACCACCGTGCTGGCGGTCGGCGGCGTGCCCGGCCGGCACGACCCCTCCGCCTGGGAGTACTTCTTTCCCGCCTTGCCGCACATGCGAGCCGGCGACTACGAGACGGCGCGAAGGCTGCTCGAGGAGGGCCTCCGGGAGAAGGACGCGCCGGTGCTGCACTACCAGCTCGCGTGCGCCGAGGCGCTCGCAGGAGAGCGGGAGCGTGCGCTGACCGAGCTCGCGGTCGCCGTCGAGGGCGACGAGCGCTTCCGCGAGCACGCGTCGAAGGACGAGGACCTCGCCTCGATCCGCGACGACCCGCGCTTCCCCGCCTAGGCTGGACCGTCCCCGGGCAGTCGCACCCCGGCCGCACGCGCGCGAAGCGCCGGCACCGGGTCCGACTCCGGCCGCGCCACGAGCAGGACCGCGCCGAAGCCCGGCTCGCGGTGGAGCGCCTCGACGAGCAACTGCAGGCCGAGCGCGAGCGCGAAGGCCTTGTGCGCCTGCTCGCCGCCGAACGGCACGAGCTGCTCCTCCGGCGCCAGTCCGGCGATCACGTCACCGTAGGTGACCCTGCCCATCGAGACGTCGGTGACGAGAGGCTGCCCGTCGGTGCTGGGGATCCCGAGCGCGAGCGGCGTCGTCCCGACGAGCTTCGGGCCTCCCTCCGGGTGCGCCAGCCGCGCGGGAGACGTCGCGGTCAGCGCCGCGACGAGCCCTCCCTCGGCGAGCCGCCGCACCCAGCCGCCGAGCATCCCCGTGGGGAACGTCTGCTCGCAGACCACGAGGCGCGCCTGCTCCGGCGGCTCGGCGAGCTGCGCACGCACCACGGCATCGAGCACGAGGTAGCCGAGCGCGCCGCGACCGTGCCAGCGCTCGAAGCCGGGCCCGCACTCCAGCCGCTCCGGGCCGGCGGCGGGGTCGACCTCGAGCGTCTCGAGCCACTCGATGCGGGAGAAGCCGTGACCGGCCTTTCCGCGCGCCTCGGCCTCGGAGAAGTGCGCGAACAGCCGCCGCGCGTCCTCCTCCCCGAAGCCGCGGGCCCGCAGCCGCTCGAGCGCCTCCTCAGGCTGCACGCCGGCGCCTGCTCGCGGCCACGCCGGCCCCGAGCAGTGCCGCGGCCCCGACCAGGTGCGGTGGCACGCGGCGGCGCGCGTGGGGGTACGCGCGCGTGCTGAACTCGAGCAGTGGCCAGTCGCGCTCGGCCGCGACGCGACGCAGCGCGCGGTCCGGGTTGACCGCCACCGGCCGCCCGACCGCCTCCAGGAACGGCAAGTCGGTGTGGCTGTCGGAGTAGGCGGTGCACCGGCCGAGGTCGAGGCCCCGCTCGGCGGCGAGCTCGCGGACGCAGCGGGCCTTGTTCTCGGCGTGGAGCGCGCGCACCGCACGGCCGGTGTACTCGCCGTCGCGGACCTCGCACACGGTGCCGAGGCCGCCGTCGAAGCCGAGCTCGCCGGCGATCGCCTCCACGATCTCCTGCAGCGTCGCCGAGACGATGTACACCGCCTCGCCACGTGCGCGGTGCTGCTCGACGAGGCGCAGCGGCTCCGCGTAGACGAGCGGACGGAGCACGGGCTCCATCGCGCCGGCGACGAGCGAGCGCATCTTCTCGGGCGTGAACCCGCGCAGGAGTACGAGGCCGTCCTCCGCGGCGCGCCGAACCGCCTCGTGGCTCGCGCCGCGGAGCACGAACAGGAGCTGCCAGGCCGCGGCCTTCGCCAGCTGGCCGCGCGAGATCAGGCCGCGGTCGCGGAACGTGCCCGCGAGCGCGAGCGCCGAGGAGCGTCGGAGCAGCGTCCGGTCGAGGTCGAAGAAGGCCGCGGCGGCCACGCTCAGGGCTTCACGCCGGCGGCGGCGAGCGCATCCTCGCGGCGAGGGTAGTCGCTCAGGCTGACGACCTTCCCGCCGCGGAACACGACGACCTGGAACAGCCGCGGTACGAACCCCTTCGCCCCCAGCCGCTCGAGCCGCTTGCCCCGCAGCTGCACGAGCACCCGGTCGCCGAGGTCGATCATCTCGCCCGGGTGCAGCCGGTTCGCCTCCGCCCGCCAGAGCAGCGTCTGCACGATCTCGTCGGCGGTCGTGCACGGCTTCCACGCCCCCTCGCGCGCCGGCGCCCAGGTCGCGTCCTCGTGCAGCAGCGTCCGCAGCTCGACGTGCTTCGCGCGCCGCGCGAGCGCGTAGATCTCCCGCACCGCGTCCAGGTTCGCGGCCGGCATCAGCCGACGAGCGGGAGGGACTTGACGATGCTGCCGCGCTCGCGGCGGGCATCGATCGCCTCCGCGATGGCAAGGATCGCCTCTGACGCCGGCGCCTCGGGGTGCGCGGAGACCGCGGGCTCGCCGAGGTCGCCCTGCTCCCGGAGCAGCGGGTCGAGCGGCACCGTCCCCAGGAACGGCACGTCCAGCTGCGCAGCCAGCAACTCGCCGCCGCCGAAGCCGAAGACGTCGCCGCTCATGTTCTCCACGACGCCGAGCAGGCGCATGTTGGTCTTCCGCGCCATCGTGGCGGCGCGCGAGGCCACGTCCTGCGCCAGCCGCTGCGGCGTGGTGACGACGACGACCTCGGCGCGCGGCAGGAGCTGCCCCAGCGAGATCGAGACGTCTCCGGTCCCGGGCGGCATGTCGACGACGAGCACGTCGAGCGCTCCCCAGTGCACGTCGGTGAGGAACTGCTCGAGCGCGCGGTGCAGCATCGGTCCGCGCCACATCACCGGCTCGTTTCCGTCGAGGAAGAAGCCGATCGACATCAGCTTGAGGTCGCCCTTCACCGGCGGCACGATCAGGTCGTCGACGGCGACCGGCTTCTGGTGGATGCCGAGGATGTGCGGGATCGAATGGCCGTAGACGTCGGCGTCGAGGATGCCGGTGCGGCGTCCGAGCTGCGAGAACGCGACGGCGAGGTTCGCCGACAGCGTCGACTTGCCGACGCCGCCCTTGCCGCTCGCGACCGCGATCACGCGGGTGCTGCGGTCGAGGCGGATCGTGGCCTCGCCCGCCGGCGCGCCGCCGCGCAGCTTCGTGGTCAGCGCCTGCCGCTCGTCCGGCGTCATCACCGCGAAGGACAGCGCGACGCCCGTCACGCCGGGCACGGCCGCAAGTGCTCGGCCGACCTGCTCCTCGAAGGAGTGGCGGAGCGGGCAGCCGGCGACGGTGAGGACGATCGTGAGCGAGACGATGCCGCCCTCGGCCCGCACGTCGCGCACCATGTTCAGCTCGGTGACGGGCCGCTGCAGCTCGGGGTCGATCACCTGCTCGAGCGCGGCGAGGATCGCGTCGCGGCTGGCCTCCATCTCGCTCCGAGCGTAGCTCACGGAGGTAGCGTGGGCGGCCGGTGACCCGGTTCGGCTACACGAGCCGCGCGAGCCTGCGGGCGGCAGCGGCGAGCGGCCGCGGCTCCTCGAGCACCGGGGCGAAGAGGTCGCCGTGGCGCTCGATCCGCTCGAGCACGACCTCCATCGTGAAGTCGCGGGGCCGGACGCCCGGCGTCAGCTCCTCCCAGAGCAGCGGCGTCGAGACGGGCGCTCTCGGCTTCGGCCGCACCGAGTAGACGGAGGCGATCGTCTTGCCCGAGCCGTTCTGCCGGTGGTCGGCGAGCACTCCGGCGCGCTTCCGCTTCAGCCATTCCGTCGTCACCTTGCCGGGGTGCCGCTGCTCGAGCAGGCGCGAGGCCGCGGCGGCGAAGTCGTACGCGTCCTCGAAGCTCGCCCGCCGCTGGATCGGCGCCAGCACGTGGATCCCGTCGGCGCCGCTCGTCTTCACCCACCCGGGCAGCTCGAGCTCGTCGAGCAGGCCGCGGACCAGGTGCGCCACCTCGATCGCGAGCTCGAAGCCGCCGGGCTCGTCCGGCGGGTCGAGGTCGAAGACGACGAAGTCGGGCCGGTCGGGCCGGTCGACCCGCGAGTACCAGGCGTTCATGTCGACGCAGTTGTTCTGCACCATGAAGAGCACCGCCTCCGGCGAATTCACGAGCGCAAAGTCGACGAGACGCGAGCCTCCCTCGCGCGGATGCGTCCGGAACTGGCGGGTCGGGATCCACGGCGGTAGGTGCTTCGGCGCCTGCTTCTGGAAGAACACCTCGCCGGTGATGCCGTGCGGGTAGCGCTTCATCGTGAAGGGCCGGTTGCGGAGGTGCGGCACGAGCACCGGCGCCACGCGCTCGTAGTAGGCGAACAGGTCGCCCTTCGTGATCCCGTCCTCGGGGAAGAGGACGCGGTCGGGACTCGTCAGGCGGACGTCGTGCGCCACCGGGCGACCCTAGGGTGCGACCGCCGAGAGGCGGCGCTTCAGCCACAGCGCGTTCCGCACCGCGAACACCTCCCAGTCGTTGTTGAAGTAGGCGAAGATCTCGACCTCGCTGCTCCACTGCTCGAGGCGCCGGGCCCACTCTTCCAGCTCTCTCTCGCTGTAGTTGCCCCGCCGGCCCCGGGAGCCGTAGTGGAAGCGGACGAACGTCCACGGCGCGGTGAACACGTGCGCCTGGAAGGCCTGCACCTCGGGGCGGTCGCCGATCACGAGCGCGACCCCGTGCTCCCGCAGCACCTCGTACACCGCCTCGTCGAACCAGCTCGGGTGGCGGAACTCGATGCAGTGGCGCTGCGCGCGGGGCAGCCGCGCGAGGGCTGCCGCCAGCCGCTCGTCGTCCCGGCGGAAGGTGGGCGGCAGCTGCCACAGCAGCGGCCCCATCTTCGGGCTCGCGAGCAGCGGCTCGAGCCGCTCGTAGAAACGCTCGAGGCCCGGCCCGAGGTCGTTCAAGCGCTTGACGTGCGTGAGGTAGCGCGACGCCTTCACCGCGAACAGGAAGCCGGGCGGCGCGAGGCGCTCCCAGTTGGCGACGGCGTTGCGGTTCGGCAGCCGGTAGAAGGTGTTGTTGACCTCGACGGTCTCGAAGTGCCGCGCGTAGTGCTCGAGCCAGGCGCCGGCCGGCCGGCCACCGTAGAACTCGTGCTTCCAGCTCGCGTAGTTCCAGCCGGAGCAGCCTATGCGGATAGCGCCACGGCGACCTGTCGGCACAGGTCGCCGTTTCCCGCTGCGGCGACGCGCGAACGTCCCTGGAGGTCGAGCTCGGCCTCGCCGAATCGGCGCGGGTCGTCGAACAGCTCGATCGCGAGGCCCACCTCGCGGCAGAGGAGCTGCGCGGCGGCGATGTCGACCGACCGGGCCGGCTTGAGCGAGCAGACGCCGTCGACTCGTCCTGCCGCGAGGTGGCAGAGCGACAGGGCGAGCGAGCCCATGACGCGCAGCCGGTAGGCCAGCTCCGCGACGGCGGGCGCCTGCGCGGCGATCAGGGAGGTGCGCGTCGCCTCGAAGCAGAGGATCTCGATCTGCTCCTTCGGCCGGACGGCGCCGAGCGGGTCTCCGTTCAGCGTGGCGCCCCCACCGCGGCGCCCGACCCATTCCTCCCCGGAGCCGAAGTCGTAGACGTAGCCGAAGACGACGTCCTCCATCGTCTCCCCGTCGGCGACCGCGATCGAGACGCTGAAGAAGGGGATGCCGCGCTTCGCGTTCAGGGAGCCGTCGATCGGGTCGACGACCACGAGCGGCAGCCCGCTGCCGCTGCGACCGGCCTCCTCGGAGACGACCGACACGTCGAGCTCGCGCAAGCGGGCGAGGATCGCCGCCTCTGCCGCCGCGTCGACGGCGGTCGTCTCGTCGCCGCCGAGGCCCTGCCCGACCACCGGCTCGCGCTCGGCCCGCGTCGGCAGCTCGTCGAGCACCGCGCGGACATCCTCCACCGCCGCGCGGCAGACGGCGAGCCAGTCGGTCACAGCGGGAAGAACAGCAGCCCGCTCGTGAGCTTCGGGTAGAAGAACGTGCTCTTCTGGGGCATGACGTCCCCGCGCTGGGCGACCTCCCACACGTCCTCGATACGCGTCGGCCGCAGCAGGAAGGCGGCCTCCGCGTCGCCCCTGTCGACGGCGGCCGTCGCCTCGAGGGCGTCCGGCGTGTACGTCACTCCCTGCGGAGCGAGCGCGTCCACGAGCTCCGGGTCGAGCCCGTCGCCGGCCAGCAGCTCGTAGCGGCCACGCCGGTAGAGGACGAGCCCGGGGAGGTCGTCCCCCGGCGGGTCGATCGGCGTACCCCTCACCCCGTTCACCGACTGCGCGACGCGATGGGTCGGGAAGATCGTCAGGCCCTCCTGGTCGGTGGGGACGATCACCGCCAGCAGCCACGCGCTCTCCTCCGACCCGTCCTCCTGATGGAAGGCCAGGGTCGTCTCGTAGCGGTGGTGCCCGTCGGCGATGAGGAGCTGTGCGTCGCGCAGCTCCTCCGTCAGGGCGTTGCCGAACTCCCGCTCGAGTCGCCAGAGTCGGGCGGTCACGCCCCCCTCGGCGGCCGCGAGCTCCGGCTCGCCGAGTCCCTCGACGTCGATCGCGCCCTCCCAGAGCAGGAAGATCGGCTCGAGCAGCGTGCGCGTGGCCCGCAGCAGGCGCAGGCGTCCCTCCTTCGGCCCTGCGTGCGTCCGCTCGTGCGGCAGGACGACCCGCCGCTCGTACTGCTCCGCGCGCAGCGCGGCGACGAAGCCCCGGCGGGTACGCGCGACGCCGTCGGGGCCGACGTAGTCCTGCGACAGCCACCAGTACGAAGGCTCCGACTCCTGCCGGAGGACTCCCTGCTCGCGCCAGGCGGCGAGATCACGGGCGGCGTCGCGCTCGCTCTCCGGTAGCGTCAGGTGGATGACGTTGTACGGGCTGCGCGCGAGGTAGTCCGCCCGCTGCTGCGGGGAGACGACGTCGTACGGCGGCGCGACGAGCTGCGCGAGAGGGCCCGCGACAGCCTCGTCGTAGCGGAGCGCGCGGAACGGGCGAACGGTCGCCACGGAGCTGAACGTACCAGCACGATGCCCCGCAGAGCGGCGACTGCGAGTGCACGCCCGAGCCGGGCGAGCTCGAGCCCCGAGCGGCGCAGCAGCCGCTCCGCCGGCGGCGTCGCGACCCTCGCTCCCTCGGCGGCCAGCGAGGCGATCGCGGCGGCCGCGGCGGCCACCCGGCGTGCGACGGGGGCAGATGCGGCGCCCGCCACGGCGATGCGGCGGCGTGCGTCGAGACGCCGCCGCGCGCGAGGAGCCTTCGGCGCCGGCTCCGGACGCTCGACGACGAGCAGACGCTCCGCCGGCACGACCCACTCGACCGACGCGGCGGGAACGCGGCGCGTGCCCAGGAAGCGCTTCCTGACGAGGATCGCGCCGGGCACGTACGGGTCGCCGCCCGGAAGGACCTCCCGGACGACGCCGCTCGCGCCGCCCCTCACTTCGAAGCCCTCGCAGCGGCCGAGCCAGTAGCGGAGCACGTTGCTCGAGCGATCGAATCGCGCAGCCTCCCGCACACGCGCCCGCATGTCCACCTCCCGACGTGGGCCAACCTTCTCAGCCGCGCTTTCCGCTCCCCGGCGACTCCAAACGCGTTCGGCCGGGCGTCCTAGACTCCCTCCGTGACCGCGATCGCCCAGCTCGAGGAGAATCGGACCGTCGAGGGGGTGTACGCGGTCGCGAAGAAGGAGCGCTTGCGCACGCGCGGCGGCGCGGCGTACCTCGCGCTCGAGCTCGTCGACCCGAGCGGCCGCATCGGCGCGCGGGTCTGGAACGACGTCGAGCTGCTCGACGGCCGCTTCGCGGAGGGCGACGCCATCCGCGTGCTCGGACGGGTGGAGCGCTTCCGCGACCGGCTCCAGCTCGAGGTACGGGCGCTCGAGCCGGCGGAGGACGCCGACCCGGCCGCGATGGCCCCGGCGCTGCGGCGTGACGCCGACGAGCTCGAGGGCTTCCTCGAGTTCCTCTCCGCCGAGGTCTCGCACGTCGGCCTGCGCGCCGCGGTCGGCGACACGCTGAACGCGGACACCCGTACCGCGATGAGGTCGCTGCCCGCGACGGTCGACGGCCACCACTCCTACGCGGGCGGGCTCCTGGAGCACACGGTCGGCGTCGCGACGCTCTGCCGCGAGACGGCGCAGTTGCACCAGCGCCTGCGCGGCGACCTGCTGCTGGCGGCCGCGCTCCTCCACGACGTCGGCCGGACGCGCGAGCTCGGCCGCGGCCCCGTGTTCCGGCCGACCGACGAAGGCCGGCTGCTCGGGCACGTGCACCTCGGCCTCCGCCTGATCGAGGACAGTGCGGCAAAGCTCGACCCCGCGGTGCGGGCGGAGCTGCTGCACGCCGTCGCTTGCCACCACGACGCCCGCGCAGCGCGGACCGCCGAGGCCGCCGTTCTCTACCACGCGAATCAGCTCGACGCGGTCGCCGCGACGCGTCCTGTCGGGGACTGACGCCGCGGCGTGACGGCGATTCTGCTCGCGCTCGGCGCGAGCCTCACCTGGGGCTTCGCCGACTTCGGCGCCGGCCTCGGCGCCCGCCGCCTGCCCGTCTCCCTCGTCGTCGCCGCCTCCCAGACGGCCGGGCTCGTCCTCGTGGCGCTCGTCGTGGCGGCCGCAGGGGCGCGAATCCCGTCCGCCCCCCACCTCGCGTGGGGCGCGGCGGCGGGCGTGTCAGGCGTGCTCGGCCTGGCGGCGTTCTACCGCGCCCTCGCGGTCGGGACGATGGGCATCGTCGGTCCGATCACCGCGACGGCGGCGATCGTTCCGCTCTGCTACGGGCTCGCCCGCGGCGAGCGGCCGTCGCCTCTGCAGGCGGCGGGGCTGGCGCTCGCCATTGTGGGCGTCGTGGGCGCTTCGCGGGAGCCCGCTCCCGCCCGCGGCACCGGCCGGCTCGCTCCGGGAGTGGGGCTCGCGCTGGTCGCAGCGGCGGGCTTCGGCTGCACGCTCGTCGGCGTGGGCAGGGCCGCGGGCGGGGGCGCGCTGTGGGCGACGCTCTCGATGCGAGCGGCGGGCGCCCCGCTCGCGGCGCTCGCCGCGCTGGCGTTGAGGCCGCGACCGGCCGCGCCGCCGCGCGCATGGTTGCTGCTCGCCGCCGTCGGCCTCGGCGACACCGGCGCGACGATCCTCTACGGCCTCGCGTCCACGCGCGGCCTGCTGAGCGTGGTCTCGGTGCTGGCCTCCCTCTACCCGGTCGTCCTGATCGTGCTCGCCCGGATCCTGCTCGCCGAGCGGCCGGCGCGCGCCCAGCTCGCGGGCCTCTGCGCAGCGCTCGCCGGCGTCGCCCTCATCAGCGCCGGCTAGCGCCGCAGGCCGGACTCCTCGTGGTCGAGTTGCCGCTCGAGGTGCCGCGCCGCGGTGAAGCCGAGCTCCCCCTCCCGCTCCAGCCGCGCCAGCTCCGCGCGCTCGGCGGCCAGCAGCTCGCGCCGGAGCCCCACGTAGTCGTCCGCGGCGCTGCCCGCTCCGTCGGCGTCGCGGCGCGCGCCGAGCCGCTCGACGCGGCTCTCGTAGAGTCCCCGCAGCGCGCCCGCGACCCCGGGACCGACGCGGTCGTCCCGCTCGAGCTCCGCCAGCCGCGCGAGCGCCGCCTCCGTCACGGCGACGCCGGCGCGCACCTCCGCAGGAGTGACCGCTTCCTCGAGCCCGAAGCCGAGCCGCGCGAGCAGCCACGGGAACGGAATGCCCAGCACGACGAGCCCGGCGAGGATCGTCGTGAAGGTGAGGAAGAGGATCTCCTCGCGATGGGCCACGGCCGCCGGGATGGAGAGGGCCGCCGCCAGCGAGAGGGCGCCGCGCATCCCGCTCCAGCCGAGCAGGAAGCGGTCCTGCCACGGGTCGATCTCCGCCCACTGCCGGCTCCGCCCCACCTGCGCGACGACGTGGGGGACCGTGAACATCCACGCCAGCCGCACCACGGTGACGACGCCGAAGACGAGCAGCGCGTCGCGCGCCAGCACCCACGGCGAATAGTGGCCGAGGCCCTTGAGCACGGCGCGGAACTGCGTGCCGAGGAGGACGAAGAGCACCGAGCTGAGGACGAAGGTGAGGACGTCCCACACCGCGACCGACTGGAGGCGCACCTCGGGTCGGAAGATCCCGCCCGAGCGCCAGCCGAGGAAGACGCCGCACGCGACGGTCGCCAGGATCCCCGAGAGGTGCGCCCGCTCGGCCGGGATGTAGGCCAGGTACGGCGTCAGCAGCGAGACGGAGATCTCGATCTTCGGGTCGCGCATGTGCCTGCGGATGCGCTCGAGCACGAGCCCCAGCACGACGCCGAAGGCGATGCCGCCGATCGAGAGCTGGACGAACTTCAGCAGCCCGTCCGCGACCGAGAAGCTTCCCCGCTCGGCGGCGGTGAGCGCGATCGAGAACGCGACGAGCCCGACGCCGTCGTTGACGAGGCTCTCGGCCTCGAGGATCGTGCGCAGCCGCTCGGGCGCGGAGCTCGAGCCGATGACGGTCGTCGCGCTGATCGGGTCCGTCGGCCCGAGGACGGCTCCGAGGACGAACGCGCCGCCGGCGCCGAGCGCCCCGACCGCGGCCCACGCGGCGCCGCCGACGGCGAAGAGGGTCGCGGCCGTGAGGCCGACGGCCAGCAGCAGGATCGAGAGCCAGTTCGCGCGCACCTCCCGCGGCGCGGTCAGGAACGCTGCCGCGTAGAGCAGCGGCGGCAGGAAGCCGAAGAAGACGACGTCCGGCGGCAGCCGGATCGCCTCGATGCCCGGCGTGCCGCTGACGGCCAGGCCCGCGAGGACGAGGAAGCAGGGCGCCGGCACCCTGGTCCGGCGCGAGAGCGCCGAGCTGGCGAGCACGGCCGCGGCGACCGCGAGTGCGACGATCAAGGGCGCGCGGATCACGCGCGTGATTGTGACGATGCGTCTCCTGCCGCAGAGCCCCGGGGCGCCGGCGTCAGACGTTGAAGCGGATGTTGAGGACGTCTCCGTCCTCGACCACGTACGTCCTCCCCTCCAGGCGCTGCTTCCCGGCCCGCGAGGCCTCGGTGTGCGAGCCGGCGGCGACGAGGTCGTCCCAGCGAATCACCTCGCAGCGGATGAAGCCGCGGGCGATGTCGGAGTGAATGGTCGCGGCCGCGTCGAGCGCCGTCTGCCCGCGCCGCAGCGTCCACGCGCGCGTCTCCTTCTCGCCGGCGGTGAAGAAGCTCAGCAGGTCGAGCGTCTCGGCCAGGCGCCGCACCACCTCGCCCAGCGCCGACTCGCGCCCGCCGCGGAACTCCGCCGCCTCGTCGGCGGACAGCTCGGCGAGCTCGGCCTCCAGCTTCAGGTCGATCCCGCCGGAGCCGTTCTCGATCGCGATCAGCGGCTTCGTCGTCAGCGGCTCGAGCTCCGGCGGGTGCTCCTCCCCCCAGTCGGCGAGCGCGTGCCCCGCGTCGAGGTGGGCGAGCAGGCGCTCGAGCTGCTCCACCTCCCGCTTCAGCGTGGCGTCGCCCGACTTCGCCTGCTTCGCCACGCGCTCGAGCCTACGCTCGACGTGGTCGCGGTCGGCGACGAGGAGCTCGAGCTTCAGCGTCTCGAGGTCGTCGTCCGGCACGCGCGTACCGGAGAAGCCGTCGAGGACGACGAGCAGCGCGTCGACCTGGCGCAGGTTGCCGAGCAGCTCCGGACCGGTGCCGCGCACCTCGGCGACGCGGATCGCCGCCGGCGTCACCTTGCGCGCCCGCACCACGTCGGCGAGCGGCTGCAGCCGCGGGTCGGGGATCGCCGCCATCCCGACCTCGCCGTGGGCGCGGGCGCCGGTGAGGGCCGCGAACAGCAGCGACTTCCCGGCGCTCGGCAGCCCCACGATCCCGACCTCCAGCGCCACGGAAGAGGACTAGTCCTGCTTGTTGGCGATCTGCTTCTGGAGCGAGGCGAGCGCCCGGTGCTGCAGCGACTTGATCGCGCCTTCGGTCTTGCCGAGGATCGTCGCGACGTCCGCATTCGGGAAGTTGAAGACGAACTTCAGCGTCAGCACCTGCTGCTGCTCGGGCGACAGCCGCTCGATCAGCGCCAGCATCGACTGCCGGCCGATCGACTGCATCGCCTCGAGCTCGGCGGAGGGCTCCTCCGAGCCCGGAGGCTCCGGCACCTCCTCCTCCGGCTGCCAGCGGCGCCGGGCGCGGAAGTGGTCCATGGCGAGGTTGTGCGCGATGCGGAAGAGCCAGGCCGAGAAGGGCGCCGCCTGCCAGCGGAAGCGCTTGATCGACTCGAGCATCTTCAGGAACGTCTGCGTCGTCAGGTCCTCCGCGTCGTGGCGGTTGCCGACGCTCATGTGCAGGTAGCTGTAGATCCGGTCGAAGTGGATGAGGTAGAGCTCCTCGAGCGCCGACCGGTCACCCTGCTGCGCCCGCTCGACGAGCCGGCGGACGTGCTCCGTCGACTCGCGCGGCGGCTTCTCGCTCGCTCTCTGGCTCATCACGACTGCTTCCCCGGGCCTCTTCGCGGCGTAACCCGGGTCAGCCGGCGCCGAAGCCGACGCGGCCGGCGCGGGCGAAGCGGCGGAAGTACGAGACGCGCGGCACGACGACGTGGTAGGGGCCGTCCTCGGTCTCGAGCACGACCACGCGCGGGCCGTCCTCGTGCAGGGCCCGCTCGAGCTGCTCGGCCGACGACGGGGCGACGAACCCGCCGATCACCTGGCCTCCCTCGAAGCCGAGCTCGATCCGCACGCGCTCCCCGTCAGCCATGCGAGACCACCTCCGACAGCACGCCGTGCACCGACTCGGGATGGACGAAGGCCACCTCGAGGCCGAACATACCGCGTCGAGGCTGGGCGTCGATCAGCTCCGCTCCCTCCCGGGAGAGCTCCGCCAGCGCGGAGCCCACGTCGTCGACCTCGTAGGCGACGTGGTGCATGCCGGGGCCGCGGCGGGCGAGGAAGCGGCCGACGGGCGTGTCCTCGCCGAGGGCCGCGAGCAGCTCGACGCGGCCGGCGCCGACACGGACGGAGGCCGCTTCGACGCCCTGCTCCTCGACGCGGGAGCGGTGCTCGAGGCGCCCGCCGAACAGCCGCACGTACGTCTGCACCGCCTCGTCGAGGTTCGCCACGGCGACGCCGACGTGATGGATCCCGCGCGCTTCCACGCGGGCGATGCTATCCGCTGGCCGGACCGCGGCGGAGCGGCGCGTCGGCCGCCGCCGCATCGGCCACGGCCGCGTTCACGACGGCGCGGGGCACGCCGACGGTCTCGGAGGCGCGCGACTCGGGCTCGACGTTCGCGAAGAGCGCCAGCACCTCCTCGCGGACGAGGGTCTCCTTCTCGAGGAGGGCCGCTGCGATCCGGTCGAGCGCCGCGCGGTGCTTCTGCAGCAGGCGGCGCGACTCCGCGTACGCCGAGTCCGTCAGGCTCGCCTGCTCGGAGTCGCGGAGACGCTTCGTCTCCTCGGACAGCGCGTAGTTGTCGGCGCGCAGCGTGCGGGAGGCGACGCTCTCGGCCATGCCCCACTCGAAGACCATCGCGCGAGCGATCTCCGTCACCTTCTCCAGGTCGTTCGCCGCGCCGTTCGTGACGCGCCCGAACACGATCTCCTCGGCCGCGCGCCCCGCGAGGGCGACCACCATGTGGTCGATCAGCTCCTCCCGCGTGTGCAGGTAGCGATCCTCCTCGGGGAGGTAGAAGGCGTAGCCGAGGGCGTCGCCGCGCGAGACGATGGTCACCTTCTGGAGCTCCATGGCCGCTCCTACCAGGTGCGCCATCAGCGCGTGCCCGCCCTCGTGGTAGGCGAGGATCCGCCGCTCCTTCTCGGTGAGGAGCTTCTTCTGCTGCAGGCCCGCGACGGTGCGCTCGATGGCCGAGTCGAAGTCGGCCTGCGTCAGGTGCACGTCGCCGCGGCGGCCCGCGAAGATCGCCGCCTCGTTGCAGATGTTCGCCAGCTCGGCGCCCGTGAGCCCGCTCGTCTGCTTCGCGACCTGATGCAGCTCGACGTCCGCGGCGAGCGGCTTGCTGCGCGTGTGGACGCCGAGGATGGCCTCGCGGCCGGCGAGGTCGGGCGGCGCCACCAGCATCTGGCGGTCGAAGCGGCCGGGGCGCAGGAGCGCCGAATCGAGATCCTGGATGCGGTTCGAGGCTCCCATGACGACCACCTTCTCGGCGCCCTCGAAGCCGTCGAGCTCGACGAGGAGCTGGTTGAGCGTCTGGTCCTGCTCCCGGTTGAAGCCGTGTCCGCTGCGCTGCGCCCCCACGGCGTCCAGCTCGTCGATGAAGACGATCGCAGGGGCATGCTTGCGCGCCTCGGCGAAGAGCTTGCGGATGCGCGCGGCGCCCAGGCCCGCGAACATCTCGACGAACGACGAGGCGCTCGCGGAGTAGAAGTTCGCGCCGGACTCGTGCGCGACGGCGCGGGCGAGCAGCGTCTTGCCGGTGCCGGGCGGCCCGTACAGGAGCAGCCCCTTCGGGACCTTCGCTCCGAGGCGCTGGAAGCGCTTCGGGTCGCGCAGGAACTCGACCACCTCCGACAGCTCGGCGCGAACCTCCTCGACCCCCGCGATGTCGCTCCAGCTCGTGTGCGACTTCGCCTTCGAGTCGACGTGCGCGGGGCGCGTGCGCGGCATCATCCCTACCGTCCGCCACAGCAGCCACGCCGTCATGACGAGGATGCCGAAGAACGCCAGCGGCAGCCACGTCGTGGCGAAGTCGGAGAGCGCGTGGAACCAGTGGCCTACCATGCGCTCACGCCAGCGACGCCGCCGCCTCCTCGGCGCTCGTGAAGGTCACGCCGCCGTTCCGCCAGAACGCCGTGCAGGCTGCGACCCGCCCCTCGTCGAGCCCCCTGGCAGCATCCTCGACGAAGCGCACGCGGCGGCCGCGCTGCAGGAAGCCGCGGATCGCGACGTCGTCGCAGATGTCCGTCGCCACGCCGAAGACCAGGATCTCGTCCGGGTCGAGCGCGTCGAGCAGGGAATCGGTGTTGGGATTCGTGAAGACGTTGACGCTCTTCTTGAGGAGGAGGATCTCGCGCCTCCCACGGATCAGTTCCCCGAGCAGCTCCGGAGGAAACGGGACCAGCGAGAGCGGCACCGGATCGTGCTGCTTGGTCGCGGCGACCTTCTCCGCGCCGGGCGTCCCGCGCAGGCAATGCGGCGGGTAGGTGCTCCGCCAGTCGGGCTGCTCGGAGATCTCCGGATCGACGAGCTCGTGGTCGTCGGCGGAGGCGACGTGGACGACCCCCGCCGCGCGGGCCGCCTCCACCAGGCGGGCCATCGCCGGCGCCGCCGTCTCCGCGCCCCCGACATAGAGCTTTCCCGCAGGGTCCATGAAGTCCACCTGCGTGTCGACGTCCCACAGGACCCTCTTCACGGCACGAGCTCGAGCCGCGGGCTCTCGCGGTAGCGCCGGCCCACCTTGGCGGAGGGCCTGCCGTCGGTCGTCACCACGTCTGCCGTGAAGTCGTTCGAGCCGCGGATCAGCGAGGAGCCGATCCCGTAGGCGTCGACCGGCACGCCGCTCTCCGCGAACGCCCGGATCTTCTCGACGGTGAAGCCGCCGGAGGCGACGATCTTCACGCCCTCGAAGCCCGCCGCGTCGAGGGCATGCCGCACCTTCCAGACGAGCCGCTCGTTCACGCCGGTCGGCTTGAAGTCGCCCAGGTCCTGCCAGAGCGAACGGTCGACGAGCGACTCGGAGGTGTCGAGCCGCACGCCCCAGAGCCGCGCTCCCAGCGCGTCGGCGACCTCGAGCGCCGTCCGCACCGAGTCGTTCTCGAAGTCCACGAGGACCGTGATGTTCATGTCCGGAGGAGCCCACTCGGCGAAGGCGCGCGCGGCGGCGACCGTGTCGCCGCCGTAGGCCGCTATCAGCGCGTGCGGCACGGTGCCGACGCCGCGCCCACCCCACCACGACGCCTGCTCGTCCGTCGTGACGCCGATCTCGGCGCCGACGACGCGCCCCGCGACGTAGGCGGCATAGCCGTCGCCGGTCTGGACGCGATGGTGGTCGTGCCGGGCCGGCATGAAGATGACCGGCTTCCCGTCGGCGGCCTCGAGGACCCGTACCACGTTCGTCGTGATCAGCGTGCGCCGCGCGAGCGTGCCGAGGTAGACCGTCTCCAGGTGGGCGAACGCGGTGTAGTCGCCCTCGATCGTCAGCACCGGCTCCCACGGCTCGATCGGGTCGCCGTCGTAGAGGGCCCGGATCTCGAGACCGTCGGCGTCGTGGGCGCAGAGCTTCAGGATCGCGAGCGCCTCGTCCATCCCCCCGAGCCACGAGTGCTTGCGCTGGAAGACCTGCATCACCACCTGCGGGCGGCGCCCCGCGCGCAGGAGCGTGTCCCGGCCGTGGTTGAAGTACGCGTCGGTGTACCACCCCGCTCGCATCTTCTCGACCGGCAGGTCGAAGATCTCCGGCGGGAGGCGGGTCCGCGTGCTAGTCGCCATGCTCGAGCGCGACGCAGGCGGCGAGCGCGGCCTCGGCGACCTCGAGCTGCTCGGGGCTCGGCTCGGCCGTCGAGAGCCGGTGCTGCAGCTCGTGACCCGGCTTCGAGAGCGCCTGCGCCACCAGGTGACCCGGATGCCGGGTCATCCAGCCGAAGATCTCGGTCGAGGCGGCGAGGGCGCCGACCTGGGCGGCGGCGCGGGCGGGGTTGCGCAGCCGCTCCGGCGCGAGGCCGGCGAGCACGTTGCCTGCAGCCGAGGTCGCCACGAGGGGGCCGATGAGATGGCCGCCGCAGCGCTCGTGCTCCTTCGTCGCGCCCGGGCCGTGCTCGTACGTGCCAATCGAGATGTGCTCGGCGCCGTGGTAGGCGGCGAGCTCCGAGCCGCGGAGCGCGACGGCCGCCGGCGCGATCGAGAGCAGGCCGGAGAGCAGCTCCTGCGCGGCCGGGCGCAGCCGCGCCGAGTCGCGGACGCCCTTCACGGCGAGCGCCGCGCCCACCATCATCACGAGCACGCGGGGGCTCTCCATCGGCAGCCGCGCCGCCGGCAGCCTGCGCTTCACCTGCGGCAGCAGCGCCAGAGCCTCGGCGAGGCGCGCGGGGCCGCGCAGCAGCGGGCTCGTGACCCGCGCGGCTCGGAACCGCTTTCGAGCCGACACGACCTCCAGCCGCCCGTCCGGGTGCCGGATCGCGCACGCCCAGGCGCTCGGCCCGTGCACGAGCACGCCGTTCGGCAGGGCCATGCCGCCGAGGCGGAGCTTCTCCTCGCTCACGTCGCTGAGCGTACAGGCGGGGGATCAGCCACAGACGGCGCGTGCCGCGTGCCGCAGCCAGGACAGCCCCAGCTCGACGTCGTCCACCGGCACGCGCTCGTCTGCCGAGTGGATGAGCTGCGCCGCGACGCGGGCCGGCATCGCCCGCGAGGGGAAGAAGCCGTAGGCGACGGTTCCGAACGCCTCCCGCAGCCAGTGGCTGTCGGTGAAGCCGGCCGTGCAGATCGGCACGGCGTGGGCACCGGGCTCGGTCGCGCCCGTGAACTCCTCCACCGCCCGCCACAGCGGCGTGTCGAGCGGGGAGCGGGTGCCGCCGTGCGCCTGCAGCCACTCGAGCTCGTAGTCCACGTCGCCCCCCACCACGGCCCGCACCACGGGCTCGACCCCCGACGGATGCTGACCCGGCAGCAGCCTGCAGTCGACCACCACCTCGCAGAGGGCGGGGATGACGTTGCGCTTCTGCGACGCCGAGATGATCGTGGGCGCGAACGTCGGTGCCAGCAGCGGCTCGACGAGCTCGGCCGCGGTGGGATCGAGCGCCTGCGCCCGCTCCAGCACGGAGCGCGGGGAGGGGACCTCGCCGAGCACGGTGCGCAGGAAGGCCTCCACCTCGGGCTGCACCTGCGGCTCCGGGCGGTAGGCGGCCAGACGCTCGACGAGCCGCGCAGCCTTCACGAGCGCGTTGTCGGCGATCCCCGGCATCGACGCGTGCCCCGAGCGTCCGTGCACGAGGAGGAGGAACGGGGCGCTCATCTTCTCCGCCGCCGAGCAGAGGTAGTAGACGCCGCCCCCGAGCTCGAGCCGGTCGCCGGCGCCCTCGTTCACAGCGAAGTCGCAGCGCACCGCGTCCGGGTGCTCCTCGCAGAGCCACTCGAGGCCGAACCCGTCGCCCACCTCCTCGTCGGCTGTCGCGGCGAAGATGAGGTCGCCGTCCGGGTGGAATCCCTCGCGGGCGAGCGACGCGATCGCGACCGCGCTCGCCGCCACCTGGCCCTTCATGTCGAGCGCGCCGCGGCCCCAGACCTCCCCCTCGCGGACCTCGCCCGCGAAGGGCGGCACCGACCACTCGCGCGGATCCGCGAGCACGACGTCGGTGTGCGACAGCAGGAGCAGGCTGGGGCCGTCGCCGCTGCCGCGGATGCGCGCGACGAGGTTGGCGCGCTCCGGCACGCGCGCGTAGACCTCGCACTCGACCCCGTTGCCCTCGAGGTAGCCGCGCAGGAGCTCCGCGGCCGCCGTCTCGTTCCCGGGCGGGTTCGTCGTGTCGAGACGGATGAGCCGGCTGAGGAGGTCGCTCGCCTCGCCGCGCAGGCTGGTCACGGCCACCGGCGGAGCATAGAAGCGAGTACATACTGGCGGCATGGGTGACCTGTTCTCGGAGTCGGCGGCGCGGCGCGCCGGCGAGGTGGCGCCGCTCGCGCAGCGCCTGCGGCCGCGCACGCTCGCAGACTTCGTGGGGCAGGCGCACGTGCTGGGCGAGGGATCCGCCCTGCGGCTCGCGATCGCCGAGGATCGCGTCCGCTCCTCGATCTTCTACGGGCCGCCGGGCTCCGGCAAGACGACGCTGGCGCGCATCGTCGCGGCGACGACGGGCGCCGTCTTCGAGGAGCTCTCGGCGGTCTCGGCGACGGTGAAGGACGTCCGCGGGATCCTGGCGGGCTCACGCGAGCGCCTGGGCGCGTCCGGCCGGCGGACGATCCTCTTCCTCGACGAGATCCACCGCTTCAACAAGGCGCAGCAGGACGCGCTGCTCCCGGCCGTCGAGGAGGGTCTCGTGACCCTGATCGGCGCGACGACCGAGAACCCGTACTTCGAGGTGAACTCGGCGCTGCTCTCGCGCTGCCAGGTCTACGAGCTCGAGCCGCTCGCACCGGCCGACGTGCAGGAGATCGTCCGCCGCGGCGCCGCGGAGCTGGGGGCAGAGCTCGCCGACGCGCTCGTCGAGCTCGTCGCCCGCCGCAGCGGGGGCGACGCGCGCGCGGCGCTGAACATCGTCGAGCTGGCCGTGGAGACCGCCCGCGCCGAGGGCGCCGCGGTGAGCGAGGCGCACGTCGAGGACGCCGCGCGCAAGCGGCCGGTCGTCTACGACAACGCGGACGCGCACTACGACTTCACGTCCGCCTTCATCAAGTCGATGCGCGGCTCCGATCCCGACGCCGCCGTCTACTACCTCGCCGCGATGCTCGAGGGGGGAGAGGACGCGCGCTTCATCGCGCGACGGATGATCGTGCTCGCATCCGAGGACGTCGGGAACGCCGATCCTCGCGCCCTGCTCGTCGCGGTGGCCGCCGCCCACGCGGTCGAGCACGTCGGGCTGCCGGAGGCCCGGCTCAACCTCGCGCAGGCGGCGATCTATCTCGCGCGCGCGCCGAAGTCGAACGCGAGCTACGTCGCCCTGAAGGAGGCCGCGGCCGACGTGCGGGAGCTCGGAAACGTGCAGCCCCCGCGGGCGCTGCGCGACGGAAGCTACTACGGCCGCCGCCTCGGCCACGGCACGGGCTACGTGTACCCGCACGACGACGCGCGCGGCTTCGAGATCGACCACCTCCCCGACGAGCTGAAGGGACGGACCTACTACCGGCCCTCCGGCAGCGGCGAGGAAGAGGGGTAGCGCCGCCGGTGCGGCTGCACGTCCACGAATGGGGCGACCCGGCGGGCCCGCCGCTGCTCTGCCTCCACGGCGTGACCGCGCACGGCGAGCGCTTCCGGCGGCTGGCCGAGGAGCGCTGGGCGGAGCGGTTCCACGTGGTCGCCCCGGACCTGCGCGGCCACGGCCGTTCCGGCTGGGATCCGCCCTGGTCGTTCGAGACGCATGTCGCCGACCTGGTGGAGACGGTGGCCGCGCTCGGCATCGGCGAGGCCGACTGGCTCGGGCATTCCTTCGGCGGCCGGCTCGTGCTCGAGCTGGCCGCGCGGCACCCGAAGCTCGCGCGGCGCGCCGTCCTGCTCGACCCGGCCATTCAGGTGCTGCCCCACGTCGCGCTCTTCTCCGCGGAGAGCGAACGCGCCGACCCCGTGTACGAGTCGGCGGAGGACTACGCGGAGCGGCGCGGCGACGGGCCGGCGACGCCGCGGGAGCTCGTGCTGCTCGACGCGGAGCAGCATTGCGAGCCGCTGCCGGACGGGCGGCTGCGGCGGCGGACGTGCCAGGCCGCGGTGATCTCGATCTACGGCGAGCTCGCGGCCGAGCCGCCGCCGCCGGAGACGCTGCGGGCGCCGGCGCTGCTCGTCCACGCGCCGGCCTACGGCCTCGTGCGCGAGGAGCAGCTCGCGGCCTACGCGGATCGAGTCGAGACGGTCGCCGTGCCGGGCCTGCACATCGTCATGTGGGACGCGTTCGAGGAGACCGCCGAGGCGGTCGAGCGGTTCCTGCTCGCGTCAAAGGATGCGCGCGCCGAGCGCTGAGGCGACGAGCTCGACCGCCAGCTTGCCGGTTGCGTTCTCGCGGTCGAGCACGGGGTTCACCTCCACGACGTCGAAGGAGTCGGCGGCGCCGGACTCCGCCACGATCTCCATCGCCAGGTGCGCCTCGCGGTACGACAGCCCGCCGCGAACCGGGGTGCCCACGCCGGGCGCCTGCTCGGGGTCGACGACGTCCATGTCGAGGCTGACGTGGAGGAACGCGCCCCCGCTCGCGTGCTCGAGCGCCTGGCGCATGCAGTGCTCGATGCCGATCCGGTCGATCTCGCTCATGGTGAAGGCCTTCGCGTCGAGCCCCCTCAGCAGCTCCCGCTCGGCGCGGTCGAGCGACCGGAGGCCGACGAGCGACAGGCGGCCCTGCTCGACCGCCGGCAGCGTCCAGTTGTCGTGGGCGAACGCCGGGCCGCCGAGGCCCAGCGCCGCGGCGAGCACCATGCCGTGGACGTTCCCGCTCGGCGACGACTCGGGCGTGTTCAAGTCGCCGTGCGCGTCGATCCAGAGCGCTCCGCCCGGACCGTCCGCCTCGGCCATGCCCACGAGGGTGCCGAGGGCGACGGAGTGGTCGCCGCCGAGCACCAGCGGGGTCTCCCCGGCGCGGCGCGCCCGCGCGACGAGCTTCGCGACGCGGTCGCACAGCTCGAGGATGTGCGGGAGAAACCGTGCGCGGTCGTCTCCCATCGCCGTCGACTCGGGAACGGGGGCTTCGATGTTCCCGAGGTCGTCGGTGACGATGCCGAGCTTCTCGGCGAGATGCTCGGCCAGCTCCGCATAGCGGATCGCGGACGGGCCCATGTCGACTCCGCGCCGCCCCGCGCCGAGGTCGAGCGGCGCTCCGATCACGGCGACCTGCTTCGGGACGGCCTCGGCGGCCGGCGGTTGCGCGGGCATCGCGACAAGGCTAACGTCGCACGTCGATGGAGGAGCCCGGCGGAACCCCGACGGCGGCCGTGCGGGTACTCGTCGCGGACGACGACGAGGCCTTCCTGGACTCGCTCCAGCCGCTGATCGAGCACCAGCCCGAGCTGACCGTGGTCGCGAGGGTGGCCGACGGGCTCGAGGCGATCCGGCGCGCCGACGAGCTCCTGCCGGACGCCGTGGTCATCGACCTGCACATGCCGCTCGTCGACGGCGTCACCGCCGTCGCCCGGATGCGGAAGGACCACCCGCACCTGTGCCTGATCGCCCTCACGGGCGACCGCGACCCGCAGCTCCAGCGGGCTGCCGCCGAGGCGGGAGCCGACGCGGTGCTCCACAAGGACGACCTCGTGGGCACGCTCGTGGAACGGCTCTCCGCCGTCCGTGGCACGGCCCGGGCGTAGGCGAGGGCGCCGCTAGACTGCTGTCCGCACGCTGCTCTTTCAGGGGCGAGGTAGCTCAGCTGGTAGAGCACTCGGCTGAAAACCGGGGTGTCGCCGGTTCGAGTCCGGCCCTCGCCATCTCATCTCCAGACGTGAAGGCCCCCGCGAGCGTCGGGCGTTCTCGGGGGCCTCAGGGTTCGGACCGGTGCAACCGTGTCGCGGACTCCTGTGGCCGGAGCTTACCTCCTTCGCGCGAGGAGCGCCGTCGCCGGGCCGGCGGCGAAGCTCGCAAATTGCGCGAAACCGCGGCGGGAGAGCTCCTCCCGGAGCCGCCTTTCCTGCACGTAGATCGGCGTCTCCACGCCGCGGGAGAACGAGAAGACGATCGCGCCCCCGCCGGCGGTGACACGCGCGAGCTCGTCGAAGAACGGGATCATGTTCGCGAGGGTGACGAGCTCGAAGGCTGCGTCCTCGAAGGGCAGGCGCGCGGCGTCGCCGACCTCGAAGCGGACGCGCGCGGCGAGCGCCGAGGGCAGCTGCCTTCGCGCCTCGGCCACCATGCCCGGCGAGAGGTCGAGGCCGATGACCTCCGCCCCCGGGAAGCGGCGCGCGACCGCACCTGCGGCGACGCCCGTGCCGGTGCCGAGATCGAGCACCCGACGCGGCGGCGGCAGCACGTCGAGGGCGAGCTCGAGAGCGGCCACGTGGTCCGGCCCGATGCGAGTCTCCCACGTCGGCGCGAGCTCGTCGAAGAGCCCTCGCGTCCGGCCGCGCAGCAGGCGCCAGAGCAGCGGCCGGCGGACCACGGCCTCGGTGATGAGGCGGGCGGTCCGTTGGGCGTTCACGGCGACTCCAGCCGGATCAGCAGGTCGCTGCCCTCGTCGACGCGGAGCAGCTCGGCGGCATTGCCGCGGGAGACGGCCACCGCGAGGTTGCGGTAGCTGTCCTCGTAGAGGATGAGCTCCCCGGGGCGGGTGTCGCCGAACGTGCGAGCGGCGACGGCGAAGTAGCGCTCGCCGCGCGAGGCGAGCTCGACCCTCGTACCGGGGACGATCGACGCCTGCTCGAGGTGCTCGCGGGACAGGTTGAGCGCGACGTTCCCGAAGCGGTCGACGCCGAGGACGGTCGCGCGGATGCGCGACCCG
This sequence comes from Actinomycetota bacterium, assembly GCA_039648875.1. Classification (GTDB taxonomy): domain Bacteria; phylum Actinomycetota; class Thermoleophilia; order Gaiellales; family Gaiellaceae; genus Palsa-739. Next base: position 43,961 of record JBBWZD010000131.1, read on the forward strand.
CTGACCTCCGGCTCCGGCAGGTCGAGCCGGACGAGCGCCTCCGGGTCGAGCGGCGGCCCGAGCTCCCCGAGCGGCACGCCGAGCGCGGCGTGCGCGGCCGCCGGCGAGAAGAGGTCGCGGCCGTGGAAGGTGCGGGAGACGGACTCCAGCGCGTACGCCTCGTTCGCGAGCTCGTGCGCCTCCACGACGCCGCCGAAGCGGTCGGCGGCGAGCAGCAGGAGGCCGTTGTCGGGGCCCACGTACGTGCGGCCCTCGGCGTCGCGGAGCACGAGCGGGCGGCGGCCGCCGCCCACGCCGGGGTCGACGACGGCCAGGTGCACGCCCGGCGGCATGTACGGCAGGGTGTTCCGCAGCACGAGCGCCCCCTGGAGGACGTGACCGGGCCGGATGCCGTGGGTGACGTCGATGATCTGCGCGTCGGGCGCGATCCGCTTGATCACGCCGTGGCAGGTGCCGACGAAGTCGTCCTGCAGCCCGAAGTCGCTGAGAAACGTGACGAACATCTAGACGGAAGCTAGCGCGGCGAGCAGACCGTCGACATCGTGCGTCGCCGCCTCGGCGGCGACGTGAAGCCCGGCCTCGCGCGCGGCGGCGGCCGTCTGCGGCCCGATCGCGACGGCGGGAATACGGGCGCCCGTCGCGGCGAGCGCCCGCGCCGCCGACGGGGACGCGAGCAGCACGACGTCTCCCTCGGGCGCACGCCGCGGCGCGCGCTCGACCGTCCGGTAGAGCGGCAGGAAGTCGGCGCCCCGTTGCTCGACGAGCAGCCGCCGCGCGCCCTCGGCCGCCGCGAGGAGCACCCGTCCCGGCGGCAGCTCGAGGAGCAGCCCCTCCTGCGTCGCCACGACGGGCACGAGGTCGGGCTCGAGGCCGTTCGCCCGCAGCATCGCCGCGGTTCCCGGGCCGATCGCGGCCAGCCGGCGAGGCGGCGCCGCGAGCCGGCGCGCGAGCTCGGCCGCGCCGTTCGGGCTCGTCACGACCACCCATTCGTAGCCGGACACGTCGATCGGGCCGTCGCCGAGCGGCTCGACCGCGATCAGCGGACAGCGCACCACCTCGTGCCCGAGGGCCTCGAGCCGCTGCGCGAGCGGCCCGGCCTGCGCCTCGGCGCGCGTCAGGACGACCCTCATCTGCCGGCGGCGAGGCGGGCGAGCTCGCGGCCGAGCTCCAGCGGGTCGTCGCCGCTCCGGCGCTCGAGCCACGAGCCGTCCTCGGCGGCGGCGAGCGCGGTCAGCGTCGTGCCGTCGTGGTGCGCGGCCACGGGAGCGAGGCACCCCCCGCCCACCGCCGCGACCACGGCCCGCTCCGCCTCCACGCGGCGCCGCGTCTCGGCGTCGTCGGCGGCGGCCGCGAGATACTCCTCGCCGGCGCGAACCTGCAGCGCCAGCGCACCCTGGCCGGCCTCCGGCAGCAGCTCGCCGGGGTCGAAGCGGTGCCCGATCTCTCGTCCGAGCCCGAGCCGGTCGAGCCCGCACGCCGCCAGCACGACCGCGTCGAGGCCGCGCTCCCCGCGCTTGCGCAGCCGCGTGTCGACGTTGCCGCGCAGCGGCTCGATCCGCAGCGAGGGCTCGAGCGCGAGGAGCTGCGCCTTCCGCCGGGCCGACGCCGTACCGATGCGCATGCCGGCGTGGACGCCGTCCGCGCCGCAGAGCGCGTCCCGTGCATCCTCCCGCTGGAGATACGCCCCGACGGCGAGCGCGTGCGTGTCCGTGGAGGTCATGTCCTTCGCGGAGTGGACGGCGACGTCGATGCGCCTGTCGAGCAGCGCCTCCTCGAGCTCCTTGACGAAGACGCCGCGCGACCCGATCTGGCCGAACGGGCTCGTGCGGTCGCGGTCGCCCGCGGTCGTGATCGGCAGGAGCGCGATCTCGACCCCCGGCGCGCGCAGGCGGGCGGCGGCGAGCTCGGCCTGCGTGAGCGCGAGCCTACTGCCGCGGCTGCCGACGCGGATCAGCACAGCAAGGCCGCCTCCGCACCGACTGGCCGCAGGGCGCGGCGCCGCGAGGCCTCACGCGCACGAAGGCGGTCGGCACCTGCAGCGGCAGCGGCCGCCCGGTGGCCCTTCCCAGCTTCAGCGGTCGTCCTCGCCCAGACCGAACAGGTGCCGCACCGCCTCAGCATAGAGCACCCCGTCGGCGGCGGCGGCGGCCTGCTTCATCCGCACGGTCGGCAGGTGCAGGAGCTTGTTCACGATCTGGGTCGTGATGGACTCGACCGCCCGCCGCTGGCTCTCGTCGAGCCTGCCGAGCAGTCCGTCGGCCTTGCGCAGCTCCGCCTCCCGGATCTCCTCCGCCCGCGCACGCAGCGAGGCGATCGCCGGGACGACGTCGAGCGCGGCCTGCCATTCGTGGAACTTCTGCGCCTCGGCGGCGACGATCGCTTCGGCCCGCTCGGCCTCGCCCCGCCGCCCCGCCAGCGTCTCCGAGACGATCGCCTCGAGGTCGTCGATGTCGTAGAGGTAGCAGCCGTCCAGCTCGTGGATCGCCGGGTCGAGGTCCCGCGGGACGGCCAGGTCGATCAGCAGCAGCGGGCGGCCGCTGCGCGAGCCCTGGACCGTCGACGCATCGAGCACGTAGCCGGCGGCGCTCGTCGAGGAGACGACGACGTCCGCCTCCGCAAGGCGGCTGCCGACGTCTTCCAGGGGAACGGCCTCCGCCCCGAGCCGCTCCGCGAGCTCGTCCGCGCGGTCGAGCGTCCGGTTGGCCACGAACGCGATCCGCGCCCGCCGGCTCAGCAGGTTGCGCGCCGCCTGCTCGCTGATCTTGCCGGCCCCGACGAGCAGGATCGAGCGGCCCGCGAGGTTGCCGAAGACCTGCTCGGCGAGCGCGGCGGCGGCGGCCGAGACCGAGGCGGGGCTCTCGCCGATCGCAGTCTGCGCGCGCACCTTCCGCCCGGCGTGCAGCGCCTGGCGGAACAGGCGGTCGAGCAGGGTCGCCGCCGTCCCCGCCTCGAAGGCGGCCCTGACCTGCCCGAGGATCTCTCCCTCGCCCGGCACCAGCGAGTCGAGCCCCGCGGCCACCCGGAAGAGATGCAGGGCCGCCGCGTGGTCGTGCAGCCGGTACAGCGCCTGCTCGACCTGCGGCTCGAGCTCCGCCAGCGCCGCGACCGCCTGCCGCTCCGCCTCGTCGCCGTCGGCGGCGGCGACGTACAGCTCCGTGCGGTTGCAGGTCGAGAGGCACACCGCCTCGCCGAGCCGGCGCGCGAGCGCGGCGGCCTGCTCCCGGTGCAGGGCCACGCGCTCCCGCAGCTCGACGGGAGCGTGGTGGTGGGAGGTGCCGACGAGGACGAGGCGCATCAGGCGAAGTGGCTCCCGGGGAGGACGACCCTGACCACGATCACGAGCACGAAGCCCGCCAGCGCGACGTACGCGGCGCGCCGGCCGCTCCACCCGCCGAGCAAGCGGAGGGCGATGTAGGCGACCCACACGAGCCACGTCACGAGCGTCACCGCGACGAGCGCGTCGGCGCGCTTCCCGTCGCCCAGCAGCCGTGCGGCGCCGACGGCGATCCCGAGCGTCAGCGCGGGCAGCGACCACGCCACCGTCCGCCCCGCGAGCCGGTCGAGGCTCGCGAGCGAGGGCGCCGGCCGGCGGAGGATCGTCGTCGCGCGCCGCTTCAGCCGGCGCTCCTGCCACAGGTACAGCGCCGAGAGCGCGGCCGCGAGCGTGAAGCCGGCGAACGCCGTCAGGACGAGGCCGACGTGGAGCACGAGGAACACGTTCGAGTAGTGGCTCCGCTCGCCGACGCCGGTCCCGCCGCCCGCGCGGGCGAGCCCGAGCAGCGCGACGGCGAGCGGCATGACCGCGAGCCCGAGCAGGCGGTACGGCCTGCGGCAGCCCCAGATCAGGTACCCGCCGACGACGAGCCAGACGAAGAGGTTGAGCGACCCCGCCCAGGTGCCCCACGGGAACCCCTCCTCGCGCGCCGCCTGCACCGCGAGGAGCGCGGTCTGCACGAGCCAGCCGAGACGCACGCCCCACGTGGCCGCGCGTCCGGCGACACCCGGCCGCCGCGCGTCGCCGAGGTAGCCGACGGCCGCCTCTCCGTAGAGGAGGAGCGCGGGCCAGAACAGGAGCTCAGCCAACGCCGGCCGGCTCCCGCTCCACGCTCGGGAGCTCCTCCGCGGCCCGGCGCGCCGCCAGCTCCTCGACCTCGCGCTCCAGCCGCTGGAGCTTCAGCGCGATGATCACCACGTAGAGGAGGACGAGCGCGAACACGGCGCAGTAGGCGGCGGTGACGTACGTCTCGGCCGTGGTCACGCGAGGGCCTCCCGCAGTTCCTGCAGCCGCGAGTCCAGCCGCTTGCCGGTCAGCTCGACGCGGTAGAGCGTGTACGCGAGGACGATCGTCGCAGCCTGCGCGACGCAGTACGCCGCGAGCATCCAGCCGCCGAAGCTCGGGCCGTGGCGCGTGAAGACCACCGGGTGGATGAAGTGCTGGGCGAGCCGGATCGCGAGGAAGCTGACCGGGATGAGGACGACGCCGAAGAGCGCGTAGACGGCGCTGAGGTTCGCCCGCTGCGGCCCCGGCTCGAGCGAGTAGCGCAGCATGAAGTACGCCGCGTAGAAGAGGAAGAGCACGAGGAAGAGCACGAGCTGGTTCTCGCTCCAGAGCCACCAGTGGCCCCACGAGATCTTCGCCCAGATCGAGCCGGTGACGAGGACGAGCGAGCCGAAGATGAGCCCCTGGTGGACGGCGACGTAGCTCTCGAGGTCGGCGTGCGGGTCGCGCCGCCACAGGTGGAGGAGCGCCTTCCACGCCCCGAGCCCGAAGCAAAGGTACGCCGTCAGCGCGATCGAGACGTGGAAGTAGAAGATGCGCTGGGAGAAGCCCTGGTCGGCGTCGTTCGGCGCGACGAAGAAGACGAGCGCGAGGGCGAGCGTGACCAGCACGAGCGATGCCGCGGCGAGCACGGGCAGCGGGATGCGGTAGGGCCGGGCCACCGGGAGAATTGTCGCAGGTCCTACTCGGCCACCACGTACTCGAACGAGGCCCAGCAGAGCACCCCGAAGAGCGCGTCGTAGAGCGCGAGGAAGGCGAGGTATCGGCCGGGGCCGGCGGCGACGCTCGCGCCGACCCCGCCGATCACGATCGGGACCGCTAGGGGCAGGAAGAGGACCGGCAGCAGCAGGTCGCGGGCGCGGGTGGCGACGGCCATCGCACCGACGAAGGTGCCGACGGCGCAGATGCCGAGGTCGGCGAGCACGACGCCGCCGACGGTCGCGGCGTCGAGGCCGTGGAAGAAGAGGGCGAACAGCGGCAGCGCGACGGCCTCGGCCGCGACGAGGAAGGCGAGCGTGGCCAGCGACTTCGCGAGCCAGATCGCGCTGCGGTCGCACGGCGCCAGGACGAGCCCGTCGAACGTCCCCTGCTCGCGCTCCGGCACGAAGGCGCGGCCGAGCCCGAGGAGGGCCGTGAAGACGATCGCCACCCAGAGCAGGCCGCCGGCTGCGAGGTCGGAGGAGCGGGCGGGGAGGGAGAAGTGGAAGACGACGAAGACGGCGACCACGAAGAGCACCATCGCCGGGAGCGTGTCCCGGGCGCGCAGCTCCAGGAGGAGGTCCTTGCGGGCGAGCGCGCCGACGTCCGCGGGATAGCTCATGCCGCGAGGTCGAGACGCTGCGTGGCGAGAGGCTCGAGACGGGCGGGCTCGTGCGTCGAGACGAGGAAGGTCCGCTCCGCCCGGAGCTCGGCGAGCCCGGCGTCGAGGAGCTCGCCGCCCTGCTCGTCGAGGCCGCTGTACGGCTCGTCGAGCACGAGCAGCTCCGGCTCGTGCACGAGCGTGCGGCACAGCGCGAGCCGCTGGGTCATGCCGCGGGAGTAGGCGGCGACGCGCTCGTGCCGTACCTCCCAGAGGCCGAACCGCTCCAGGAGCATGCCGATGCGCTCCCGACGCTCCGGCACGTGGTAGAGGCGGCCGTAGAGGTCGAGGTTCTCGAGTGCCGTCAGCTCGCGGTAGACGAGCGGCTGGTGTCCGAGATAGCCGATCTGCGAGCGCTGCGCGTTGATCGTCAGCTCCCCCTCGCTCGGCAGCGCGAGCCCCGCGCAGAGGCGCAGCAGCGTCGTCTTGCCGGAGCCGTTGGGGCCGGTGACGACGGCGAAGGCCCCCCGCTCGAGCTCGAGGTCGATGCCGCGCAGGACGCGCTTCTCGCCGAAGCGCTTGCCGACCTGCCGCGCGACGATCATCACGCGACCGCGTCGGCGATCACGGAGGCCGCGAAGGCGACGCTGATCACGCCGTTCATCGTGAAGAACGCGGCGTCGAGGCGGCGCAGGTCGTGGGGGCGGACGAGCGAATGCTCGTAGAGGAGCAGGGCGGCCACGACGGCGACTCCGGCCCAGTAGAGCCCGCCGACGGGGAGCCCGAGGCCCGCGCCGACGAGACAGCCGACGGTCGCCGCGTGCGCGAGCCGCGCGCCGGCGAAAGCGCCGCGGACGCCGAAGCGCGTCGCGATCGAGTGCAGCCCCTGCGCCCGGTCGACGTCGAGGTCGAAGAGCGCGTAGAAGCAGTCGAAGCCGGCGACCCAGAGCGCGACGGCGACGCCGAGCAGCCACGCCTCCCACGGCAGGTGATTCGTGATCGCGACCCAGGCGCCGACCGGCGCAAGACCGTCCACCGCCCCCAGCCACAGGTGACAGAGCCATGTCCAGCGCTTGAGGTACGGGTAGACGACGAAGCCCGCGACGGGGATCGGCCAGAGCAGGTGCGTCAGCGGCGCGAGCTGCCAGACCGAGACGAGGAAGAGCGCGAGCGAGGCCGTGCAGAAGGCGGCGACGTGCGCGAGCGTGAGCTGCCCACTCGGCAGCTCCCGACCCGCGGTGCGCGGATTGCGGGCGTCGATGCCGGCGTCGACGAGCCGGTTGAGCGCCATCGCCAGCGAGCGGGCGCCGACCATCGCCAGGGTGATCCAGAGCAGGTCGTGTGCCGGCGGCGCGCCGGCGACCGCGAGGAAGGCGCCGACGTACGCGAACGGCAGCGCGAAGACGGTGTGCTCGATCTTCACGAGCCGCGCGAAGCGCGCCGGCAGCGGCGCCAGCGTGGGGGCGGACGCGGTCAACGACGGGATGCTACGCGGCAGGCTCCGGCGGTACGGCCCTCACGTCTGCCGATGCGTCACCTCCCGCTCGCCGGCGAGCAGCTCGAGCGCGTGCGCGAGCGCGGGGCGCAGGACGGCGAAGCCGTCGCGGCAGCCGCCCGGCGAGCCGGGAAGGTTCACGACGAGGGTCGCCCCCACGACGCCGGCGACGCCTCGCGTCAGCAGGCCGTGCGGCGTCTTTGCGATCGAGTCGGCGCGCAGGGCCTCCGCGATCCCCGCCGCCTCCCGCTCGAGCACGTCGCGCGTCGCCTCGGGCGTCACGTCGCGCGGAGCGAGGCCGGTGCCGCCCGTCGTCAGCACGAGCCGGGTCGTCCCGGCGAGCTCGCGCAGCGCCGCCGCGATCTGCTCGCGCTCGTCGGGGACGACGCGCCGCTCGACCTCGAAGCCCTCGCCCTGCAGCAGCTTCGCGAGCACGTCTCCGCTCCGGTCGCCGGCCTCGCCGCGCGACACGCGATCCGACACCGTCAGGACGCCCGCCCTCAGGTCACGACCTCCTTCGTCTTCTCGACGAGCCGCACCTCGGCGACGCTCATCCCCTTGTCGACGGCCTTCGCCATGTCGTACACCGTCAGCGCGGCGACGGAGGCGGCGGTGAGCGCCTCCATCTCGACCCCGGTCTGCGCCGTGGTCTCGGCGACGGCCACGATCTCCACGGCGTCCTCGCCGACCTCGAGCGTGACGCCGACGTGCGTGAGCGGCAGCGGGTGGCACAGCGGGATCAGCTCACTGGTGCGCTTGGCGGCCATGATGCCCGCGACCTGCGCGGTCGCGAGCGCGTCGCCCTTCGGCAGCTCGCGCAGGCGGAGCGCGGTCTCCGGGGCCATCCGCAGGCGAGCCGCTGCGACGGCGCGCCGGCGCGAGAGCGGCTTCGCGCCCACGTCCACCATCCGGACCGAGCCGGCTTCGTCGACGTGCGAGAGGTCGCTCACGCGCCGGATCGTACGTGCCGGCAGCTACGCGGAGACGCGGGGCGCGACGTGGTCGAGGTCGGCGAGCTGGGCGGCGATCCACTCGCCGAGGTCGTGCTCCCGCACGTGCCCGCGAATCCCCTCGAGGCGGGCGCGCCGCTCCTCGACCGGCATCGCGAGGGCCTCCGCGATCGCCTGGGCCTGCCCGTACACGTCGAATGGGTTCACCGTCAACGCCCACTCCCCGAGCTCCTGGTGCGCACCGGTGTTCTCCGAGAGCACGAGCACCCCGTCGCGCTCGTTCACCAGCGGCGCCTCCTTCGAGACGAGGTTGAGCCCGTCGAACACGGCGTTCACGAGCAGCACGTCGTACTGCTTGTACGCCGCGACCGACTGCGCGAAGTTGTCGGCGATCTGCAGGTCGATCGGCGCCCACCCGTCGTGCTGGAAGCGGTCGTTGACCGCGCGCGCCTCGCGCTGCACCGCCGCCAGGTACTCGGAGTACTCCGGGACGTCCTGTCGGGACGGGTCGAGCAGTGCGAGCATCGTGACGCGGCCGTGCAGCTCCGGGTGCGAGTCGAGGAAGAGCGCGAAGGCGCGGAAGCCGCGCACGACGTTCTTCGACGGATCGGTGCGGTCGACCCGCACCACGAGGAAGTCCGGACGGCGCGACGCGATCAACCGCTCCTGCTCCAGCACCTGGGCGTCGTCCTTGAGGTCGTCGAACTCGCCCGAGTCGACGCCGATCGGGTGGCTCGTCACGAGCGTGCGGCGGCCGTCGTACGCGACGGTCGAGCTGCCGTAGTCGACGTCCGCGCAGAGCATGTCCTCGCAAGTCCGCAGGAAGTTCCGCCTCCAGCGCTCGCAGTGGAAGCCGACGATGTCGTTGGCCAGCAGACCCTCGTGCACCTCGCGCCGGAGGTGCTCGGGCAGCACGTGCCAGTAGTCGGTCTGCGGCCACGGGATGTGCACGAAGTGCGCCGTGAGCGCGTCGGCGCGGCGCGCCCGCACGAGCTTCGGCGCGAGGTACAGGTGGTAGTCGTGGAAGAAGACTGCTGCCTCCGGCTCGCGCTCGAGCTCCGCGAGCGTCGCCTCGGCCATCGCGTCGTTCACCGGCAGGTAGCCGTTGAACCAGGCGTTGTGCAGGCCCAGGTCGATGTCCGGGGCGTACGGCAGGCCCCACAGGTAGTGCTGGAGGAACCACAGCGTCGGATTTGCGACGACGTTGTAGTACCAGTCGTATGCAGACGGGTCGTGCGCGACCATGCGGACCCGGTAGGGGGAGCCGTCCCGGGCGGTCTCGGGGAACGCCGCACCGCCGTGCTCGGCCGCGACCGCGCGATCCTCGTCGGTCATCGCGCTCGCGATCCAGGTGACGTCGTGATGCGCGACGAGGCTGCGGAGGGCGGTGACCAGGCCGCCGCCGCCGCGCCGGGCGACCCGCTCGCCGCCCGCGGCGCGGCCGTACGAGACCGGTCCGCGGTTCGAGACCACGAGCAGCCTGCGCCGTTCCTCCACGGACGCAACCTATCCCGCGCCGGGCGCGGAAAACTAGGCGGCCACGACGTCGAGGTCGGCGCCGAGGGTGTCGTAGCCGAGCAGGACGTTGAAGAGGGCGAGCCGGTCGCGCAGCAGGCGCGGCGTCAGGAAGTGGCGCCGCACGTGCTCCTTGCCCACCAGGGCCCGCGCTCGGGCGGCACCCGGATCGGCGAGCACCTCGAGGCACGCGGCGGCGCAGTCCTCCGGCGAGTCGACGAGCCACCCGCTGCGGCCGTCGTCGATCTGCGTCACGATGCCGCCGACGTTGCCGGCAATCGTCGGCCGCCCCTTCCAGAGCGCCTCCGACACCGTCAGGCCGAACCCCTCGCGAATCGACTTCTGGATCACGGCCGCCGAGTGCACCTGGAACGCGTTCACCTCCACCGAGCCCACGTTGTTGAGGTTCGAGAGGATGAAGATGCCGGGGTCGCCGTCGGCGTAGGCGACCGTCCGGTTCCAGAAGTCCCACCCCTCCGGGTCGTCGTGCGCCATGGAGCCGACCAGCGCGAGCTGGACGTCGGGCCGCTGCTCCCTGACCAGCCGGTAGGCGTCGATCACCCCGAGCGGGTCCTTCCACGGGTCGAAGCGCGACACCTGCGTCAGCAGCGGTCGTCGGACGTCGATGCCGAACTGGTCGACGATGTACGCCGCGTCCTCCGGTGAGAGCGCCATGTTCTTCGGCGCGAGCGGGTCGATCGCCGGCGGCCAGATCACGCACGGCGGCAAGCCCGCGGTCCGGGGCACGTAGCCCGGGAGATGGAAGATCGCGGCGTCGTAGCGACGCAGCGACGGCAGCAGGAACTCGAGCACCTCCGGGTTGGGCGCCGAGAAGTCGATGTGCCCCCGCCAGACCCACTTCGTGTGCCCGCCGCCGAGGTGGTCGATCAACCCGAGGGGCTGTGGGTCGTGCACGAAGACGAAGTCGTAGTCCTCGACGTCGATCTCGCGGGCGTTCAGCTCCTGGTAGCGGTGGAAGCATGCCGCCTGCTCGCGCGTCAGCCCCTGCGGATTCCCCTGCAGCGCGTTGTGGATCGTCTTCGTGGCGTCGAAGAAGTCCTCGCCGCCGCCGAGGATCCGCCACTCCACGTCGAGGCCCGCGTCCTGCATCAGCGGCACGAGCGTGTACTGGATCTCCGCGACCCCGCCGCCGAAGGCGGTGGCCGAGAGCTCGAGCACCCGCTTGCCGGCGAGGGGCTCGGCCAGGCGCCGAATCTCGTCCATGAGGCCGCGGGTCGCGATGGTCGCGTAGTCCGCGAGGGACTTGTGGCCGACGTTGACGAGCTGGAGCATTTCGGGCTCCCCCGCTGCGCGACGCTACCGACCGCGTCGGCTGGAGCGCTTCGCTAGGCCAGGAGCTTGACGAAGCGCAGCCGCGAGCCGCGGGCCCCGGGCTGCGAGCGGATCTCGAACTCGTCGGCGATCGCCCTGATGATCGCGATGCCGAGCCCGCCCTCCGACAGCTCGTCACCCTCGAATGCCGCCGCGTCGTCCGGGTCGAAGCCGGCGCCGTCGTCGACGACCTCGATCGCGAACCGGTCGGGCCGCAGCTCGTACGTGATCTCGACCTGGCCGCCGCCGCGGCCGGCGTAGGCGTGACGCACCGAGTTCGACACGGCCTCGGTAAGCGCGAGCTTGAGGTCGGCGATCGTCTCGGCGCCCATCGCGCTCACCTCCGCGAGGCCCGTGAGGGCGAGCCGGCACAGGCTGATGTACTCGGGCTTCGCGGGGATGCGAAGCTGGATGCAGCGGGCGCCGTCGTCGTCGGTGCCGGGTGTGCTCGGATCGCCTGTCGCAGACACGGCCATTCGTCCTCTTCCTCTAGACCGGCGGCTGAACCTGCCGATTTCTACTGTACCTCTCGCCCTGCCGGGAGGTCTCTTCCCCGCGGGGGCGGGAACCTAACGGCGCCCGTCTACGGCTGCTTCGGGTTCAACGGGCGCGTGGCGAGACGGACGGCGATCGCCCGACGCCGCCCGTCCCGCAGGATGGTGAACACGACCGTCTCGCCGGGCTTCAGCTGATTCGTGACAATTCGCACGAGATCGTCGCTCGTCCGCACGGGGATGCCGTCGAGCGCGAGCACGACGTCGCCGCCTGCGACGATCGTCTCGCCTTCGAACTGCGCCTGGTGCGAGCCGCCGTGGATGCCGGCGCGCGCCGCGGGCCCGCCGGGCGTCACGTGATCGACGAGTGCGCCGTGCGAGGAGCGGAGGCCGAAGTGCCGCGCCAGCGAAGGCGTCAGGTTCTCGGTCTGCACGCCGGCGTACGCGTACGCGACGGGGTGGCCCGCGAGCAGCTCGCCGAGCGACCTGCGGGCAGCGTCGATCGGCACGGCGAAGCCGACTCCCGAGGAGCCTCCGGATTCGGTCCGGATCTGGGCGTTGATGCCGATCACGCGACCGCGCGCGTCGAGGAGCGGGCCGCCCGAGCTGCCGTGCGTGATCGGAGCGTCGGTCTGGATGGCGTCCACGAGCTGGAAGTGCGGGGCCGTCAGCGCGGCGATCGAGCGCCCGACGGCCGAGACGACGCCGACCGCGAGGGAGTCCTCGTTTCCGAGCGGGCTGCCGATCGCCGCGACCGGAGCGCCCACCACCACCTGGGCGGAGCGGCCGAGCGGCAGCGGCACGACCCGGTGGGCCGACGTGTCGACGCGGAGCACGCCGACGTCGTCGAAGACGTCCCAGCCGACGACGGAGGCGGGCACCCGGTCATGGTCCTGGAACTCCACGTACACCTGCGACGCCGCCTTCACCACCGCTCCGGGGCCGGCCGCGCCGGCGTTCGTGATCACGTGCGAGTTCGTCAGGATCGTGCCCTTCGGCGAGACGACGAAGCCGGAGCCCTGGGCGCCGACGCCGCCGAAGTAGGCGAAGACGGTGACCACGCCGGGCGAGCGGTCGGCGAAGATCCGGGCAGGCGAGAAGCCGGAGGCGACCGCCGCGGGCGGCGCGGGGCTGAAGCGGGCGGCGGGCGCCGCCGTCGCGGCAGGCTGGCGCACGACGACCGTCTCGGTGGTCGAGCCGCCGACGAGGCCGCTGGCACGCCCGACCAGGAGCGCCGCCGCGGCCCCGAGCAGAGCGCAGAGCAGGGCGAGGAGGCCGGCGCGCACGCCGCCACTGTATCCGGGCGAACGGCGGCTCGATTTCCCGTGGAAACGCTACATGACGCCTGCGGGCTCGCGCTCGGGGACTGCCGCGGGCAGCTCGAGCGTGAACACGGTGCGCCCCGGCACCGAGTCGAGCCGCACCTCGCCGCCCATCCGCTGCGCCAGCTCCCGGGCGATGGCGAGCCCGAGCCCGGTACCGGAGCTGCGCCGACCCGCGAGACGCGTGAAGCGCGCGAACACCTGCTCCCGGTGCTCGTCCGGTATGCCGGGCCCTTCGTCCTCGACCGCGAGGGACGTGCCGCGGGCGACCACGCGCACCGGAGTGCCGGGCGGCGTGTGGCGGAGGGCGTTGTCCACCAGGATCCGGCCGATCTGGAGCGCGCGCTCGCGGTCAGCCGTGACAGCGCCCTCGGCCTCGACCAGGGTCTCGAGCGGGTGCTCCAGCCGCAGAGCGACGGCCGCGAACTCCTCGCTCAGGCCGCCGGCGAGGCCGGCGACGTCGACCTGTTCCTGCACCAGCCGCAGGTGCCCCGCGTCGAGCCGCGAGAGGTCGAGCAGGTCGGTCGCCAGCTTCGCCAGCCGCTCGACCTGCTCGCTCATCGTGCCGAGGAACTCGCGGCGCGTCTCCTCGTCCAGATCCTCGTCCCGCAGGAGCTCCAGAAAGCCGCCGAGGGAGAAGATGGGCGTTCGCAGCTCGTGTGACGCATTCGCGATGAACGCGCGCCGCGCGTCGTCGAGCTGGGCGAGCTGCAGGCGCATGCGGTCGAATGCGGCCGCGAGCTCGCCGAGCTCGTCGCGGCCGCGATCGACGACCGGCTCGCCGAAGTCGCCCGCGGCGATGCGCTCCGCCGCGCGCTCGAGCCGCCGGATCCGCCGCGCGAACACGGTGGCCGCGCCGTAGCCGGCGAGCATCGCCAGGCCGAGCGCGGCCAGGCCCGCCCAGAGCAGGCGCGAGCGGACGAGCCCCACCTCCTCCAGCGTGCTGCGGAGCCGTGCCGAGAAGAGCAGGACGTTGCCCGACCGGTCTGCGACGGCCGCCTCCGCGAACGGCTCGCCTCCATGCGAGACCCGCCCGGTCTGCACCGACAGCGAGGCGGCCGCACGAAGCGCGATGGGGTCGCTCTCCACTCCGGGGGCCTCGTAGGCGAAATGCGCCGAGTCGAACTGCGAGAAGAGCGCCGTCCCGCTCCCGCGGGCCACCGGCTCGAAGTAGACGACGCGCGCCTCTGCGCTTCGCGCGGCCTCGTCGATGAAGTCCTGGTCGATGCCGGTCTCCGCCGCCTCCCGACGCACCGCCTTGGCGGAATCGGCGAGCTGATGCAGCCTTCCGGCGACGAGACGCCGCTGCAGCGTCGGCACGAGGGCGATCCACACGACGGCGAGGGCGGCCGCAACCAGCAGCGCGATCACCACGCTCAGGCGCGTCGCCACGCGGCGCAGCGGGCTTTTCACGTGGAACGGCATCAGCCCCGGAAGCGGTAGCCGACGCCGCGCACCGTCTGGACGAGCTCCGGCTCGCGCGGGTCCTGCTCGAGCTTCTCCCGCAGATGACGCACGTGGACGTCGATCGTGCGGGGCTCCCGGTAGGCGTAGTCGCCCCAGAGGGCCTCGAGCAGCGCCTGCCGGCTGAAGACGCGGCCCGGCCTCGCCGCCAGCGTGCGCAGCAGCTCGAACTCGACGTACGTCAGCGCCACCGGCCGGCCGCGCACCTCGACCGTGCGCTTCGCCAGGTCGACCTCGAGCGACTCGGCCCGGATCACGTCCCGCCCCTCCGCCTGGGACGCGAGCGCCGCCCGCCGCAGCAGCGCGCGCACGCGGCTCCGGAACTCGCGGATCGAGAACGGCTTCGTGATGTAGTCGTCCGCGCCGACCTCGAGCCCGACGACCTTGTCCAGCTCGTCGTCGCGGGCGGTGAGCATGATGATGGGCACGGTGCTGTGCGTGCGCAGCCGCCGGCAGACCTCCAGGCCGTCCACCTTCGGCAGCATCAGGTCGAGGACGACGAGGTCGACCTCCTCGGCGTCGAAACGGCTCAGCGCCTCCTCGCCGTCCCGGGCCTGGAGCACGCGGAAACCCTCGTGCTCGAGCGGGTACGTGAGGAGCCTCTGGACGGCGTCCTCGTCGTCCACCAGGAGGATCGTTGGGGATTCGTGCATCGGTCGCTCGGCGAAGATGGACTGCCTGCCGCGTCCCCTCCGTCCTACTATAGATCGCTGTGGCCGCCGTCCCGCCTGCTTCGGAGCGGCGCCGACCGCGGCCGGGCTCGCTCGAGCGGCCGGTGAACGCGCGGCTCTACCGCGGCACGTGGCTGCTCGTGGGTCTGCCGCTGCTGGTCCTCGCGTTCAGCGTCGCACGTCCCGCGGCGCTCCAGCCACCGACCCTGCCGCCCGCCTTCGACCGCGACGCCGCGATCGCGGTCGCGCGCGATCTCGCGGTGAACCACCCGAGCCGGCTGCCCGGGACGGCCGAGGCCAGTGGAGCCGCCCGCTGGTTCGTGGCCCAGCTGCAGCCCTACGGGTACATCGTCCGCAGGGAGCGCTTCTCGGTCGTCGTGCCAGGGCGGGGGCGACTGCAGCTCCAGAACCTCGTCGCCGCCAAGCCGGGTCTCTCTCGGAAGACGATCGTCGTCATGGCGCACCGGGACGACGTCGGCAGCGGCTCGGGCGCGAACGACAACGCCTCCGGCACCGCGGCCCTGATCGAGCTGGCCCGCACCTACGCTCCCGCCGCCGGCGCGGCGCACCTCAACCTGCCGTACTCGCTCCTCTTCGTCTCGACCGACGGCGCGGTCTACGGCAACCTCGGCGCCGCGGAGTTCGCGGCGCACGCGCCCGAACGTGGAAACGTGGTCGCCGCCGTGAACCTCGACACGGTCGCCGGCGCCGCGCGGCCGCGCCTGGAGCTGGGCGGCGACACCCCGCGCTCGCCGTCGGCCGGTCTCGTCGAGACGATCCGCTCCGCGCTCGCCCGCGAGAGCGGCGCCGACCCGGTGCGCGCCAGCGGGCTGCGGCAGCTCGTCGACCTCGGCTTCCCGTTCGGCCTGTACGAGCAGGCGCCGCTCGTCACGCGCGGCATCCCGGCCGTGACCGTGACGACCGCGCCCGACCGGACGCCGCCCGGCTTCGGCGACACGCCGGAACAGCTGCAGCTCGGACGGCTCGGTCAGATCGGCCGTGCGACGCAGAACGCGCTCGACGCGCTCGAGCAGGGAGTGGCGCTGCCGCCGGGGCCCTCGAGCTACGTCTATCTCGGCAGCCGCGTCGTCCGCGGCTGGGCGATCGAGCTCGTGCTCGTGGCGGGACTGCTGCCGTTCCTCGTTGCCGCGGTCGACCTCTTCGCGCGCTGCCGCCGGCGGCACATCCGGATCGCGCCGGGGCTGCGAAGCTACAGGAGCCGGCTCGCCTTCTGGCTCTGGTGCGGAGCGCTCTTCGGCGTCTTCGCGCTGGCGGGCTTCTGGCCGGACGGTGCCGCGCGGCCGCCCTCGCTCGAGAGCGTGCAGTGGCCCGCGACGAGCCTGCTGGCGCTCGCGGCGCTCGCGGCCGTCGGCTGGCTCGTCGCCCGGGACCGACTGCTCCCCCGACGGCCGCCCGCGCCGGAGGAGCTGCTCGCCGGCCACACCGCGGCGTTCCTCGCGCTCGCCGTGGTCGGGCTCCTCACCGCGGCCACGAACCCCTTCGCGCTCGTCTTCCTCCTGCCCTCGCTCCACGCGTGGCTCTGGCTCCCCCAGCTTCGAGCGCGGCCGTTCTGGCTGCGCGCCGTGGTGCTGGCGAGCGGCTTCGCCGGGGTCGCGCTGCTCGTCTGGTCGTTCGCGGGCCGCTACGGCCTGGGCTGGGACGCGCCCTGGTACATCGCCTGGCTCTATGCGCTCGGCTACGCGCCCCTTCCCGGCTTCGCGGTCGCGCTCGGCTGGGCGGCCGCCGCCGGCCAGCTCGCGGCGCTCACCGCCGGGCGCTACGCCCCGTATCCCGACGTCGCGGAGCGCCCGCCGCGCGGGCCTGTCCGCAGGTCGGTGCGCCGGCTCGTGCTCGCCCGGCGCCGTCGGGCGGCGGAGCCCCGCCGCGCAGCCCAGGCCTGACACCGCCCCCCGGTAGCCCGTCAGCAGGCGTCGAGCCGGAGCCACGCCGCGAGCGCGCCCGCGGCCAGCTCCCCGTCGCCGCGCGGCACGTGCACGAGCGCGTCGGCAGCGGCGGCGCGAACGATCATGTGCGACTCCTGCCCGGGCAGCGGCTCGAGGAGCACCCCGTCCGGCCCCGGCCGCAGGCGAGCCCGCACGAGCTCGTCGCGTGCGGGATTGCGCCGCAACGGCGCCGCGAGGCGTCCCCGCTCGAAGCGAGGCAGCGGGTCGCGCTCGCCCTGCAGCGCCCGCAGGGCAGGCTTGACGAACAGCTCGCACCCGACGAGCGACGACACCGGGTTCCCCGGCAGACCGAAGACGAGCGTCTCCCCGCACACGCCGAACGCGACCGGCTTCCCGGGCTTGACCGCGACCTGCCAGAAGACCTCCTCGACGCCGAGCTCGGCCTCGATGCGGCGCACCAGATCGTGCGGGCCGACGGAGACGCCGCCGGAGGTGACGAGCACGTCCGCCCGGAGGCCGCGCTCGAGCGCCTCGCGATGCGCCGACTCGTCGTCGGCCACCACCGGCAGCCTCTCGACGACGGCGCCCGCGGCGGCGAGCGAGGTCGCGAGCATGAGCCCGTTCGCCTCGTACACCTGTCCGGGCTCGAGCGGCCAGCCCGGACGCGCGAGCTCGCTGCCGGTGGCGAGTACCGCGACCCGGGGCCGCGGCCCACACTCGACCTCGGCGGCGCCGGCGGCGCCGAGGGCGCCGAGCTGCACCGCGCCCAGCCGGACTCCCGCCTCGACCACCACCACGCCCGCAGCCACGTCGCCGCCTCTCGGCCGTACGTGCGCGCCCGCGGCCAGCGCCTCCGCCACCTCGATCGTCTCGTTGTCATGTATGACAACATACTCGACGGGGACGACGGCGTCTGCACCCTGCGGCACGACGCCGCCGGTCGCGACGCCCATGGCCTCGCCGGGCGCGAGCGGCCGCTCGGCCGGGCTCCCCGCCGCGACGTGCCCGACGACCGGCAACGTGCCCGGCACGTCGGCGGCCCGGACGGCGTAGCCGTCCATCGCGGAGCTCGGGAACGGCGGCAGGTCGACGGCCGCACACGCGGCGACCGCGGTTACCCGCCCGGCCGCCCGCTCGAGCAGCACGGTCTCGGGCGCGCGCGCGCGCACGCTCGCGAGCACCCGCTCCTGCGCCTCCTCCACGGTGAGTAGCCGGCCCACGCTCAGCGCGTACCGTATCTCGATGCCCGAAGCCGTCATCGCCGGCAGGTATCGCCTCGGCGACCTGCTCGGGCGAGGGGGGATGTCGGAGGTCTGGTCGGCGACCGACGCGGAGCTCGGCCGCAGGGTCGCGCTGAAGCTGCTGGCTCCGCACGCCGACACCGGCCGCTTCGAGCGTGAGGCACGAGCGGTGGCCTCTCTCGCGCACCCGAACGTGACGCAGCTCTACGACTACGGGTCGGCAGAGGGAAGGCCCTTCATGGTGCTCGAGTACCTGCCGGGCGGCACCCTCGAAGACCGGCTGCGCCCGGGCGCGCCGTTGTCCGACTCCGAGACGGAGCGGGTGGCGCGCGAGATCGCCGCCGGGCTCGCGCACGCGCACGAGCGCGGGGTCGTGCACCGCGACCTCAAGCCGGCGAACGTGCTCTTCGACGAGGAGGGCCGGGCGAAGCTCGCCGACTTCGGGATCGCGAGGCTGACCACGGGCGAGGGAACGCTGACGGAGGCGGGCACCGTGCTCGGCACGGCCGCCTACATCTCGCCGGAGCAGGCCGGCGGCGCGCCTGCGACCGCCGCGAGCGACGTCTACTCGTTCGGCGTGATGCTCTACCGGATGCTGGCGGGGCGGCTGCCGTTCGAGTCGAGCGATCCGATGGAGCTCGTGCGGCTGCACCGCGACGACGAGCCGCCCCCGCTGCGCCGGTTCAGAGGCGACGCGCCAGCCCGGCTGGAGGCGACGGCCGCCGTCGCCCTGGCGAAGGACCCTGCCGCGCGGCCGCGCGACGGGAGCGCGCTCCTCGCGCACCTCGGCGCGGCTGCAGGCGTCGATCTCACCGCTGCGACGGCGGTGCTTCCCCGGCCGGACGCGGTGACGCGGGTCCTGCCCGCCGGCGGCCGGCCGCACGCCCCGCGCGCCGGCGGGCCGCCCCCGCCCCCGCGCAACCACCTGGCGCTCGCTCTCGCCGCCCTGCTCGTCCTCGCCGTCGCCGGCGCCGCCGTCGCGTATGCGCTGACGCGACCCTCCCGCAGCGGCACGACCACGAGCACCGTGCGACTGCCGAGCGTGCCCGCCTCGCGACCGTCGCTCACCTCCACGCCGTCGACGACGGCACCGACGACCGCGGCGCAGACGACGCAGCGCACGACGGCACCCGCGCCCACGACGCGGCAGACCACCGCGCCGACCACGGCGCCCTCCCCGCCTCTGCCGCTGCCCACGACGACGCTCCCGCTCAGCACGCCGACGACGGTGCCGACGATCCTGCCGACGACGACTCCCTGAGAAAGGGCTACGGCTGCGGCGGCGTCGTGGTCGTGGTCGTCGCCGCCGAGCTGTCCGACGCAGAGCCCGCCGAGCCGCCGTACTGGTACCGGCCGTGCCACGACGTCCAGACGGGCTGTGCCGTGGGCTCGGGGAACGGCACGTCCGGCCGGCCGGCGCTCGCCGCCTCCATGAACACGTGCCAGATCTGCGCGGGGAAGGTCGGGCCGGAGACCGCGATTCCGTGCACGTCGAGCATCGGGATCTCGCCGCCCGGATACCCGATCCAGACGGTCGACTCCAGCCGGGGGGTGTAGCCGGAGAACCAGGCGTCAGCGTAGTTGTCGGTCGTCCCGGTCTTGCCGGCGTCGGTGCGGCCGTACACGTGCGCGGCGACTCCCGTGCCATAGCGCATGTTCTCCTCGAGCACGCGCGTCACCGTCGACGCCACCCAGTCGGGGACGACCCGCTTGCGCTCGGGCTCGCCCCAGCCGGCGTCGGTGTCGACGCTGCCGTTGGGCAGAACGACCCTCGTGATCGCCGTCGGCCGCGAGTAGACGCCGCCTGCCGCGAGCGTGGCATAAGCGGATGCCTCGTCGAGCGGCGTCACCCCCACGGTCCCGAGCGCGAGCGACGGCACCGCCTGCAACGGCGAGCGCACGCCCAGCTTCTGCGCCATCGAGACGATGGCGTCGGGGCCCACGTCGAGCGCCAGGCGGGCGTAGACCGTGTTGTCGGAGTGGAGCGTCGCGTTCGCCACCGAGATCACGCCCGAGTACCTGTGGTCGTACGTCGCGACGTCCCACGCGTCCGGCGCATCGTGGAACGGGGCGGAGAGGTAGGAGATCGCGAAGGGGTCCATCCCCTGCGCCACCGCCGCAGCGAGGGCGATCGTCTTGAACGTCGAGCCCGGCTGCCGCCGCGCGCTCGTGGCGAAGTTGAACTCGTTGCCGGCCCGGCCGGGCGTCACCGCCGTCATCGCCCGGATCGCGCCCGTGCGCGGATCGATCGACACGACCGCCGCAGCCGGGTCCGCCCGGCTTGGGAGCACGTGCTCGATGGCGCCCTCGGCCGCCCGCTGCAGCCCGGGGTCGATCGTCGTGTGCACCCTCAGGCCGCCGGAGCGGACGGTGTTCGCGCCGTACGCCTGCAGCAGCAGCTCCTCGACGTAGCCGAAGAAGTACGGCTCGCGGATGCGTGTGTAGCGGCTGCCGGGACGCAGGTGCAGCGTACGGTCTGCCCTCGCCTCGAGATATGCCCGGCGGCCGATGTCGTGGTTCACGAGCATCGCGTGCAGCACGTCGTCCCGCCGGCCCAGCGCCTGCCGCGGGCGGTGGAAGGGGTCGTAGGCGGACGGCGCCTGCGGCAGCCCGGCGAGCAGCGCCGCCTGCCGCAGGCCGAGCTTCGCAGCCGGCAGCGAGAAGTACGTCTCGGCTGCCGCCTCGATGCCGTAGGCGTGGTTGCCGAAGTAGACCTCGTTCATGTAGGCCGTCAGGATCCGCTGCTTCGACCACTGCCGGGAGAGCTTGATCGCGAGGCACGCCTCGGTCACCTTGCGCTTGAACGTGCGCTCCCGCGAGAGGTACAGGTTGCGCACGAGCTCCTGGGTGATGGTGGAGCCGCCCTGCACGAGCTTCCCCGCCCGGACGTCTGCGACGACCGCGCGGGCGATGCCGAGCGGGTCGACGCCGCCGTGGCGGTAGAAGCGGCGATCCTCGATCGCCACCGTCGCACTCGGAACCCACGAGCTGATCGCGCGGCGACCGACCGGCGTGCGATTCCGCTCGGCCGGGATCGCCCCGAGCAGCGAGCCGTCGGCGGCGTAGACGAACGAGTTCTGGCCGACCGCGACGGGTCGGAGGCTTCGCAGGTCGCAGCTCGAGCCGAATGCAACCGTGCCGCCGACCGTCGCGCCGGCGAGCACCACCGCCGGCACGAGCACGGCGAGGACGAGCAGGAGCACCTGCCGACGTCCTCTCCGCCGCACCTTGGCGCGCCGCTGTCGCCGGCGCCGCCCCTCCGGAGCGCGCGACCGGCTCACTGCCAGACGTCCAGTGCCCGGAGCCGCTCGTGCGCACGCAGGCGCAGGTCGCCCTCGAGCCGGTGGGCCGCGTCCTCGTCGGGCGCGGGCGCGCGGATCGTCATGGTCGCGTTGCCGTCGAGCGCGCTGACGCACACGGACGCGGTGCGGTCGGCTGCCAGCTCGTCCCGCAGGGCGCCGAGGGCGGCGCCGAGATCGGCCGAGAGCGGAACCTGCACCGTGACCTCCGCCAGCCTCTCGCCGCTGCGAATCGTGGAGTTGCGGATGGTGTCGGACACCAGCTTCTCGTTCGGGACGACGATCCGGTCGCCGTCGGGAGCGCGAATCAGCGTGAACGTCAGCCCGATCTCCTCGACGATCCCCTGCTCGCCCTGGAAGGTGACGCGGTCGCCCAGCCGGATGGGCTGCGTGACGGCGATCAGGAGGCCGGCGACGAAGTTGCCGAGCGTGCGCTGCGAGGCGAAGCCGACGATCACGCCGACGACCGCGGAGGAGGCGAGCAGGCCGCCGGCCACCGCCCTCACCTGCGGGATCACGAGCAGCGCCGACAGGAGCCCGACGACGAGGATCGAGACGCTGACGCTGCGGCGCAGCACCCGGTAGCGCGTCACGGCGTCGGGCGGCAGCGGGCGCCGCACGAGCCACCAGTCGACGAGCCGCGCGAGCAGCGAGACGGCGGCGAAGACAACCGCCGCGATGACGAGCCGGTGCCAGAAGGGCATCGGGCCCTAGTTCGACGGCGGGGGCTCGAACTCCTCAAGGGGGCGCCGGCCCGCGAACCCGTCCTCGACCCGGTGCCAGTAGCGGATCTCGTCCTCGCCGAGCTTCCAGCAGAGCAGCACCGTCTCGCCGCCGCGCCTGGCCGGGAAGTCGATCAGCCCCTCGTCGACGTCCTTCACCTCCGCGCCGTGCGCGCCGATGCGGTCGACCACGCGCGCAAGCTCGCGTGCCTCGCGCTCGACCTCCGCGGCGGCGCTCGCGAGCGTCGCGGGGGGAATGCCGCCGCCGTTGCCCCGGATCCGCCCCTCGAGCTCCTCCTGCCGCTCCAGCGCGGCCACGTGGGCACGGCGGTGCGCGACCATCTCCTCGACGAGCCCGCTCACCCGCCGGAGCGCCTCGTTCGCCTCGTCCGGGGTGAAGTGGCGCATCGGTGCAACCCTACGGGCGAATGCGGCCGCCGGACCTCGAGGCAGTGACGATCGACGCGTTCGGCACCCTCGTCGAGCTACGCGACCCGGTGCCCGCGCTGCGTGACGCACTGGCGGCGCGAGGGGCGCCGCGGGGGGAAGCACAGGTGCGGCGCGCGTTCGCCGCAGAGGTGCAGTTCTACATGGAGCGTGCGCACGAGGGCCGGGACGAGGCGACGCTCGCGCTGCTGCGCCGCGACTGCGCGGCCGTGTTCCTGGCGGCGGCGGGCGCCGAGCTCGAGGCGGCGGAGTTCGCGGCGCCATTCGTGGGTGCGCTCTCCTTCGCCGAGCTCCCCGGCGCCGGGGACGCCTGTCGCGCCCTTGCCGCGGCCGGGCTGCGGCTCGCCGTCGTCTCGAACTGGGACGCCGGCCTGCGCGAGCACCTCGACCTGCTCGGGCTCGGCTCGCTCGTGGATGCGGTCGTCACCTCCGCCGAAGCGGGCGCCCCCAAGCCGGCGCCCCAGGTCTTCGAGCTGGCGCTCGCCCGGCTCGGCACGGCGCCCGAGCGCGCGGTGCACGTCGGCGATGCGCTCGCCGACGAGGAGGGCGCCCACGCCGCCGGCCTGCACTTCGAGCCGGCGCCGCTGGCCCGCGCCGCCCGGAGGATTCTGGCGTGAGTCGCGGCAGGCTCGCCGCCTGGACGGGGCTGATCGTGCTGCTGTCGGCCGTGAACTACGCCGCGCGCTTCCACGGCTCGTCCGGGTCGGGCCGTTCCGGCAACGAGGTCTACAGCTACGCCGCGTTCGCCGGCGGGCTCGTCGTCTATGCCTTCTGGCTCCTCGTCGTGCTGGCGATCGCCGGGCGGGACCGCGACCTGCTTGCGCTTCGCCGTCCCGCCTCCTGGGGCTGGGCGGCGGCGTGGGCGGGCGGCATCGCGGTCGCGATCGTCGCGTGGGAGCTCGTCGTCTCGACCCTGCCGATCCGGAATCCGGGCGACGAGCAGGGGCTCACGCCGAAGCACTGGGAGCCTGCGCACGCGGGCGCGTTCGCGGCCAACCTGGTGCTCTTCGCCGTCGTGGCGCCGCTGGTCGAGGAGCTGACCTTCCGTGGCGTGGGCCAGTCGCTGCTCCGCTTCCTCGGTCGCTGGCCGGCGATCCTGCTCGTGGGCGTCGCGTTCGGAGCGGCGCACGGGCTCGTCGAGGCGCTCCTCGTGCTCGTGCCGTTCGGCGTCGCGCTCGCATGGCTCCGCGAGCGCACGCGCAGCGTGCTGCCCGGGATGATCGTGCACGGCGTCTTCAATGCGCTCGCGCTCGCCGCCGCCGTGCTCGGCTGACGCGCCCCGCTACTCCTCCTCGTCGCCGTTCTCGACCGCGAACTGGTCGGGGGTGACCTCGTCGAGGAAGTTCTTGAACTTCGCCACCTCGGCCTCGAGCACCTCCTCGTCGACGTCCTCGCCCTCGAACTCGATCGCCGACTCCTCGATGACGCGGTCGGCCGCGAAGATGGGCGCCTCCGCGCGGATCGCCAGCGCGATGGCGTCGGAGGGGCGCGAGTCGACCTCGATCTCGCTCCCGTCCTGCGAGACGGTGATCTGCGCGTAGAACGTGTTCTCCCGCAGCTCGGTGACCGTGATCCGGATCACCTGTGCGCCCAGCTGCTCGAGCATGTCGCTCAGCAGGTCGTGCGTCATCGGCCGTGGCGGCGCCTGGCTCTGGAGCTTCATCAGGATCGCCGCCGCCTCCGGATGGCCGATCCAGATCGGCAGGAACTTGTTGCCGTCGGCCGTCTTGAGGAGCACGATCGGCTGCTTGCCGACCAGGTCGAAGCTGACCCCGTAGATGAGCATCTCGTGCATGAGCGCCTTCGGTCGTTCCCGACCTCCCGCCGAATATAGCTCAGGGCGTCGTCCGCAAAACTGCGCTGCACCCCCCGTATCCGGCGGGTCGCGACACTCGTTATGACCCGGATGGACGCACCCTGGCTCCAGGATCTCGAGTCGTTCGAGGCGATCTCCCAGAACGACGACGCGCGCAAGATCTTCCTGCGGATGGCCGCGATGTCGCACGCCGGCCGCACGCCGAGCCTCGTCGCCCAGATCGTGCACGACGACGACCTCGACGAGGACACGAAGGGCCACCTCACCGAGCTCGCGCAGGACCAGTCGTTCCTGTTCGCGGTCGAGGAGTACCTGCAGCGGACGCAGCGCGTCCACTGAGAGAGCGAGCAGCCCGCCGCTACAATGCCCGCCCGCGGGCGATTAGCTCAGCTGGTTAGAGCGCCGCTCTGATAAGGCGGAGGTCCCTGGTTCGAATCCAGGATCGCCCATTCCTCCCGCTTCGCCCGTTGCGGGCTGCGCCCTACGTCAGCAGCAGGCCCGCCATCCGCCGGCGCGCGAGCCAGATGCCGAACGTGCCGAGCGCGACGAGGTAGCCGGCGCTGATCAGGTTCGAGGGACCGACGCTCCCGATCGTCAGAGAGCGGATCAGCACGATCGCGTGGTAGAGCGGCGAGAAACGCACGAGCCACTGGATCGCGACGGGGTACACCGACAGCGGGTAGAACGTCGCGCTGAAGAGGAACATCGGCAGCTGGACGAGCTGCACCAGGTCGAAGTCCTGCCAGCTGCGAATGAACGTCGAGGCGCCGATCGCCATGCCGGCGAAGCCGTAGCCGACCACCGCGGCTCCCGGCAGCGCGAGGATGCCCCACCAGGAGTGGACCAGGCCGAGGGCCGCGGCCGTGGCGATGAAGCCGGCCGAGTACAGGAGGCCGCGGAACTGTGCCCACGCCACCTCGCCCAGCGCGACGTCCGTGGGACTCAGGGGGGTCGCGAGGATGGCGTCGTAGACCTTGGCGTAGCGCAGCTTCCAGAACACGTTCGTCATCGCCTCGAACACGGCACCGTTCATCGCCGACGACGCGAGCAGGGCCGGCGCGATGAAGGCCGCGTACGAGACGCCGTGGACATGGCCGACGAAGTGGCCGAGGCCGAGGCCGAGCGAGAAGAGGTAGAGCAGCGGCTCGAAGAAGCCGGTGAAGACGACGACCCACGCACGGCGATAGACCATCAGGTTCCGCTCGAAGAGCAGGTGGCCTCGGCTGCCGGCGAAGCGACGGGGGACCGCGACCGCGGTCACGTCACCAGCCTCCGGGTGTACGCGCGGTGCGCGAGGAAGAGCCCTGCGGCCCCCCACGCGGCGAGGTACGCGGCGTGGCCGACGGACGGCCAGAACGTGGCCGTGCCGAGGGTGAGGTGGCGCATCAGGTCGACGCCGTGCCAGAGCGGCGTCGCGTACGCCACCTCCCGGATGCCCTGCGGCAGCCGCGAGAGCGGAAAGAACGTCCCGGAGAAGAGGAACATCGGCGTCACGCCGAAGCGGAAGAGGACCGTGAGGCCGTTGTCGGACTCGACGTGGGCGGAATACGCGGAGACCGGGGCCGTGAACGCCAGCCCGAGCAGGACCGCGACCGGCAGCGCCACGAGGGCGAGCGGCGAGCGGATCGCGCCGAAGCCCCACAGAACGGCGAGATAGACGGCGGCCACGGCGGCGACGCGCGTGACGACCCAGAGCTGGTGGCCGGCCACGAGGTCGCGCACCCGCAGGGGCGTGGCCAGCATCGCGTGGTACTGCCGCGTCCAGCGGATCGCCGCCCGCACCGGCCAGCTCGACTCGAACACCGCGACCTGCATGCACACGGCGGCCAGCATCCCGGGAGCGACGAAGTCGAGGTACGGCACCCCCAGCCCGCTGCCGCCGCGGTTGACGAGCTTGCCCAAGCCGATCCCGAGGGCGCTCAGGTACAGGACGGGGTTGAGGACGCTCGAGACGATGCTCCCGCGCCACACGCGGCGGTACGACATCAGCCAGTACTCGTAGGAGCGCAGCGCGTATGCCATCAGTCGATCAGCGTCCTGCCGGTCAGGCGCAGGAACACGTCCTCGAGCGTCGAGCGCCGCACGAGCACGCTCTGCGGACGCAGCCGCTCGTGCGCGACCGGAACGAGCGCGTCGCCGTCGTCGGTGTAGAGCAGCAGCCGGTCGGGGAGGACGTCGATCCGCGCCACCTGCCCGTTGAAGGCGTGCGCCTCCACCGCCGGGACCTCACCCGGGAAGCGCAGCTCCACGACCTCCCGCGTCGACAGCCGCCGGATCAGCTCCGCGGGCGATCCCTCCTCTGCGATCGTGCCGCGGTCCATGATCACGAGCCGGTCGCACAGCTGCTCGGCCTCGTCCATGTAGTGCGTCGTGAGCACGAGCGTCACCCCGCGCTGCTTGAGGCGGAAGAGCCGGTCCCAGACGGCGTGGCGCGCCTGCGGGTCGAGCCCCGTCGTCGGCTCGTCGAGCAGCATGAGGTCCGGCTCGTTGACGAGCGAGCGGGCGATCGTCAGGCGCCGCTTCATCCCGCCGGAGAGCGGCTCGACCTTGCTGTTGGCCCGCTCGTCGAGCTGCACGAACTCCAGCAGGCGCTGCGCCCGCGCGCGCACCTCGCTGCGCGAGAGGCCGAAGTAGCGGCCGTAGACGATCAGGTTCTCGCGGACGGTCAGCTCGTTGTCCAGCGTGTCCTGCTGCGGCACGACGCCGAGGCGGCCGCGGATCGCGGGGCCGTCGCGGAGCGGGTCGAGGCCGAGCACGCGCAGCGTGCCGCCCGACGGGGGCGACACGCAGCCGATCATCCGCATGGTCGAGCTCTTGCCGGCGCCGTTCGGGCCGAGGAAGCCGAAGGCCTCGCCCGGCTGGACGTCGAAGTCGATCGCGTCGACGGCTCGGAGCTCGCCGAACGTCTTGACGAGGCCGCGGGCGTGAATCAGCGGCGCGCCTGCGCTCATGTCGCAGAGGCTACCGAGGGCCTACAGCCGCGCCGACGCCTGCTCGAGCGCCTCGGCGAGCTCCGCCAGCTCGTGCTCGTCGGCGAAGGCGATCTCCACGCGGCCCGCTGCCACCCGAGCGTGGAAGCCGGTCAGCCGCTCGAGGGCGCTCCGCACGCGGGCGGCGAGCGCCGGGTCGACCGCCGCTGCCCGCACGCGCGGCTTCTGCCGCGCTCCCGCCCACCTCGCGCGCTGCTCGGCTGCGCGGACGGAGAGACCCTTCTGGACGACCTCGCGCGCGAGCCGCCGCCGTCCCTCGTGGTCGGGCACGGCGAGGACGGCGCGGGCGTGTCCTTCGCTCAGCTGGCCCCGCTCGAGCATCCCGAGCACGTCGTCGGGCAGCTCGAGCAAACGGATGCGGTTCGAGACCGAGGGCTTGGATCGTCCGACGCGCTCGGCGACCTCGCCGAGGGAGAGCGCGAACTCGTCGATGAGCACGGCGTAGGCGCGGGCCTCCTCGACCGGCGTCAGCTGCTCCCGAGCCACGTTCTCGATCAGCCCGAGCAGGAGCGTCTCGCGGTCGTCGGCCTCGCGCACGACGGCCGGTACGGTCGGGCGCCCGGCCTCGCGTGCCGCACGCCAGCGGCGCTCGCCGGCGACGATCTCGTAGCCGCCCGCCGCCCGGGGGCGGACGAGCAGCGGCTGGATCACGCCCTGCCGTCGCACCGACTCGGCGAGGCCGGAGCCGGCCTCGCCGTCGAAGCGCCTGCGCGGCTGGCGTGGATTCGCGTGGATGGCGTCCACCGGCAGCTCGAGCAGCTCGCTGGCGGCCGGCTCCAGGCCGCCGACGAGCACCTCGAGGCCGCGGCCGAGGCCGCGGCGGGGATGGTCAGGCGCGCTCGACAAGCTCCATCGCCACCTTCCAGTACGCGTCCGCTCCGGCGGAGCGGCGGTCGTAGACGACCGCGGGCAGCCCGTGGCTCGGCGCCTCGGCGAGGCGCACCGAGCGGGGCACCGCGGTCCTGAACACGAGCGGGCCGAAGTGCCGCCGCACCTCGGCCTCGACGTCCCGCGCGAGTCGCGTCCGTGCGTCGACCATCGTCAGGAGCACGCCGCCGACGCCCAGGCGGGGGTTGAGACGCCGCCGGATCAGCTCGATCGACTGCAGCAGCTGCGTCAGCCCTTCGAGCGCGTAGTACTCCGCCTGCACCGGCACGAGCACCCGATCGGCGGCGGCGAGGGCGTTCACCGTGAGCGGCCCCAGCGAGGGCGGACAGTCGAGGAAGGTGAAGTCGTACTGCTCCGTGCCGGCCGCGAGCGCCTCGGCCAGGTAGCGCTCGCCGTCCGGGCGTCGCGCGAGCTCGACCACGGCGCCTGCGAGCTCGGGCTTCGAGGGGACGATGTCCAGGTTCGCGAAGCGCGTGTGGGTCGTCAGCTCGGCGAGCGGTACGCCGTCGAGCAGGTCGTAGCTCGAGCTGCCGTTCGCGCGCAGGCCGAGCCCCGAGGTGGCGTTCGCCTGCGGGTCGAGGTCGACGATCAGGGCCCGCTGACCCGCCTCGGCCAGGCACGCGGCCAGGTTGATCGCGGTCGTCGTCTTGCCGACGCCGCCCTTCTGGTTCGCGATCGCGAAGATCCGGGCCACCGGCTCATTCTCGCGACGACCCCGGACGGTTCGCGGTTGCTCGCGCCCGCTCGACGCCTCAGGCGAGCGGACGCTTCCGCGCCACGCCGACGCGTCGCGGGAATCCGGCGGGCGTCGGTCCGAGCTTCGGGAGGACGACGAGGCCGTCGCGCTGCTGCGGGGCTCCGCCGCCGAGCAGCTCCGAGACGCGCGCCAAGGCGCCGAGGTCGGCGCTCGGGCCGAGCCACAGCACGACGGCGCCGCCGGGCCGCACGAGCGGCAGGCACCACTCGGCGGCGACAGGCGGCGGGGCCAGCGCCTTCGCCAGCGCGACCCCGTGAGCCTCCGTCTCCTGCTCCTCGGCTCGGCCCCACACGACGTGCGCATTCGGCGGGGCCCAGCGCTCGAGGAAGTCGCACTTGCGCCGCTCCGCCTCGAGCAGCGTCACCTGCCGCTCCGGCAGCGTGAGCGCAAGCGGGATCCCGGGCGACCCGCCCCCCGAGCCGACGTCGACGATCGCGCCGTCGAGGTCGCGCACCAGCTCTGTCGCCCGCAGGGCGTCGTCGGCGAGCATCGCCCGCGCCTCGGCGGGGTCGCGAATGGCGGTCAGGCCCGGCGTGGCGAGCACGGCCGAGAGCCAGGCGTCGAGCTCGCTGCTCAGCGGCGCACGAGCTCGTGCCGGAGGCCCTTCACGACTCCGGCAAGACGACGACGTACCGGTTCGGCTCGAGCCCCTCCGACGTCGTCTGCACGCCGGAGAGCTCCTTCAGCTTCAGGTGCACGACCTTCCGCTCCACTGCCGTCATCGGGTCGAGCTCCACCCGCTCGCCGCTCGTCCGCACCTGCTCCGCGGTTCGCACCGCCAGCGACTCCAGCGTCGCGCGGCGCCGCTCCCGGTAGCCGGCCGCGTCGACCACGACCTGCTTGCGCGCCTCGCCGTACTGCCTGTGCGCGATCGCGTTCACGACGTACTGCACCGCGTCGATCGTCTGCCCGTGGCGGCCGATCAGGAGCGCGACGTCGGCCGCCGCGCACGTCACGACGATCGCCTCGTCGTCCTCGCGCACGTCGAGGCGCCCCTCGATGCCGAGAGCCGACGTGATCTGCGCGGCGAGCGAGCGGGCGTCGGCCGCCAGATCGCTCTCGTCGGCCCCGGCCGCCGCCACGGCCTCCGGCGGCACGTTCGCCAGCACCCGCGCCGGCGAGTAGCCGACCCCGAGGAGCCCGCGCTCGCCCTCGGTGAGCACCTCGAAGCGCACCGCCGCCTTGTCGAGCCCCGGATGCCGCTGCTCGAGCTCGCGCAGAGCCGCCCACTTCGCCTCGCCGACCGTCTCCCCCGTGGCCTCGACCGTCAGGTCGGAGGCGTTCACCGCCGCCCGGCCTTCTTCTTCCGACGCACCTTGCGGGGCGGCTGCGAAGCCGCCCGCGGCTGGGACGGCGCGGGCCCGCCCGCGGGCATGCGAGCACCGTTGCCGCCGCCGTCGCCGTCCTCGCGGGGCGGCGTCCGCGACGTCTTCCTCGACAGCGAGGGTGCGGGCGTCTTCGGCATCAGCCGCTTCGTGATCAGCCCCTGCCCGACCGTCCAGAGGTTGGTCGTGACCCAGTAGAGGACGAGGCCGGCGGGAAAGCGCGCGATCACGAACACGAAGACGAGCGGCATGAGCATGAACAGCCGGCGCTGCAGCTTGTCGGCCGTCGCCGACATGTAGAGGGTCGAGGCCATCTGGCTCCCGACGTACACGACGAGCAGGACGAAGCCGCCCCAGTGCGAGGTCGTGTGGTCGATGATCGAGGGGATGAAGTGCAGGAACGAGAACGCGTGCTGCTGCACCGCCGCCTGGCCACCCGGCGGGTGCTTGGCGAAGTGGCGCAGCGAGTAGTACAGCGCGATGAAGACCGGCAGCTGCACCAGCATCGGCAGGCAGGAGGCGGCCGGATTGATGTTGTTCTCGCGGTAGAACTTCATCAGCTCCTCGTTCTGCTTCTGCTTGTCGCCCTTGTACTTCTTCTGGATCTCCTTCATCTGGGGCGCATGGCGCTGCAGGCTCTGCATCGAGTGGATCTGCTTGACCGTCAGCGGCACCATCACCATGCGGACGATCACCGTCAGCGCGACGATCGACCAGGCCCACGACAGGCCCACCGTGAAGTGCAGCCAGTTCAGGCTGTGGCGCGCGACGTGCTCCAGCGGGGTGATCGGCGAGGCGACGAGGGGCAGCCAGCGGCTCATCTGACCGGGTCGAAGCCTCCCCGGCTCCAGGGGTTGCAGCGCAGCAGCCGCCAGGCGGCGAGCACGCTGCCGCGCAGGAGCCCCCTCGCTCGGAGGGCGTCGAGCGCGTACTGCGAGCACGACGGGTGGTACTTGCAGGTCGTGGGGAAGAGCGCCCCGAGCGTGGCGCGGTAGAGCCAGACGCCGGCGGAACCGAGCCGGTACATCAGGCGCCGACCTTCGCCGCCGCCAGCACCTCGTCGACCCGGTCGCCGAGCCACTCGAATCCCTGCGCCGCGACGGCTTCGGGCAGCCCCGGACGGACGATCAGCACGTAGTCGTTCCCCGCCGGCACTCGCTCGAGGCGGGCGCGCCACACCTCGCGCAGTTGCCGCTTGATGCGGTTGCGCTCGGGCGCGTCGCCTACGGCCTTCGGCACGGAGAAGCCGAACCGCGGCTCCGCCGCCTCCTCCTGCGGGAACCAGTAGAGAACGAGGAAGCGCGTCGAGGCCGAGCGGCCGTGCCGGTAGACGGCGTCGAAGTCCCGCGACCGGGACAGGCGGTTCGCCCGCTTCACGACGACGCGCTGCGGCTCACGCCGAGAGGCGCGCACGACCCTTCGCGCGGCGGCGCTTGAGGATCAGCCGCCCAGCTCGCGTGGACATGCGCGCACGGAAGCCGTGCTTGCGCTTCCGGCGTCGGACGTTGGGCTGATAGGTGCGTTTCACGGTCGAAAGCTCCAGATTCCGCGCGACTTTCGCACGGTCGGGCGGGGCGAGCGGCCAGTATAGACAAGGGGCCCTCGACCGTCTTCTCCACAGCCGGCTGCGGCGCAACGGTGCGACGCGGAAGAGTGTTCCCCATGTTTATGCACAGGTGTGGAGGGATCTGCTCGGCTGATAAAGTGCCTGCAAGGAGGCGCTTTTTGCCTCTGTCCGGCAGGTTGCTATGCTCGCCGTCCGGGTTCTCGAGCAGGAGTTGGGCCGAGTGGAGCACCAAATCGAGCTGACCGCCGAGAATCTGTGGCAGGAGGTCTCGGCTCGGCTCCGCGGGGCGCTCAACGACACCACCTACGCAACCTGGTTCCGCGAGGCGCAGGCCCTCGAGCTCTCGGGCGAGCGCTTCGTCCTCGCCGTCCCGAACGACTTCACGCGCGGCTGGATCGAAGGCCACTTCCTCGGCCTGATCGGCGCTGCGATCCGCGACGTCACCGGCGTCGAACGGCCGATCGAGCTGCGCGTCGTCGACCTCCCGGCAGCCGGAGAGACGGTCGAGGGGGTCGAGGTGGCCCGCGGGATCGACGCACCCGTCCTCCAGCCGATCCAGCAGCGCCCCGAGAGCGGCGGCTTCAACTCGAAGTACACCTTCGACTCGTTCGTGATCGGCTCGTCCAACCGCTTCGCGCACGCGGCCGCCCTCGCGGTCGCCGAGGCGCCGGCTCAGGCGTACAACCCGCTCTTCATCTACGGCGGCACCGGGCTCGGCAAGACGCACCTCCTGCAGGCGATCGCCCAGTACGTGAGCGAGCACACGTCCGAGCTGAGCGTCCGCTACGTCACCAGCGAGACCTTCATGAACGACTTCATCAACTCGCTGCGCGACAAGCGGATCGAGGGCTTCAAGCAGCGCTACCGCACCTACGACGTGCTCCTGATCGACGACGTCCAGTTCTTCGAGCACAAGGAGCGGATCCAGGAGGAGTTCTTCCACACCTTCAACTCGCTCTACGAGGCCGGCTCCCAGATCGTGATGTCGAGCGACCGGCCGCCGCGCGACATCGCCACGCTCGAGGAGCGGCTGCGGAGCCGCTTCGAGTGGGGGCTGATCACGGACATCCAGCCGCCCGACCTCGAGACGCGGATCGCGATCCTCCGCAAGAAGGTCAAGACCGACGGCATCCACGTGCCCGACCCGCAGGTGCTCACCTTCATCGCCAGCCGCGTCTCCACCAACATCCGCGAGCTCGAGGGCGCGCTGACGCGGGTCGTCGCCTTCTCCTCCCTCACCGGCCGCTCGATGTCCGTCGAGCTCGCCCAGGACGTCCTCCGGGACGTGTTCCCGCAGGGCGAGGCGGCGCAGGTCTCGATCAAGCGCATCCAGGACCTCGTCGCGGAGCGCTTCGAGCTTTCCCTGGAGGAGCTGTGCGGCGACAAGCGCACGCAGGGAATCGTCTACCCGCGCCAGGTCGCCATGTACCTCTCGCGGGAGCTCACCGACTCCTCGCTGCCGAAGATCGGCAAGGAGTTCGGCGGCCGCGACCACACCACGGTCATCCACGCGACCTCCAAGATCGCTCGCCTGATCCGTGAGGACAGGTCTGTGTACAACCTCGTGCAGGAGTTGACGGCTCGGGTCAAACAGGTCCGCTAGCCCGTGGCCTGTGTACAAGCGGCATGTCTCCCCAGGTCCCGTCCCGCGCGAACATGGCTCAACCGGGCGGAATCGTGCCGTCTTCCCCGTCCTCCACACTCCTACTACTCCTACAAGGACCTTTTAAATGATCGAGACTGAAGTCGTGGTGGGCGCCGGCCTGAGGATTACCTGCTCGAAGGACGAGCTCGTCCAGGGGCTCGGGATCGTGTCGCGGGCCGTGTCGACCCGCACGTCCGTGCAGATCCTCTCGGGCATCCTGCTGGAGGCGCAGGGGTCGGAGCTGCGGCTCGCGGCCACCGACATGGAGCTTTCGCTGCGCGCGACGGTCGCCGCGCAGATCGAGGGCGACGGCACGATCGTCCTGCCCGGGCGAACCCTGACCGACATCGCACGACTGCTCCCGGCCGACGAGGTGGAGATCGAGCATCGCGCCGCCGAGTCGGTGGTGCACGTCACCTCCGGCACGGCGAGCTACACGCTGCACACCTACAACGCCGAGGACTTCCCCCGGCTGCCGGAGGTGGACGCGGCGCCGACCTTCACGCTCGATCGCGAGGCACTGCTCGAGACGAGCGGCCGCGTCGCGCGCGCCGCGTCGCGCGACGAGTCCCGGCCGGTGCTGACCGGCATCCTCGTCCAGTTCTCCGCAGGCAGGCTCGTCATGGCCGCAACCGACTCCTACCGGCTCGCCGTGAAGGAGACCGAGCTCGCGGGCGACGTGCCGGAGCTCGAGGCGATCGTCCCGGCCCGCGCGCTCCAAGAGTTGGCGCGCATCGCGACCTCGGGCGACGAGATCGAGATCGGCGTGCACGAGAACCAGGTGCTCTTCGCCGCCGCCGGCGTGTGGCTGACGACGCGCCGCATCGACGGGCAGTTCCCGAACTACCGGCAGCTGCTGCCGGAGGCGTTCGAGCATGAGCTGACGCTGCCGCGCACCGAGCTCCTCGACGTCGTGCGACGCGCGTCGGTGATGATCCAGCGCTCGACGCCGCTGCAGCTCCGCTTCGCGGAGGGCGAGCTGACGGTGATCGCCCGCACGCACGAGGTCGGCGAGTCGCAGGAGTCGATGCCGGCGGGCTACACCGGCGACACGCTCGAGATCGGCTTCAACGCGGACTTCCTGCGAGACGGCCTCGAGGCGATCGAGGGCGACGACGCGCGCTTCAACCTGATCAGCCCGTTGCGGCCCGCGGTGCTCCAGGGCGAGGGAGACGACTTCACGTACCTCGTGATGCCGATCCGGCTCCCGGGCGCAGGCTGATCGTCGAGCAGGTCTCGCTCGTCGACTTCCGCTCGTACGCGCGTCTCGAGCTCGAGCTACGGCCGGGGCTGGTGCTGGCGGTCGGGCCGAACGGGGTCGGCAAGACGAACCTCCTCGAGTCGCTCCACGTCGGCACGCAGGGCTTCTCGCCGCGCACGCGGGCCGACGCGCAGCTGATCCGCTTCGGCGCGAGTGCGGCACGCGTCCGGGTGCAGGGGCGGCGCGGCGAGGTGCCCGTCGAGATCGAGCTGACGCTGGAGAACGGGGCCGCCAAGCGGGCGACGCTGAACGGCGCGCCGCTGCGCGCAGCCGAGCAGCTCCGCTCCGAAGCCGCCACGCTCGTCTTCACGCCCGACAGGCTCGGCGTGATCAAGGGGGGGCCGGCGGTGCGGCGCGCCTACTTCGACCGGACGCTCGGCCGGCTCTCGCCGCCGCGGGCCCACCTGTCGGCCGGCTACGGGGCCGCGCTCGCGCAGCGGAACGCCGCGCTCCGCCGCGTGGCGGCGGGATGGGCGCCGCGCGACGCCCTCGCGCCGTGGACGGCCCGCGTCGCGGAGCTCGGCGGCGAGCTGGTCGCGGCGAGGCACGACACGCTCCGAGAGCTGCAGCCCGGCTTCGCGGAGCGTGCGGCCGAGCTGGGCCTCCCGGACGCCGTCCTGCGCTACGAGGGCGAGCCGCTCAGCCCGGCTGCGCTCGAGGAGCGGCTCGACCGGGACCTGGAGCGCGGCGCGACCGGGCTGGGACCGCATCTGGACGACGTCGTGCTCGCCGCGGCGGGGCGCGACCTTCGCAGCTTCGGCTCGCAGGGCGAGCAGCGGCTCGCGGTGCTGGCGCTCCTGCTCGGCGAGGCGGAGCTGCTGGCGATACGCCGCGGCGTGCTGCCTCTGCTCCTGCTGGACGACGTCCTCTCGGAGCTCGACCCGGCGCGGCGACGGCTGCTCGCCGCACGCGTCGCGCGCGCGGGACAGGCGCTGGTGACGGCGACCGACGCGGCCATGCTGCCGGCCGCACCGGATCAGCTGCTCGAGGTGTTCCCGGGCGAGGTCCGGTACGCCTCCTGATGGACCGGCTCGGAGACGAGGTCGGCCGCGAGCTGCGGCGCTTCGGCCCGCAGGCCGGAATGGGCGACGCGGTCGAGGCCTGGCCGGCGGCGGTCGGCGCGGAGATCGCCCGCAACGCCTGGCCCGCCCGCTTCCAGCGCGACGGCACGCTCGTCGTGCACACGCGAGACGCGGTCTGGGGGTTCGAGCTGACGCAGCGGGCGAAGGAGATCGCGCCTCGCCTGCCGGGCCGGCCGAAGCTCAAGTTCGTCCCGGGGCCGCTGGCGGAGCCGGGGCCCGAGGGCGCGACGGCACCCTCGCCGCCGCCTCCGGAGGCGAGCCCCGAACAGGCTCGTGAGGCCGCCGGCTGGGCGGCTTCCATCGAGGACGAGCGGCTGCGCGAGTTGGTCGCGCGGGCCGCCCGCGCGAGCCTCGCGCGGGCCGCGCACGACCGCTCCTTCTGATACACTTCCGAGTGCCCGCAAATGCGGAATTTGCAGGGCTTTTTTCATGGCCGAAGCGGACACCCACACCACGTATACCGCCAAGGACATCAGCGTCCTGGAGGGGCTCGAGCCGGTGCGGCTCCGCCCCGGCATGTACATCGGCTCGACCGGTCAGCGGGGCCTCCACCACCTCCTCTACGAGGCCGTCGACAACTCCGTCGACGAGGCGCTCGCCGGCCGCAACGACCGCATCGAGGTCACGCTCCATCCCGACCAGTCGATCACGGTGCGGGACTGGGGCTCCGGCATCCCGGTCGACCTGATGCCCGACCAGGGCCTGCCGGCTCTGACCGTCGTGCTCACGAAGCTGCACGCGGGGGGCAAGTTCGGCGGCGAGGGCTACAAGGTCTCCGGCGGCCTGCACGGCGTCGGCATCTCCGTGGTCAACGCCCTCTCCGAGCGCTTCGTCGCGGAGGTGCACCGTAACGGCGAGATCTACCGGCAGGAGTTCAGCCGCGGCGTGCCGCTGGGCGACATGGAGGTGGTCGGACGGACTCCCGGCGTAGAGACCGGGACGACCGTGAGCTTTCTGCCCGACGCCGAGATCTTCGAGGAGCTCGAGGTCGAGGCCGGCATCGTCACGCAGCGCCTGCGCGAGACGGCGTTCCTCACGCGCGGCCTCCACATCAAGCTCGTCGACGAGCGGGCCGACGGCAAGACCGTCGAGTTCCATTACGAGGGCGGCATCCGCGACTTCGTCGCGTACATCAACGAGGCGAAGGACCCCATCCACAAGAGCCTCGTCTACTTCGAGGGCGAGAGCGAGCAGGGCGCGCTCGAGGTGGCGATGCAGTGGAACGGCTCCTACCAGGAGTCGGTGTTCACCTTCGCCAACAACATCAACACGGTCGAGGGCGGCTCGCACCTCTCCGGCTTCCGCAGCGCGCTCACGAGCACGCTGAACCGCAAGGCGCAGGAGCTGAAGCTGCTGAAGAAGGACGAGAAGCTCGAGGGCGAGGACGTGCGCGAGGGCCTCGCCGCGGTCGTCTCGGTGAAGCTGCGGAACCCGCAGTTCGAGGGGCAGACGAAGACGAAGCTCGGCAACCCCGGCATCGAGGGGCTCGTCCAGACCACCGTCAACTCGAACTTCGCGCAGTTCCTCGAGGAGAACCCGCAGGACGCGAAGCAGATCTGCACGAAGGCGATCACGGCGATGCGCGCCCGCATGGCCGCGCGCAAGGCGCGCGAGCTGACGCGCAAGTCGGCGCTCGGCAGCTCGTCGCTGCCCGGCAAGCTCGCCGACTGCTCGATCAAGGATCCCGAGTCGGCCGAGCTCTTCATCGTCGAGGGCGACTCGGCGGGCGGCTCCGCGAAGATGGGTCGCGACCGCACGTACCAGGCGATCCTGCCGCTGCGCGGGAAGATCATCAACAGCGAGAAGAACCGCATCAACAAGGTTCTCTCCAACAACGAGATCCAGGCGATGATCACGGCGATCGGCACGGGGATCGGCGACGAGTTCGACGTCGAGGCGCTGCGCTACCACCGTGTCATCCTCATGACCGACGCCGACGTCGACGGTTCGCACATCCGCACGCTCGTGCTCACGTTCCTGTACCGGCACATGAAGGAGCTGTTCGAGCGCGGCCACGTGTACATCGCCGTGCCGCCGCTCTACAAGGTCAAGCTCGGCAACCAGGAGCACTACTTCGAGAAGGAGTCGCAGCTCGAGGACCTGCTCGTGCGCGAGCGGCTGCCCGACCTGGACGTGCACGACCGCGACGGCAAGCTCGTGAAGCTCACGGAGACGCGCTGGAAGCGGTTCACGAGCGCGCTCGCGGAGTTCGTGGGTTGGTCGGCCCGCCTCCGCGCCGACTTCGGTCACCACGCCGCCGACCTCGTCATCTCGCACCGGCTGGTCGAGCTCGACGCGACCACGCCGGCCGGCGTCGAGCGTGCGCTGCAGCAGCTGCCCTCGAACGGCTACACGCTCTCCGTGCTCGAGCGCGACGAGCAGGGTCTCCGCGTCAAGGTCGTGGAGGAGTCGTCATCGTCCGCGCAGATGATCCAGCTCTCCGCCGAGCTGCTCGAGTCGCCCATCTACGTCCACCTGCGCAAGGCGTACGCGCGCCTCGTCGACCTGATCGGCCCGCCGCCGTTCACGCTCGCGCTCGGCAAGAAGAAGGCCGACGGCGCGACGTTCTCGGAGCTGCGGAGCACCGCCCTCGACGTGGCGAAGGACGTCGGCATCCAGCTCTCCCGCTTCAAGGGCCTGGGCGAGATGAACGACACGCAGCTCTGGGAGACCACGATGGACCCCGCGCGGCGACTGTTGATCCGCGCCGACGTGGAGGACGCGGCCGCCGCCGACCAGCTCTTCTCGATGCTGATGGGCGACCAGGTGGAGCCGCGCCGCCTCTTCATCGAGGCGAACGCGAAGGACGTGAAGTTCCTTGACGTCTAGAGGCGGGCCAACCCTTGTCTGAGCTCGACACCGGCGCACTCGGGGGCGGCCGCGTGGAGTCGCGCGAGCTCGAGCAGGAGATGCGCTCGAGCTTCCTCGACTACGCGATGTCGGTCATCGTCTCGCGCGCGCTGCCCGACGTGCGCGACGGGCTGAAGCCCGTGCACCGCCGCGTGCTCTACGGGATGCACGAGGACGGGCTCCAGCCGAACCGCCCGTACAAGAAGTCGGCCGCCACGGTCGGCAACGTGATGGGCCGCTACCACCCGCACAGCGACTCCGCGATCTACGACACGCTCGTGCGGATGGCGCAGCCGTTCTCGCTGCGCTACCCCCTCGTCGACGGGCAGGGCAACTTCGGCTCGGTCGACGAGGATCCAGCAGCGGCGATGAGGTATACCGAGGCGCGCCTGTCGCGCGTCGCGACCGAGTTGTTGCGGGACATCGACGCGAACACCGTCGACTTCGAGCCGAACTACGACGAGTCGCGCCGGCAGCCGTCCGTGCTGCCCGCGCGCTTCCCGAACCTGCTCGTCAACGGCTCGACCGGGATCGCGGTCGGCATGGCGACGAACATGCCGCCGCACCACCTCGGCGAGTCGATCGACGCCGTCGTGGCGATGATCGACAACCCCGACATCGACGTCGAGAGCCTGATGAAGCACGTGAAGGGGCCCGACTTCCCCACCGGCGGCTTCATCGTCGGCCGCTCCGGCATCCGCGACGCGTATCGCACCGGCCGCGGGCGCGTCGTCATGCGCGCCCGCGCGCACATCGAGGAGCTGCGCGGCGGCAAGTCCGCCGTCGTCGTCACGGATCTGCCCTACGGCGTCAAGAAGGGCGGCGACGGCGGCGTCATCCGCAAGATCGCCGACCTCGTGCAGGACAAGGTGCTCACCGAGATCTCCGATCTCGCCGACCACTCCGACCGCACCGGCATGCGCATCCAGATCGAGCTGAAGCGCGACGCGATTCCACAGGTCGCGCTCAACAAGCTGTTCAAGCACACGCCCCTGCAGTCGACGTTCGGCTACAACGCGGTCGCTCTCGTCGACGGCGTGCCGCGGACGCTGTCGCTGCTCGAGCTCGTCCGCCACTACCTCGACTTCCAGCGCGAGGTCGTCATCCGCCGCTCGAAGGACGAGTTGCACAAGGCGGAAAGCCGTGCCCACGTGCTCGAGGGCTACCTCGTCGCGCTCGACAACATCGACGAGATCGTCCTCCTCATCCGCGCCGCCGCCGACACCGAGGAGGCGCGCACGCAGCTCATGGAGCGCTTCGAGCTCTCGGAGATCCAGGCTCAGGCGATCCTCGACCTCCGCCTCGCGCGCCTCACCGGGCTCGCCCGCAAGGAGATCGAGGCCGAGTACGACGACCTGAAGGAGCGGATCGCCGAGCTTCGCGCGATCCTCGGGGATCCGGCGCGCATCGACGGCCTGATCCGTGACGAGCTGCTCGAGATCAAGCAGATCTACGGGCGCAACGACGACCGCCGCACGGAGATCGTCGCCGCCGAGGAGGAGCTGGAGCTCGAGGACATGATCGCCGAGGAGGACATGGTGATCGCGATCACGCGCTCCGGCTACATCAAGCGGCTCCCGGTGACGGCGTACAAGGAGCAGAAGCGCGGCGGCATCGGCGTGATGGGGATGGAGCTCAAGGAGGAGGACTACATCGAGCACCTGTTCGTCGCGTCGACGCACGACTACATCCTCTTCTTCACCAACGTCGGCAAGGTCTACCGCCTGAAGGTGCACGAGCTGCCGCTCGGCTCGCGGCAGTCGAAGGGGCGCGCAATCGTCAACCT
The DNA here is from genome assembly GCA_039648875.1 of Actinomycetota bacterium. GTDB lineage: Bacteria > Actinomycetota > Thermoleophilia > Gaiellales > Gaiellaceae > Palsa-739. The sequence goes on from JBBWZD010000131.1 coordinate 84,363, forward strand.
GTTGCCGTTCCGACAGGGGGAGACGGTGCGCGCCGTCGTGCAGACGCGCGACTTCGCGGAGGCGAAGCATCTGGTCTTCGGGACGAAGAAGGGCGTCGTCAAGAAGACCGAGCTCGTGGCCTACAACACGCCGCTGAAGGCCGACGGGATCATCGCGATCAAGATGCGCGAGGGCGACGAGCTCGTCAGCGTCCGCCACTCCTCCGGCGACGACGACATCCTCATGGTGTCGAAGCTCGGCCAGGCGATCCGCTTCCACGAGTCCGCGGTACGCACGACGAGCCGCGCAACCGAGGGCGTGCAGGGCATGCGGTTGCGCGCCGCCGACGAGGTGATCTCGATCAACATCGCGCAGGACGACGCCGACCTGCTCGTCGTGACCGAGAACGGCTACGGCAAGCGCACGCGCATCGCCGACTACCCGCGCAAGGGCCGCGGCGGGATGGGTGTGAGGACGATCCAGCTCGCCGAGGGGAAGGGCACGATCGTCGGCGCGCGTGTCGTTCGGGACGGCTACCAGGTGATGCTCATCTCCACGGGCGGCACCGTGATCCGCATGCCGGTCGAGGACGTGAAGCGGCTCGGGCGAGCTACCCAGGGCGTGATCGTGATGCGGCTCCGCGGCGACGAGCGCGTCTCGTCGCTCGCTCCGGTGGTCGAGGCCGACGACGAGGAGCCGCCCGGCGGCGGCGAGTAGCGCGCCCCTGCGGAGAGGTTTCGGTAGGCTGCTCTTCCAAAGTGGCTTGATCCGCTCTATAACTTCTAGGTCAGAGCTTGTCCCCGAAGCGACAGGGGCCCGTATGGCTATCAGCAGGCAAGTCGACCTACTAGAACCCATAAATCTGGCCGACCACCTGGAGAAGGTGGAGCTCTACCTCGGGCAGGTGTGCCAGATCGCGGGCATCTCGAAGATGCAGCTCGACTACTGGACGAACAAGGCCCAGATCCCGACGAAGGGCAAGAAGCAGCGGATCTACGACATCGACGCTCTCGAGACCGTGATGCTGATCAAGCAGGCGAAGGACAAGGGCCTGAACCTCGGCGCCGCGATCGAGGCCGCTCGCAGCTTCAGAGAGCTCCCCTCCGAGTCCTAGCCTACGCTCCGGCCTTCGGCGGGCGCGCTTCGCGCAGCGCTCGAGCCGCGTCTTCCGGAGCGACGCTGTTGACCGCGATGCCGGCGCCCAGCTCCACGCCTGCCTGAACCGTCAGCCGGGGGACGAGCTCGACGTGCGGCTGCGGTCCCTGGTGGAGCCATGCGTTCCAGGGGAGCGGCCCCTCGACGTCTCGCAGTCGCGCCACGCAGTCGCGCAGGAGCAGGAGCGCGCTGCCGAGCTCGAACGGCTCGCCGGCGATCAGCACCTCGTAGGGGAGCCGGCCGGCGCGGTGGACGACGGCCGCGACGGCGCCGCGCTCGGCCACGAGCAGCTCCCGCTCGGCGAGGAGCTCCGCTACGCCGTCGACGCGTTCGCGCGCGACCTCGGGCGGCGGCTCGCGCAGCCACACGAGCTGCGAGTGCGAGTGCGGCAGGCTCGAGCCTGCGACCCTCCCCTCGTTCACGAGCGCGTGCACGTACGGGAAGTCCTCCCGGCGTGCTGCCTCCGCACGCGTGCGCCACGCCTCCGCGGTTGCCGCCACCTCCTCGTCGCTCAGCTCCGCGAACGTGCGCACGTGACGCGGCGAGTGCACCACGACCTCCTGCCGCTCGAACGCCGGGTACAGGTTCGGGACGACGCGAACGGTCCAGCTCGCCCCGCCGCCGACGCGGAACGTCTCGGGCGGCGTCCGGTCTTCCCGCCCCTCGCAGAACGGGCACTCGTCCAGCTCCGCTTCGGTCGTCTGCTCGATGGGCCCGGCGGCCGCGCCCGGTCGCCGGCGGCGGTTCGGGGCGACCGCGACGAGGCGCCCCGAGAGCGGGTCAGCCCGAAGGTCCAGCGCGGTCGAGGAACGGCCGGATGAGGTCGATGGGCGCGGGGAAGATGATCGTCGAGGTGTTCCCCGACCCGAGCTCGAGCAGCGTCTGCAGGTAGCGGAGCTGGAGGGCGATCGGATGCTCCTCGATCACGACGGCCGCGTCCTTCAGCCGCTCGGCCGCCTGGTACTCGCCCTCGGCGTTGATGATCTTCGCGCGGCGCTCGCGCTCCGCCTCCGCCTGGCGCGCCATCGCACGCTGCATCCCGCTCGGGATCTCGACGTCCTTGACCTCGACGATGGAGACCTTGATTCCCCACGGCCCCGTCGCCTCGTCGATGATCTCCTGGAGGATCGCGTTGATCTTCTCGCGCTCGGAGAGCAGCTCGTCGAGCATGTGCTGCCCGAGCACCGAGCGGAGCGTCGTCTGCGCGATCTGCGAGGTCGCCACCATGAAGTTCTCGACCTGCACGATGGCGTCCTTCGGCGAGACGATCCGGAAGTAGGCGACCGCGTTCACGCGGACGGGCACGTTGTCCTTCGTGATGACCTCCTGCGGCGGGATGTTGAGCGTGATCGTGCGCAGGTCGACCTTCACCATCCGGTCGACGACGGGGATCAGGAAGAACAGGCCCGGGCCCTTCGGCTCCGGCAGCAGCCGCCCGAGCCGGAAGACGATGCCGCGCTCGTACTCGCGGACGACCTTGACCGCCGCGATGACGTAGAGCGCGAAGAGGAAGACGACGACGACGAGGACGACGACGAGAGCGGCCACGGACGAACTATCGCACCGTCAGCTCGAGCCCGTCCACGCCTTCGACGCGCACGTGCTGGCCGGGCACGAGCTGGCCGCCGTCGCTGCGCCGCGCCCGCCAGAGCTCGCCGGCCACGAACACCTGGCGCGGCGTGCGGACGACGGCGTCCGCGCCGAGCACCCGCGTCGGCCCCACGCTGACGGGGCGCCGGCGCACCTGCACGGCCTTGCCCAGCGCGAACGCCCAGAAGCCGCCGATCGCGAGCGTCAGCGAGAGCACGAGCGGCAGTGAGGTGTGGTACGGAGCGGGGACGTTGTGGAACAGCATCAGCATGCCGACCGCGAGGCTGATCAGGCCCGAGAGGGTCAGCGCGCCGTGGGTGACGACGTGTGCGTCGACCACCAGGAGCACGACTCCGAGAACGATCAGCGCGAGGCCCGACCACGAGATCGGCAGGACGGAGAAGCCGAAGAGCGCCGTGAGCAGCGCGACCCCGCCGAGCGCGCCCGGCAGGACGATGCCCGGGTGGAAGATCTCGAAGCCGATGCCGACGATGCCGGCGAGGAAGAGCAGGCTGAGGATGTTCGGGTCGATGAGCGTGTTGAGCAGCCGCGTCAGGAATCCGGGCTTCGCGGTGTCGATCCGCGCGCCGGCGAGGTGGAGCGTGTAGGGGCGGCCGGGATCCTTCGTCCGGTAGCCGTCGAGCCGGTCGAGCAGCGCTGGCAGGCTCGGCGCCACCAGGTCGACGACGTGCATGTGCAGGGCCTGCGCCGCCGTCAGGTTCGACGCCTTCACGACCGCGAGCCTCGGCCAGCTCGTGTTGCGGTGGTGAGCTGCGGCGAGTGCGGTCAGGGAGGCGGCCGCGTCGTTGATCACCTTGCGCCGCAGGTCGGAGCCGAGATTCCGGCCGCTCGAGTCGATCGGCGTCGAGGAGCCGATGTTCGTCGCCGGCGCCATCGCGAGCACGTCTGCCGCCTGCGAGATCCAGACGCCGGCCGAGGCGGCACGCGCGCCGTCGGGCGAGACGTAGACGATGACGGGCAGCTTCGCGTTCAGCTCCGCGGTGTAGATCGTCTTCATCGAGGTCGAGAGGCCGCCGGGCGTGTCCAGCAGGATCACGGCCGCGTCGTAGCCTTCCCTCGCGGCGCGCGAGAGCTCGTGCGTCAGGTAGTCCTGCGTCACCGGGTTCACCTCGAGGTCGGGCCCGAACCGGATCGCGAGGACCCGCGGCTGTGCCGCCTGCGCCGAGCCGGCTCCGGCCAGGAGCAACGAGGCGGCCGCAACCCCCAGGGCGGCGAGGAGAGCCCGGCCGGTGCGCCCGTCCACAGTCGTAAGGATTGTATCTGGGCCGGTCTTCTACCCTTGCCGCGCGAGCCCGCTGTTGCGACGCTCCCGGCTTGGCCGTGAAAGTTCTTCTCGCCACAATGGCCGCCGCGGCTGCGGCTGCGGCTCCGGCTCTCGCCGCGGCGCCGCCGGGGCCGACGATGACCTCGCGGGCCGTGCCGCTGCACGGCGGACGTGTGCTCGCCGCGGCGCCCGCCCGCTTCAACATGGTCGGCGTGCACTGGCGCGGGACCGGCACCGTCCGCTTCCGCACGCGCAGCGCCGCGGGCCGCTGGAGCGCCTGGCAGACGGGCGACGCCGATACGGCGCCCGACCGGTCGAGCGGCGAGAACAGGCTGCGGTCGTGGCATCTCGGCAACCTCGTCTGGACGGGCGCGTCGCGCGCGATCCGCTTCCGCACCGTGGGCGCCGTCACCGCGCTGCGCGCCTACTACGTCTGGAGCCCGCCGGAGCTCGTGCCGATGCGGCGCCTCGCGCTCGCGAACGCGCCGCCGATCATCCCGCGCCTCTCCTGGGGCGCAAACGAGTCGATCCGCCGGGAGCCGCCGCACTATGCGGCGGCGGTCGCCTTCGCGGTCGTCCACCATACGGCCGGCACGAACAACTACACGGAGGCGCAGTCGGCGGCCATCGTCCGGGGCATCGAGCTGTACCACGTGCAGGGAAACGGGTGGAACGACATCGGCTACAACTTTCTCGTCGACAAATACGGCCAGATCTTCGAGGGCCGGTACGGCGGGATCGACCGGCCGGTGGTCGGCGCGCATTCCCTCGGCTTCAACAGTGGCTCCGTCGGCATCTCGGTCCTGGGGAGCTACGACGCGTCGCCGATCTCGGCAGCGGCGAAGTCGGCCCTCGAGCAGCTGCTCGCGTGGCGCCTCGACGTCGCTCACGTCGACCCGCTGTCGACGCTGACGTGGCCTTCGGGCGGCAATCCGCGCTTCCCCACCGGGATCCCGGTCTCTCTGCGCGCCATCTCCGGCCACCGGGACACGAACTTCACCGACTGTCCCGGCGACGCCCTCTACGCCGAGCTGCCGCAGATCGCCAAGGAGACGGCGGCGCTGGGCCTGCCGAAGCTCTACGCGCCCGTCGCGACCGGCAAGCTCGGCGGCCTCCTCCACTTCACCGCGCACCTGTCGAGCGCCCTGCCGTGGACGGTCGCCGTCGCCAACCCCGCCGGCGCGACGGTCGCACAGGGCACCGGTAGCGGAGCGAGCGTGGACTGGACGTGGGACGCCACCCTCGCGGCCGCGGCGAGGTACACCTGGACGATCGCCGCGCCCGGAGTTCGCTCCGGTGTGGGAGTGCTGGGCGCACCCGCCGTCCCGCTGGCCGTCCGCGACGCCGCGGCGAAGCCGGCGGTGATCGCTCCCGGCGGCGACACGACAGCCGTCACGTACCGGCTCACGGCGGCGGCGACCGTCACCGTGAAGCTCCTCGACGCGAAGAACCGGCCCGTGTCCACGCTGTTCAGCGAGCCGAAGACCCCCGGGGTGCACACCTTCACCTTCGCGGCGCAGTCGGGCCTGCCGAACGGCGCCTACACGCTGCAGATCTCCGCCGTGGACGCGAGCCGCAAGTCGGCGAGCGCGGTGGTGCCGCTCACCGTCGACGACACGGTCGGCTCGTTCTCGGCGGCGCCCACCGTCTTCTCGGCGGCGCGAGGCGGCTCGGTCGCCGTCACCTTCACCCTCATGCGCGGACCGGTCACGGTCGCGCTGCAGGTCCTCCGCGGCAAGCGGCTCGTCGCGGCCCCCGTCACCGGCAGCTACGGCGTCGGCAGGCAGTCGCTCCTCTGGCGGGGCACGCTCGCGAGCGGGACCGTGGCACCGGACGGCGGGTACACGCTCGCGCTCTCGGTCACCGACGCGGTCACGATCTTCACGCGCACGGCGGCGGTGAGGCTCGACTCGACGCCGCCGAAGATCGCGGTCCTCTCCTACCGCGCCCTCCGCTTCCGCCTCTCGGAGCCCGTGACGCTCACGCTCGTCGTCGGGTCGAGTCGCTACACGCGAGTGCTGAAGCGCCCGGGCACCGTCAGGTTCGCTCTCGGGACGCGCCCGCGCGCCTACCGGCTGATCGCCGTCGACGCGGCGGGCAACACCACCTCACGCCGCTATCCGCGGCGGTAGGGCGCGGCCCACTCGCCGTAGCGGCGCTCGAGCTCGAGCAGGATCGCCGCGAGCAACGGCGCCCGGGCCACGTCTCGTCCGAGCTCGACGCGGAGCGACGTGGGCGGCTTCGCCGCGTCCGAGGGCAGGTCGGCCGGCGGCTGGTTGACGTTGACGCCGATCCCGAGCGTGACGCGGCCCGGCTGCGCCTCCGCCAGCACGCCCGCCAGCTTGCGCCCCGCCACGACCACGTCGTTCGGATGCCGCAGCGACGCCTCGACGCCCGTCTCGGCCCGGACGGCAGCCGCGACCGCCTCGCCCGCCACGAGCGAGAGCTGCGGCCACAGCGGCATCGGCGCCGGCGGGCGCAACAGCACGGAGCAGAGGATCGCCCGCCCCGGCGGCGCCTCCCAGATCCGGCCGAGGCGCCCGCGGCCCTGCGTCTGGTGGTCGGTGGCAACCGCCGCGCCCTCGGGCTCGTCCCCGCCGAGCAGCCGCTGCGTCGACGCGCACGAGGAGACGAACCGGTAGGGCGTCCCGAAGCGCCCGCGCAGCAGCGGCAGCACCGACTCCGGGCTCAGCTCGGACACGCCGCACTAGACTAGTCCGGCCGTGGAACCGCCTCGCAGCAGCACGCGTCCTCCCAGGCGGCCGGCGGCGTGAAGGTCCCTTTCGGGCGGGACGTGATCGAGCAGCTGATCCCGCACAGGCCGCCGTTTCTGCTCGTCGACGAGATCGTCGAGCTCGAGCCCGGGAAGCGCGTCGTGGGCCGGCGACAGATCCGCGCCGACGACTGGTGGTTCCCCGGCCACTTCCCGGAGCGGCCGGTGATGCCGGGGGTGCTGACGCTCGAGGCGATCGCGCAGGCAGGGGCCGTTGCCGTCCTTGCGGACGAGACCAACCGGGGCAAGGTGCCGTTCTTCGCCGGCATCGACGGCTGCCGCTTCAAGCGGGTCGTGGAGCCGGGAGACCTGCTCACGCTCGAGTGCGAGTTCGTGCGCGTCCGCGGCCCACTGGCCAGGGGCAAAGGCCGCGCCCTGGTCGGGGACGAGGTCGCGGCCGAGGCCACGCTCACCGTCTTCGTCGGCTCATGATCGGAACGACCCTCGCGGGGGCCGACGTATCGATCACGGGCCTGGGCTGCAGGGTGCCGGACCGGGTCGTGCGAAACGACGAGCTCGCGCAGTATGTCGACACCTCGGACGAGTGGATCCTCGAGCGGACGGGGATCCGCGAGCGGCGGATCGCGGCGCCCGAGGAGGCTCTGTCCGACCTCGCGCTGCCGGCCTGCCTCGACGCGCTCGACCAGGCCGGCGTCGGGGGCGACGAGATCGACCTCCTCATCGTGGCGACCGTCACCCCGGACATGGCGTTTCCGTCCACCGCGGCGCTGCTCGCCGATGCGCTCGGCGCGACGGACGCCGCTGCGTACGACCTCTCCGCCGGCTGCACGGGCTTCATGTATGCGCTCGCGCAGGGGTACGGCATGCTCGCCGGCGGCCTCGCGAGGCGCGCGCTCGTCGTCGGCGGCGACGTGTTGTCCCGCATCCTCGACTGGGACGACCGCTCGACCCTGGTGCTGTTCGGGGACGGCGCCGGCGCCGTGGTGCTGGAGTCGGCGCCGGAGAAGGGCTTCATCGGCTTCGAGCTCGGGGCCGACGGGAGCGGCGGCGCGAACCTCTGGCTCCCCGGCAGCGGCTCGAGACTGTTCGACGACCCCGAGCGTTACGTCAAGATGAACGGACGTGAGGTCTTCAAGTTCGCAACCCGGATCCTCGTCCAGTCGGCGGAGCAGCTGCTGGCCGCGTGCGGCGTCTCGATCGACGACGTCGACGTCTACATCCCCCACCAGGCCAACACGCGCATCATCGACCACGCCACGCGCAGGCTCGGGGTGCCGCGGGAGCGGGTCGTGGTGAACGTGGACCGGTACGGGAACACGTCGTCGGGCTCGATCCCCCTCGCCCTGGCCGACGCCGCGGCCGACGGGCGGCTGCGGCCGGGCGAGCTCGTGCTGATGACGGGCATGGGGGCAGGCTTGACCTGGGGTAGTGCGCTGATGCGCTGGAGCAAGGAGATGTCGTGACCAAGATCGCTTTCTGCTTTCCGGGGCAGGGTTCGGTGGAGGCGGGAATGGGCCGCGACGTGGCGGAGGCGGTCCCCGAGGCCCGTCGGGTCTTCGAGCGGGCCAGCGCCGCCTCTGGCCTCGACCTCGAGCGGCTCTGCTTCCACGCCGACGCCGGCGAGCTCGTGGACACCGCGGTGCAGCAGCCGGCGCTCGTCGCCACCTCGCTGGCGGTGCTCGCGGCGGTGCGCGCTCGAGGCATCGAGCCCGACTTCGTCGTCGGGCACTCCGTCGGCGAGTTCGCCGCGCTCGCGGCCGCCGAGGCGATGTCGGTCGAGGACGCCCTGGCGCTCGTCCGGGAGCGCGGGATGGCCATGGCCGAGGCGGCGGCGGCGCACCCGGGGTCGATGGCGGCGATCCTCGGCCTCGACGACGAGGTGGTCGAGACGCTCTGCCGCAAGATCCTCGGCGTCTGGCCCGCGAACTACAACTGTCCCGGACAGATCGTCGTGTCCGGCGAGAACGACGCCGTCGACGAGTGCTGCGAGCTCGCCCACGAGGCGGGAGCGCGCCGCGCGGTCAAGCTCAAGGTCTCGGGCGCCTTCCACTCGCCGCTCGTCGCACGCGCCGCCGACCGCCTCCGGCCGGCGATCGGCCGCGTCAGGTTCCAGGAGCCCGTGGCGCCGTTCATGTCCACGGTGACGGCCCGCGTCGAGTCGGCGCACCGGCTCGCACCCCTGCTCGTCGACCAGCTCACTGCGCCCGTCCGCTTCACCCAGGCCGCGTCGGAGCTGATGAGGGAGGGGGTGCGCACCTTCGTCGAGGTCGGGCCGGGGAACGTCCTCTCCGGGCTCGTGAGGCGGATCGATCGGAGCGTGAAGGCGATCTCGGTGAACAACGTCGCCGCCCTCGACAAGCTGCCGGACGCGCTCTCCGAGGCGTGAGCTTCGCGTCGCTGGAAGGCAAGACGGCGCTCGTCACGGGCGCCTCGCGCGGGATCGGACGTGCGATTGCCGGCGAGCTGGGAAGCGCCGGCGCGCGCGTCGTCGTCGGCTTCCGCTCCGGCAGGGAGGAGGCCGAAGCTCTCGCCGCCGAGCTCGGCGGCGAGGCGATCCGGGCGGACGTCTCGAGCGCCGAGGACGCGCGGCGGCTCGTCGAGGAGGCGGGCGACATCGACATCCTCGTGAACAACGCCGGGCTCACGCGCGACGGCCTGCTGGCCCGGATGCCCGACGACGACTGGCGGACGGTGATCGAGACGAACCTCTCGTCCGTCTTCTACACGTGCCGGGCCGTGTGCCGGCCGATGATGCGAAAGCGCGCCGGCGCGATCGTCAACGTCTCCTCGATCGTCGGCGTCCACGGCAACTGGGGCCAGACGAACTACGCTGCCTCGAAGGCCGGGATCATCGGCTTCACCAAGTCACTCGCGCGCGAGCTCGGCAGCCGCAACGTACGGGCGAACGTGGTCGCGCCGGGCTACGTGCGGACGCGTCTCACGGAGGTGCTGCCCGAGGACGCGACCGCGGCGATGCTCCGGAACACACCGCTCGGTCGGCTTGGGGAGCCGGACGACGTGGCCGGCGCTGTACGCTTCCTCTGCTCCGACGAGGCCTCGTTCATCACGGGCGAGGTGCTGCTCGTGGACGGCGGGCTGGGAATGTAGATGAGCACGAACGGGTCTCTCAACGGACGGCGCCGCGTCGTCGTCACCGGCTTGGGCGCGGTGACGCCGCTCGGCAGCGACGTGCGCTCCAGCTGGGAGGCGCTCGTCAGCGGCGCCTCCGGGGCGGGCCCGATCACGCAGTTCGACTCGACCGACTTCCCGGTGGACTTCGCCTGCGAGGTGAAGGACTTCGATCCCTCGCAGTGGATCGACCACAAGCAAGCCCGGCGCATGGATCGCTTTGCGCAGCTGATCGTCACCGCGGCGCGGCAGGCGGAGCAGGACGCGGGACTGGACATCGCCGCCGAGGCGGAGCGTGTCGGCGCGGCGATCGCCACCGGCATCGGCGGCCTCAAGTCCTTCCAGGACTGCTACGACACGCTGAAGGACCGCGGCCCCGACCGCGTGAACCCGTTCGCGATCCCGGCGATCATCCCGAACATGGGGGCGGGCTGGGTGTCGATGGAGCTCGGCACGAAGGGGCCGCTCGCCTCGGAGTGCACGGCCTGCGCGGCGTCGAACATGGCGATCGGCGACGGCACGGACGCGATCCGGCTCGGCCGTGCCGACGTGATGCTCTGCGGGGGCACGGAGGCGGCGATCAACAAGGTCGGCATCGCCGGCTTCGGCGCGATGCGGGCGCTGTCGCGGCGAGTCGACGATCCCGCGCGGGCGTCACGGCCGTTCGACGCGGGACGGGACGGCTTCGTGATGGGGGAGGCCGGCGCGGTGCTCGTGCTCGAGGAGCTCGAGCATGCGAAGGCGCGCGGCGCGAAAGTCTACGCCGAGATCGTGGGCTACGGGCTCTCCGCCGACGCGAGCCACATCACGGAGCCCGACCCGACGGGGGTCAATCCGGCGCGCGCGCTGCGGATGGCCATGGCGGACGCCGGGGTGACGCCGGAGCAGGTCGACTACGTGAACGCGCACGCGACCTCGACGCCGATCGGCGACTCGAGCGAGACCCGCGTGATCAAGCTCGCGATGGGAGAGGAGCAGGCGTACAGGATCCCCATCTCCGGCACCAAGGGCGCGACCGGCCACTGCCTCGGGGCCGCCGGCGCGGTCGAGGCGACGTGGGTGACGCTGGCCGTGCACGAGGGCCTCCTGCCGCCGACGATCAACTACGAGGTCCCCGACCCCGAGTGCGACCTCGACTACGTCCCGAACGAGGCGCGGAAAGCCGACGTCCGCGTGGCCGTCAACAACTCCTTCGGCTTCGGCGGCCACAACGCGTGCGTCGTCTTCAGGCGCTACGCGCCCGAAGAAGGGTAGCGAGCGCCCCGGCAGGAGCGCGGGCCGGGGCTGCCTCTAGCCTTCGTCGCTTGGACGAGCTGGTCGAGGTCAGGCGGTCGCGGCGGGCCCGGCGGTGGACGCTCGCGGTGCCCTGGGGGGAGCCGGCGAGGTTGACCGTGCCGGCCCGGCTTCCACGGGACGAGGTGGAGCGCATCGTCGAGGGGCACCGGTCCTGGATCGCGCGGGAGCGGGCGAAGCAGCGGCCGCGGCTGCGGCTCGACCCGGCCGCGGTGTCGGAGGCGGAGGCGCGGCGGGCGCTGCGCGAGCTCGTGGCGATGCTCGCCGACGACGAGGCAGCCGCGCTCGGCGTGAGCGTCGAGCGGGTCCAGGTGCGCGACCAGCGCACCCGCTGGGGGTCCTGCTCCCCGCGCGGCACGCTCTCGTTCAACTGGCGCCTCGTGCTCGCGCCGCCCGAGGTGCTCGACTACGTCGTCGTCCACGAGCTCTGCCACCTCCGCGTGCCGGACCACTCCCGGCGTTTCTGGCAGCTGGTCGAGTCGCGGCGCCCGGGCTGGCGCGCCCAACGCGACTGGTTGCGCGAGCACGGCCCGGAGCTGCTCGCCTTTCGTCCCGCCGCGTGACCTCAGGGCGGCTAGCCTCTTCCCGGTGCAGGCGCCGGCCGGGATCACGATGCGCCCGGTCACGCGCGACGACGTGCCCGCGGTCGCGGCACTCATCGCGGCGGACGAGGAGGCGTTCACCGGCCGGCCTTCGCGCGTCTCCCCGAACGACGTCCACGGCTGGTGGCAGCGGGTCGACCTCGCGAACGACACCTGGCTGTTCGAGGAGGAGGGACGCCTGGTCGCCGTGGGCTCCGCCGAGGCTCAGGGGTCGCTCGGCTGGTCCTTCGCCGTCGTGGCACCCGGCGCGAAGGGCCGAGGGCTCGGCACCAGGCTCGCGGAGCTCTGCGAGGCGCGGGTCGCCGGCGCGGAGCGGCTGCACACGCGGGCGCTCGCCGCCGACGTAGCCGCGGCGACGCTCTTCGAGCGCCGCGGCTACCGGGAGGTGCGCCGCTTCTGGGAGATGTCGATCGAGCTCGAGGGGCCGCCGCCGCCGCCGTCGCTGCCGGCCGGGCTCACGCTCGAGACCTTCCGCGAAGACGACGCTCGCGCCTTCCACGCCGCGCTGGACGAGTCGTTCCAGGATCACTGGGAGCACCACCCGACTCCCTTCGAGGAGTGGTGGGAGCTGAAGCAGAAGGCCCTGGACTACGACCCGACCACCTGGTTCCTCGTCCGGGACGGCGGCGAGGTCGCCGGCGTCGTGCGGAACGACCCCGATCGCCACGGCGGCGGACAGGTGGGGGCGCTGGGCGTGCGCCGCCCCTGGCGCGGCAAGGGTCTCGGCCGGGCGCTGCTCCTGAAGACGTTCGGCGAGTTCCACCGCCGGGGCGTCGGCCGCGTCACGCTCGGCGTCGACGCGACGAATCCGACCGGAGCGACGCAGCTCTACGAGAGCGTCGGCATGCAGATCGAGCTCGAGGCGGTCGTCTTCGAGAAGCGGCTCGCATGAGCAACCTCCGCGCGAAGTGTCCGACGTGCCACGCGTACACCGCGGTCTCCCTCGGGCCCGACTACGAGTGCCACTCGTGCGGGAGGACGTTCGCGGCCGGCCTGCTCCGGGTGCCGCGCGCCTGGGGCGACGGCGGGGAGGCGATGGCGTCCGCGGCGAGCCTGCAGCTCGACTATCCCGAGACCTCGGTCGTCGCCGAGGAGTCGCTGCACGCGCAGACGCTGGCCGTCGCCTGCGACCTGCCGCAACGCCCGCTCGTCCTCGGCGGTTGCTGCTGCTCGCACGTGGGCGCCGTCGAAGGCCTGGCGGCGCGGCACGGCCGCCTCGGCCTCATCTGGCTCGACGCGCACGGCGACCTCAACACGCCCGAGACGTCGCCGTCCGGGAACGCGTGGGGCATGCCGCTGCGGATGCTGGTGGACGGCGGCGCCGTCGACCCCGCCGACGTCGCCCTCGTGGGTGCGCGGAGCCTCGACCCGCCCGAGGTGGAGTACCTCGCAGCGGCGGGCATCCACAGCCGCGCGGAGGAGGTGCTCGACCGGGTGGACTGCGTCTACGTCGCGCTCGACTGCGACGTGTTCGCGCCGGGCGAGATGTCGGTCTTCATGCCCGAGCCCGGCGGCCCGACCGTCGCGGAGGTGGAGGAGCTCCTCTGCCGGCTTCGCGACCGCGGCGCCGTGGTGGGCGCCGGTCTCACCGGCCTCACGGCCGAGCCCGAGAACGTCGAGAAGCTCGAGCGGCTGGCCACCGCGCTCGGCTTCTGAGCCGCGACCGCTCCTGCCGTAAGCTAGCGCCGTGGCCAACATCGACCTCTCGATCGAGACGAACGACAGGCCTGCGCCGCCGGCGGAGCACCCGAATACCTGCCCGAGATGCGCGTCGCACTACCGCGACGACGAGCTCGAGCGGGCGCTCTGGGTGTGCGCCCATTGCGGCCACCACTTCCCGATGCGCGCTCGGGCGAGGATCGCCTGGCTCGCAGACGAGGGCTCGTTCGCGGAGTCCGCCGCCGACATGCACTCGGAGGATCCGCTGGAGTTCTTCGACCTCCGCCCGTACGCGGAGCGGCTCGCGGAGGCGGAGATGGCCACCGGCCTCTCCGAGGCGATCGTGATCGGGCAGGCGGCGATCGGCGGGCGCGGTTGCGAGCTCGCGGTCATGGACTTCAAGTTCATGGGCGGCTCGATGGGCAGCGTGGTGGGCGAGAAGCTGTCGCGCGCGTGCGACGCCGCGGCCGAGCGCGGTGCGCCGCTGGTCGCGATCACGAGCTCGGGCGGCGCGCGGATGCAGGAGGGGATCCTCTCGCTCATGCAGCTGCCGAAGACCGTGTGCGCGGTCGAGGACCTGCACGACGCCGGCCAGGCGATGGTCGTCGTGATGGCGCACCCGACGACGGCGGGCGTGCTCGCGAGCTTCGCGAGCCTCGGCGACGTGCTCCTGGCGGAGCCGGGCGCGCTGATCGCGTTCACCGGCCCCCGCGTCGTCCAGCAGACGACCCGCGAGAAGCTCCCGGACGACTTCGGGCTCGCAGAGCAGAATCTGCGCTTCGGCCATCTCGACGCGATCGTGCCGCGCCCGGCGCTGCGCGACGTCCTCTCGCGGCTGCTGAGGTTGCTCGATGCCCCCGAGTGAGCACGAGCTGCGGCTGCGCGAGCGGCTGGGCCGCCTGCGCTCGGTGCCGCTGCTGGGCGGCGCGCGGCTGTCGGGCGAGCTCGAGCGCCTCCAGCGACAACTCGACCGCATCGGCCGCGAGGCGACCGACGAGGAGATCTGGCGGTTGGTCGAGCTCGCACGCCATCCGGACCGCCCGTACACGCTGGACTACGTGGCGCGGCTGCTCGACGACTGGTTCGAGCTGCACGGAGACCGGCGCCGCGGCGACGACGGCGCGATGGTCACCGGCCTCGGCAAGCTCGGGGGCCGCACGGTCGCCCTCGTCGGCCAGCAGAAGGGGCGGGACATCCAGGAGCGGACGCGCCGGCAGTTCGGCATGCCCTATCCCGAGGGCTACCGCAAGGCGATCCGCGTGATGGAGCTTGCCGACCGGCTGGGGCTGCCCGTGATCTCGCTCGTGGACACGCCGGGCGCGTATCCGGGAGTCGCGGCCGAGCAGCACGGGCAGGGCGGGGCGATCGCGATGTCGCAGGCTGCCATGGCGCGCCTGAAGGTGCCGACGGTGGCCTGCGTGATCGGCGAAGGCGGCTCCGGCGGCGCGGTCGCGATCGCGCTCGCAGATCGCGTGCTGATGCAGGAGCACGCGATCTACTCCGTGATCTCGCCGGAGGGCTGCGCCGCCATCCTCTGGCGCGACGCCGGCGAGGCGAAGAAGGCGGCCGCGGCCTTCAAGCCCGACGCCGCTCACTGCCTCGAGCTCGGGGTGATCGACGCCGTCGTCCCCGAGCCGGAGGGCGGCGCGCAGACGGATCACGACGCGGCGGCGCGCCTCCTGGGGGAGTCGCTGCGGGAGGCGCTGGACGAGCTGAGCGCCCTGCCGGCCGACGAGCTGCGCCGCCGACGCCGCGGCCGCTTCCGCTCGCTCGGAGTCTTCGCCTGAGCTTTGTCGAGGTTCCGGCAGGACAAGGTGCGTTTGTCCACAACGTCCACAGGCTTATCCCCTGTGGCACTGCGGATTCGCAACTGGCCCTGATACGGCTCGAGGCCGGTAAAACCGGCCTCGAGCATCGACCCCCCGCTGGGTGGAGAAGCGTTTTCGCGATACGTCGCTCTCGTCGGGGCTGTTTCACGGGTGCGCAGGATGCAAACCTCGGACCAGTCGCTTTCGACGCAGAGTAGGCAAGCAGCGTGGCCGACGAGCTGTCCGAGTATCGGCGCAAACGCGACCCGAAGCGCACGCCCGAGCCGTTCGAGGGCCGGGCCCGGCCGGCGCAGGAGCCGATCTTCGTCGTGCAACGCCACGACGCACGTCGCCTGCACTACGACTTCCGGCTCGAGCGCGACGGCGCGCTCGCCTCGTGGGCCGTTCCGAAGGGTGTTCCCCTCGAGCCGGGACAGCGCGCGCTCGCGGTCCACGTCGAGGACCATCCGCTCGGCTACGCGACCTTCGAGGGCGAGATCCCGAAGGGGAGCTACGGTGCCGGCACCGTCGAGATCTGGGACGAAGGCACGTACGAGCTCGTCGAGGAGAAGCGCGACGGCGGCCTGACCGTCCGTCTGCACGGCAAGCGGCTCGAGGGAACGTGGACGCTCGTGCCCGCGAAGCTCGACGGCGACCCGAAGAACTGGCTGCTGCTACGCAAGCGGGACGAGGCGGCGCCGCGGCCGGCCGCCCGCAACGACTACCGCCCGATGCTCGCGACCCTCGCCGAGGAGCTGCCCCGCGGGGACGACTGGCTCTTCGAGGTGAAATGGGACGGGTACCGTGCGCTCGGCTACGTCCGCGCCGGCGAGGCCAGGCTCGTCAGCCGGAACGGCAACGATCTGACGCCTCGCTTCCCCGAGGTGGCGAAGGCGCTCGCGAAGTCGGCGCGTAGTCCGGAGTGCGTGCTCGACGGCGAGGTGTGCGCACTCGACGAGCGGGGCCGCCCCAGCTTCTCGGCCATGCAGCAGGGCAAGCCGGGGACGCCGCTCGTCTACGAGGCGTTCGACGTGCTGGAGATCGACGGGCTGCCGCTGCTCGAGCTGCCGCTACGGGAGCGGCGCGAGCGGCTCGCGCGGCTGCTCGACGAGCGGCAGCGCGCGGTGCAGGTGTCCGGCGCGTTCGAGGACGGCGAGTCGTTGCTCCAGGCTGCTGCGGAGCAGGGTCTCGAGGGGGTGGTCGCGAAGCGCGCGTCGTCGCCGTACTGCGAGGGCAAGCGGACGCGGTACTGGCTGAAGATCAAGACGCACGGCCGTCAGGAGTTCGTGATCTGCGGCTGGACGAAGGGTCAGGGGCGCCGCTCCGGCAGCTTCGGCTCGCTCGTGCTCGGCACCTACCGGGGCGAGGAGCTGCACTGGGTCGGGAACTGCGGCACCGGCTTCACGGAGCGCGACATCGACGAGCTGCTCGCGAAGCTCGAGCCGCTGCAGCGGGCGTCCTCGCCCCTGGCGGCCGTGCCGAAGATGCCGAAGGTGCGCAAGGGCGACGTGACGTGGGTCGAGCCACGGCTCGTCTGCGAGGTCGAGTTCGCCGAGTGGACGCATGACGGCCACCTGAGGGCGCCGTCGTTCCAGGGTCTGCGCGACGACAAGGCGCCGCGAGAGGTGCGGCGTGAGGAGCCGGTCGAGGCGCCGGCCGGGCGCGTCAAGCTGAGCAACCTCGACAAGGTCTTCTGGGCCGCCGAGGGCATCACGAAAGGCGACCTCGTCGAGTACTACCGCGCGGTCGCGCCCGTCCTCCTGCCCCACATCCGCGGGCGGCCGTTCACGATGCGCCGCTATCCCGACGGCGCGTACGGCAAGGCCTTCTTCCAGAAGGACGCGCCGTCGCACATGCCCGACTGGATCCCCCGGTTTCCCGCCCACGTCTCCACCCGCACCTCGCCGCCGCGAAAGAAGTGGATCCAGGCGCCCCTCGTGAACGACGAGGACGCGCTCCTGTGGATGGTCAACATGGGCTGCATCGACATGAACACCTGGTACTCGCGCGTCGACAAGCCCGACCGACCGGACTTCGTGCTCTTCGACCTCGACCCGTCTCCCGACGTCGGCTTCGCCGAGACGGTGCAGGTCGCGCTGCTCGTCAAGGCGGCTCTCGACGCGCTCGGGCTCGTCTCGTTCCCGAAGACGTCGAGCGCCGAGGGCATGCACGTGCTCGTGCCGGTCGAGCGCCGCTACACGTACGACGAGACGCGCGAGTTCTCGGAGATCGTCGGCGGGGCGATCGCGCGCACGTATCGCGGTCTCGCCACCACGGAGTGGTCGAAGTCGCGCCGCCGCGGCGTCCTGATCGACTCCAACCAGAACGGCGAGGGGAAGACGATCGCGTCGGTGTACTCGGTGCGGCCGCGGCCCGGCGCACCCGTCTCGACGCCGCTGCGCTGGGACGAGGTGGACGAGCACCTCGACCCGGCCGCCTTCACCATGGACCTCGTGCTCGAGCGCGTGCGTGAGGCGGGGGACCTGTTCGAGGGCGTGCTGACGACGCGCCAGCGGCTCGACCGGGCCCTCCGTGCTCTCCGCTAGTGCACGTCGCTGCCGAGCCCCTCGGGGTGCCCGAGCGCGCCGAGCTCGACGACGTCGCGCCGGAAGAGCAGCGACACCGTCCAGTCCACGACCACGCGCAGCTTCCGCGAGAGCAGCGGCAGCTGGTAGAGGTGGTACGAGCGGGTCACCCACCAGCCGGGGAAGCCGCGCAGCCGCAGGCCGAGCACGTCGGCGACGCCCTTGTGGCGGCCGAGCGTCGCGACCTGGCCGAGCATCCGGTAGCCGTACGGGCGCGGCGCGCCGGCGAGGTTCTTCGCGAGCCGGCGCGCCTGGCGGAGCGCGTGCTGGCACGTCGGCGGATCCGGCGTGTCGCTGCGCGTGTTCGGCACGCGGGCGTTGTCGCCCAGCGACCAGACGTGCTCCTGCCCGCGCACGCGCAGCAGCTCGTCGACCTCGACGCGCCCTCGCTCGTCGAGCGGCAGGCCCAGCGTACGCAGGAGCGGGTTCGGCGCCACGCCGGCCGTCCACACGAGCGTGCGCGTCGGGATCGTCGTGCCGTCGCCCAGGGTGACCTCGTCCGCGGCTGCGGACTCGAGCGTCGTGCCGACGTGGATCTCCACTCCGCGCTCCGCCAGCTCCCGGGCGGCGTAGTCGCCGAGTCGCCGGGGGATCTCCGGCAGGATCTTCGGTGCCGCGTCGACGAGCACCCAGCGTCGCGGGACGTTCCGGAGCCCCGGGTAGTAGCGCGTCGCGTCCTCGACCAGGTCGGACAGCTCGGCGAGCGCCTCGACCCCCGCGTAGCCGGCGCCGACGAAGACGAAGGTGAGCCGCCGTGCCCGCGCCGCCGGGTCCAGCTCCGCATCGGCCGACTCGAGCTGCCGGAGCACGTGGTTGCGGAGGTAGATCGCGTCGGCGAGCGACTTGAACGAGAGAGCGTGCTCCGTCAGCCCCGGGACGGGAACGACGCGCGGCACGGCGCCGAGGGCGAGGACGAGCTCGCGCCAGCGCACCGTCTGCGCGCCCACGACGGTGTCGACGTGCGCCGTCCGCGCCTCGAGGTCGACTCCGATCACTCGGCCGAGGAGCAGCTCGGCGTGCGGGCACATCACGCGCAGCGGTACGACTGCATGTCGCGGCTCCAGCGTCCCCGACGCGGCCTCCGGCAGCAGCGGCGTGTAGAGCATGAAGTTCTCGAGGCTGACGACCGTCGCGCCGTGCGTGTCGAGCAGGCGCGCGACGTACGCGCCGGCGAAGCCGCCGCCGAGGATCAGCACGCCCCCGCGGGCCTCGCGTTCTCCCATGGCGGTTAATAGCATCACGAGCGTGCCCGCCGTCCAGGTCTCGGTGATCGGCAGCGGCGTCGAGCACGAGCGGCGCGCCGAGGCGGTGGGGCGGATGCTCGCGGAACGTGGCGCGACGGTCGTCAGCGGAGGCCACGCCGAGGTCATGGCCGCGGCGGCCCGCGGCGCGAAGTCCGCCGGGGGCACGACGATCGGGATCCTGCCGGGGGAGACCCGGGCCGGGGCGAACGAGTGGGTCGACCACGTCGTGGTCACCGGCATCGGCCACGCGCGCAACCTCGCGGTCGTCGCCTCGGGCGACGCGGTCATCGCGGTCGGCGGCCGGTACGGCACCCTGGCGGAGATCGGCTTCGCGCTCACGCTCGGGCGCCCGGTCGTGGTGCTCGAGCCCGGCTGGGACGTCGACGGGGCGCTCCGGGCGGCGACCCCGGAGCAGGCCGTGCAGCTCGCCCTCGACGCCCTTGTCTAACCCGCCGGGAACGCAGCGGCCGCGGCGCTTCCGGCCGCGCTTCCACTGGGAGCTGCTGGTGTGCGGCGTCCGGGGGCACGAGCTGATCGGCACGGACGCTGCGCGGCTGCGGCCCGAGGACGCGCTCGTGGTCAGCGAGCAGGACGGCCTGCGCTGGTACCGCTGCGTGCGCTGCGACTCGTGGCTGCCGCTGCCTCCGCCCCGCGGCGCCACGCGGCAGCTGCCGCCGGCGCGGCACGAGATCGAGCTGCCGCTCCGGGGCAAGGCGCTGCGCGACAAGGTGGTCCTGCGGATCATCGCGATCGACCGCGCGATCCACTTCGTCGTGCTCGGCGCGCTCGCCGTCGCGATCTTCCTCGTGGCCTCGCACCAGCTGCACCTGCGCCACGAGTTCTTCCGGATCGTGAACGCCGTCCAGGGGACGTCGAGCGGGGCGACGCATAGCTCGCACCACGGCTTCCTGCACGCACTCCAGCACATCCTGGAGCTGAAGTCCTCGACCCTGTACGGGCTTGCGGCGGTCGCCGCGGCCTATGCCGTCCTCGAGGGGGTCGAGGCGGTCGGGCTGTGGTACCAGAAGCGGTGGGCGGAGTACCTGACCTTTGTCGCGACCGTGGCGTTCCTGCCCTACGAGATCTGGGAGCTCGCGAAGACCGTCTCCCCGTTCAAGGTGGTGGCGCTCGTCGTCAACCTCGTGATCGCGGTCTACCTCCTGCTCGCCAAGCGGCTGTTCGGCCTCCGCGGCGGCGGCGCGGCAGAGCAGCGGGAGCGCGAGCGCGACACCGGCTGGGAGGCGCTCGAGCGCACGGCGCCGGCGGGGGAGCCCGGCTAGCGCGACGCCGACATCCGGCCCAGCAGCGTCAGCGCGCCGTCCTTGTCCAGCAGCTCGTTGAGGTTGCCGCACTTCGGGCTCTGCACGCACGACGGACACCCCCGCTCGCACGGGCAGCCCTCGAGCATCCGCACCGTGTCGGCGACCCAGCCCTCGAACTGGTCGAAGCCGCGCTCGGCGATGCCGACGCCGCCGGGGTGGCCGTCGTAGACGAAGACCGTGGGGGCGCCGGTGTCCTGGTGGATGTTCGTGGAGAGGCCGCCGACGTCCCAGCGGTCGCACATCGCCCACAGCGGCAGCAGCGCGATCAGCGAGTGCTCGGCAGCATGGAGCGAGGACAGCAGCGTCGGCATCTGCTCGAGCCCGTGCAGGTGAGCCGCCGAGGGCACCCACCAGACCGCCTCGGTCTCGAAGGTGGTCGGCGGCAGGTCGAGGGCGACGGTGTCGATCGTGGCCTGGTCGCGTATCCGCTTCCTCTGGTACGCGACGACCTGCTCCGTGACCGACACGACGCCCAGCGTCAGCTCCAGGCCGAGCCGGCACTCGACGCGCAGCGGACGCTCGACGTCGGTCGAGGTCTCCTTTCGCACCTGCGTGTACCAGTCGTCGGCGAAGGGCGTCACGACGGCGCGCCTGCCCGGGAGGTCCAGCTCGCGGACGAGCCACTGCTGGCCGAGGTGGAGGTACACCGATCCCTCGTGCACCGTCGAGTACGCCCGCTCTCGCTCCACGAGGCCGAGGAGCGTGCCCGTGCTGGCGTCGACGACCGTGAAGGCGTCGGCGGAGGTCGAGCGGAGCGGCGTGCGGGCGGCGGGATAGTCCTTGCCGGCCCAGACCCAGCCGCGCCTGGTCTGCCGCAGGCCCGGCACGAGGGGCGCGCGCTCGAGCGCCTCGTCTCCCAGCGTCGCGCGGTCGTCGTCGTCGACCGGCGCCTCGAACGCGGCGGCGGCGACGTGGCCGTCGAGCACGCGCGGGTTCGCGTGGTCGAGGATCGCGGCCTCGACGCGCCGCCCGAGCAGCGTCTCGGGCTCGCGCATGAAGTACTGGTCGAGAGCGTCCTCCGACGCGACGAGGAGCGCAAGGCCATGGCCGCGACGGCCCGCGCGACCCCACTGCTGGCGTAGGCTCGCAACCGTCCCGGGGAAGCCGACGGAGATGGCGCAGTCGAGGAGGCCGATGTCGATGCCCAGCTCGAGCGCGTCGGTGGCCGAGACGCCGAGCAGATCTCCCTCCACGAGCCGGCGCTCGATCTCGCGCCGTTGCTGCGGCGTATAGCCCGCGCGGTACGGGGCGAGCCGCTCGGCGGTGTCGGAGTCCACGCGTTCGACCGCCATCCGGTGCACGAGCTCCGCCGCCTTGCGGCTCTTCGCGAAGCAGATCGTGCGCAGCTCGCGCTGCACGAGGGACGCCAGCAGGCGCGACGCCTCGCCCAGCGGGCTCGCCCGCACGCCGAGCTCCACGTCGAGCAGCGGCGGGTTCCAGAGGGCGATCGTGCGCTCGGCGCGCGGCGCCGCGTCCTCGCCGACCACCGCCGCCTCGACACCGAGCAGCGAGCGCGCGAGCTCGGCCGGATTCGCGATCGTCGCGGAGGCGAGCACGACCTGCGGCTCGGCTCCGTAGATGCGCGCGAGCCGTCGCAGCCGTCGCAGGACGTTGCCCACGTGCGAGCCGAAGACGCCGCGGTAGACGTGCGCCTCGTCGACCACCACGTAGCGGAGGTTGTGCAGCACGTCCGCCCACAGGTCGTGGCGCGGCAGCACGCCGAGGTGGAGCATGTCCGGGTTCGTCAGGATCAGGTTCGCCCAGCGGCGGATCTGCGGACGTCGCTCCGCCGGCGTGTCGCCGTCGTAGATCGCGACGCGCACGCCGGGTACCGCGAGCTCGCCGAGCGCACGCGCCTGATCCTGGGCGAGCGCCTTCGTGGGGTAGAGATAGAGAGCCCGGTTCCTCGGCTGGGCGGCGAGCGCGTCGAGGACAGGCAGGTTGAACGCCAGGGTCTTGCCCGACGCGGTCCCCGTGGTGACGATCACGTGGAGCCCCTGCCGGACGAGCTCCCACGCCGCGGCCTGGTGCGCGTAGAGCTCGTCGACCCCCTGCCGGGCGAGCGCCGCCCGCAGCTTCGGGTGCAGCTCGGGCGGCAGCGGCGCCGTCCGCGCGGGGCGGGACGGCTCCGTCGCGAGGTACGCGACCTCCTCGCCCTGGAGCAGGTCGTCCCAGTGGGCGATCGACGTCATGCGCGAAGTGAAGCGGTGCCGTCCGCTGCGACGAGGACGATCCGGCCGACCTCGAGCCCTCCGAGGTGCTCGCCGGCGGGTGCGACGACCGCGTCGAAGCGCCCCGGCGGCGGCTCGGCGAGCGCTTCACCCGCCCGCTCGGCCGCGCGTGCCCGGCGGCGCGGGTCGGGTTCGACGACCACCACCTCGAATCCGGCGAGCCGCAGCGGGGCGGCGTGGATGCCGGCGAAGCCGAGCTCGAGCACGCGAGCCGGCGGCTCGCCCAGCAGCTCCAGGATCCGGGGCGTGGCGCTCGCGGCGAGCGCAGGCGGCAGTCGGTGCACGCCCAGACGCTAACGTTCGCCCACCGGGGTGCCGCGTCCGCGGCTGAGAAGACACCCGTCGAACCTGATCCGGGTAATGCCGGCGAAGGGAGTCCATGGCAGTTCCGCGCGCACTCACGATCGCCACGTCCGACTCGGGCGGCGGAGCCGGCATCCAGGCCGACCTGAAGGCGTTCGCGGCCGCGGGCGCGCACGGCATGTCGGCCGTCGTCGCGCTCACCGCCCAGAGCACCGCAGGCGTGACCGCCATCCACGAGCTGCCGCCGGAGTTCGTGCGCGCGCAGCTCGACGCCGTCTTCGACGACATCGGCGTCGACGCGGCCAAGACGGGCATGCTCTTCTCGCGTCGTCTGATCGAGACGGTCGCCGGCTACCTCGGCGAGCACCGCGTGCCGCTCGTCGTCGACCCGGTGATGGTCGCGAGCTCGGGCGCGAAGCTGCTGGAGGACGACGCCGTCGAGGCGCTCGTCGGGCGGCTCTTCCCGCTCGCCACGGTGGTGACGCCGAACCTGCCGGAGGCGAAGGCGCTGACGGGGCTCGACGAGCCGCCCCGGATGCTGGCGGAGCGGCTGCACGAGCTGGGCGCGCCGGCGGCGATCGTCACCGGGGGCCACGGCACGGAGCCCGTCGACCACCTCTTCGATGGCCGCGAGCACGTGGAGATTCCGGTGGCGCGGCACGAGGTGGCCGCGACGCACGGCGCCGGCTGCACCCACTCCGCCACGCTGGCCGCCCTGCTGGCGCGAGGCGAGAGCCTCGCCGACGCCGCCCGCGGCGCGGCCGAGGCCGCCGCGCGCGCCGTCGCGCAGGGGCTCGTCGAGCTCGGCGCCGGGGAGGGCCCCGTCGACATCCTGGCGGTGCGCGGACGATGATCTCGCCCGGCGAGACGCTGCGAGCGATCCGCGAGCGGAAGCCGCTCGTTCACCAGATCACGAACTACGTCGTCATGAACGAGACGGCGAACGCGACGCTCGCGCTCGGCGCGCTGCCGGTGATGGCGCACGCGGGCGAGGAGGTCGAGGAGATGGCGCGGCTGGCCTCGGCGCTCGTCCTCAACATCGGCACCCTGTCCGAGCACTGGGTGGAGGCGATGCTGCTGGCCGGCGGCGCGGCGGGCGCGCGAGGGATCCCGGTGGTGCTCGACCCCGTGGGCGCGGGCGCGACCGCGTACCGCACGGCGACCGCGCGGCGGATTCTCGACACGATCGAGGTGAGCGTGCTGCGCGGCAACCCGGGAGAGGTCGCGACGCTCGTGGGCGCCTCGGCCGAGGTGCGGGGGGTGGAGTCGATGTCGGAGGGGCTCGACGCGGCCGAGCTCGCACGCGAGGCGGCTCGGCGGCTCGGCGTGGTCGCCTCCGTCACCGGCCCCGTCGACCACGTCTCGGACGGGGAACGCGTGCTCGCGGTCTCGAACGGGCACGAGCTGCTCGCCGCCGTCACCGGCACCGGCTGCATGTCCACTGCGCTGACGGGCTGCTTCCTCGCCGGCAAGCCGGAGGAGCCGCTCGAGGCGGCGGCGGAAGCCCTGGCCGCATTCGGCGTCGCCGCGGAGGATGCGGCCGCCGGAGCCGCGGGGCCCGGCACGTTCCACGCCCGCCTCTACGACGCGCTCTTCGCGCTCGATCCCGAAACGCTCGACGGCAGGGCGCGGATCGAGGAGCGGTGATCCTCGCCGACGTGGGGGAGCTGGGGCTCCTCCGCGAGCTCGAGCGGCGAGGCCTCGCCGTCGGGATCGAGCACGACGCGGCCGAGGTCGGTGGGCTCGTCGCGACGCAGGACACGCTTGTCGAGGGCGTCCACTTCCGTCCCGACCTCGTCTCGTGGCGAGACCTCGGCTTCCGCGCGGCGGCCGTGAACCTCAGCGACCTCGCCGCATCGGGTGCCGAGCCGCTCGCCCTGCTCGTCTCGCTCGGCCTGCCGTCCGAGGCGCAGGTCGAGCACGTGGTCGAGCTGTACGAGGGGCTGAACGAGCCGGGCGTGCCGGTGCGGGGCGGCGACACCACCCGCGCCGCCTCCACCCTGATCACGGTCACCGCGCTCGGCCGCTCCGAGCGGGTGCCGGGGCGCACCGGTGCGCGGCCCGGCGACCTGCTCGTGCTCACGGGGCCGCTCGGCGCGACCGGCGCCGCCTTCCGCGCGGGCCGGCTCGCGCGGCCGCCGCTCCGCCTGGCGGAGGGCCGCCGCCTGGCGCGCGTCGCGACCGCGATGCTGGACGTGTCCGACGGCCTCGCGGTCGACGCGGCGCATATCGCCGCCCGCTCGGGCTGCCGGCTCTCGATCGAGCTCGAGCGTGTGCCGCTCGCCGCGGGCGCGACGATCGATGACCTCGGCTTCGGCGAGGACTACGAGCTGCTCGCCGCCACGCGCGACCCGCTCGGCTTCGCGGTGGTGGGACGGTGCGAGGCCGGCTCAGGCGTGCTCGTGACGCTGCACGGGCAACCCGTCGAGCTCGGCGCGTGGGAGCACTTCGGCTAGCCAGCGCTCGAACTGCGCCGGCGGCCGCGCGCCGACGAGCGTCCCGCGCGGCACGCCGCCTGCGAACAGCATCACGGTCGGGACCGAGAGCACCGAGTAGCGAGACGCGATCGCCGGCTGCTCGTCGACGTTGAGCCGCGCCACCGAGACCGTGCGCGACAGCTCCTCCAGGATCGGCTCGATCGCCCGGCAGGGCTTGCACCACGGGGCCCAGAAGTCGACGAGGAGCGGCTCTCCCCCGGTGGCCGCGTCGAAGGTCGCGTCGTCCAGGTCCCGCATGGGCGGCCATCGTAACCCTGCACTAGGCTGACCGGGATGCGCGTGGCTGTCTACGCGGCGACTCTCGTGGCCGCGCTCGCCGTCCCGGCACTCGCAGCCGCGCCCGGCAGCGCCGATCCGGACACCAGCGCCGGCCGGGCCGTGGACGGCTACGTCGCGATGCAGAGGTACCTCTACGACGTTCGCCGCGGTTCCTACCGCGAGTCGGTCGGCGCGCGTCCGCTCCCAGCCCACGCCTGGCCGCTCTCGCAGGCGGTGGCGGCGACGATCGCCGTGGCGCGCCTGCCCGGCGCGAACCCGCTGTTCGCGCACGGCGCGCAGCGGCGCCTCGAGCGGCTCGAGGATCTTCGCCTGGGGAGCCTCTACACAGCCTCGGCCGGCGGCGACGTCTACTACGACGACAACGAATGGATCGCGCAGGACCTCCTCGACGCCGACGCGGCCTGGGGCGACGGCGGCGCTCGCCGCCGCGCGCTCGCGATCTTCGCCGGCGTCGTGCGGGCGTGGGACGCCGACGCCCGCCACCCGTGCCCCGGCGGGATCTCCTGGACGACTGCTGTCGGCAACGACGACCGCAACACCGTCACCACCGCGAACGGCGCGCTCCTCGGCCTGCGTCTGTACACGCTCACGCGCCGGCCGGCCCTCCTCTACTGGTCGCGGCGGATGCTCGACTGGCTCGACGGCTGCATGCTGGCTCCGGACGGCCTCTACTGGGACCACATCGACGCCGACGGGGTGGTCGACCGGACGGAATGGAGCTACAACCAGGGCAGCCTCGTTGCGGCGCTCGTGCTGCTCTACCGGACGACGCACGACCCGCTCGCGCTCGCGCGGGCCGAGCGGGTGGGGGCTGCCGCGCTCGCGTACTTCGACGGCGCGAGGCTCGCCGCCGAGCCTCCCGAGTTCGCCGCCGTCTTCTTTCGCGGCCTCCTCTCCCTCGCCGCCGTCGACGGCGACACGGCGTCCGTCGACGCGGCCGAGGCGTACGCCGCGCAGGCGTGGGCGCAGCGGCGAGATCCGCGCACCGGCCTCTACGCCTTCGCCGGCCCGACGCGGCTCCTCGACCAGGCGGCGCTGGTACAGCTGTTCGCCGCGCTCGCTACAGCCGGCCGCTGAGGGCCGCGAGCCGGAGGGCCGGCACCTTCACCACCGCCTCGAGCACGATCGCGGTGCTCATCTTCGAGTGGCCCGCGGTCCGGTCGGCGAACCGGATCGGCACCTCGACGACCCGGAAGCCCTTGCGCAGGGCGCGGTACGTCGTCTCGATCTGGAAGGCGTAGCCCTTCGAGTCGACCGCTTCGAGATCGACCGCCTCGAGCACGCGCCGCCGGTAGCACTTCATGCCTCCGGTCAGGTCGCGCACGCGGACGCCGAGCAGGAGCCGCGCGTAGAACGAGCCGCCCCACGAGACGATCCGGCGGCCGAGGCCCCAGTTCTCGGTGCCGCCGCCCGGAACGTAGCGCGAGCCGAGGGCAAGGTCGGCGCCCGACTCGCACGCGGCGAGCAGGCGCGGCACGTCGGCCGGGTCGTGCGAGAAGTCGCAGTCGAGCTCGAGCACGTACTCCGCTCCGTCCGCCAGTGCGCGGCGGAAGCCGGCGAGGTATGCGGGCCCCAGACCCTCCTTGCGCGGGCGGTGGAGGACGGAGACGAAGTCGAGCTCCCTCGCCAGGCGGTCGGCGATCTCGCCGGTGCCGTCGGGGGAGTTGTCGTCGATCACCAGGACGCGCACGTCCAGCGGCGCGAGCGCAAGCAGCATCGGCTCGAGGTTCTCACGCTCGTTGTACGTCGGCAGACAGACCGTCGCGTGCCGCACGAGCGCGCAGGCTACGGGAACACGAACGGCAGAGTGAGCACGCCGGCGACGAGGAGCGCGGCGCTCGCCGCGCGGATGAGCAGATCGGTGCGACGCGAACCGCCGAGAGCCGCAAGCCCCCAGAACGCGGCCGGGGCGAGCAGCCCGAACCGCCCGATCGAGTGGAAGGAGCCGCTGAAGGTCGGCAGGACGACGACGACCGCGCCCGCGGCGACCCAGGCAAGGGGCGCGCCGGCGCGCCGTGCCGCGACGAGCAGGCCGAGGTAGACGAGGAAGAAGACGACGTCGCGCAGGACCCAGGCGTTGCCCGCGACCGCGCGCGGCAGCCCCTCCACGGCCCGAAGCAGCCCCAGCGGGGTGAAGCGGCGGCCCCAGGCGCGCTCCGCGTGCGTCCATCCGAGCGGGTCGTGGAGGGCCAGACCGAGGTACAGCGCGAAGCTCGCCAGCGCGGCGACCGGCGCGAGCGCCGCCCCGAGGGCGAGGCCGCGCTCCCCCGGACGCCGGACGCGCAGAGCGAGTGGCAGCAGCGGCAGCGTGAGGAAGAGCGTCTCGGGCCGCGCGAGCGTGCCCGCGGCGAGCAGGGCCGCCGCGACGACCCAGCGGCGGCGCAGCGCGGCCAGCGCCCCGAGCGCGATCGCCAGGAGCACGAGGCTCTCGGGGTACGACATCGAGAAGACGAAGCCGAGAGGGAAGATCGCGACGTAGATCGTCGCGCGCCGGGCGAGCTGGGCGTCGAAGAGCGCGCGGGTCAGAGGCTCGAACGCGAGCAGGGCCCCGAGCAGGGCGAGGTTCGAGACGAGCAAGCCGGCGGTGACGTAGCCGAGGCCGAGCGCGTGCAGCGCGCGGAGCAGCAGCGGGTAGAGGGGGAAGAACGCCGGATCGCTCTGGCGGCCGGGCTCGACGAGGTAGCCGTGCGCGGCGACGAGGCGGTACCAGCGCCCGTCCCAGGATCCGAGCAGTCCGAGCAGGTGCGTCCGCTCCTCGTGCCGCGCGTACGCCCGCGGCCCGGCGAAGTGCACGGCCGCGGCCGTCGCGAGCACCACGAGCCGGCCTCCGGCCCACCAGAGGGGGATCCAGGCGCGGGCTCGCAGCCGCTCGGCGACGGCGGCCGCACCCGCGGACACCGCCACGGCCGTCACCGCAGCGCCTCGAGCCGCCGCTCGAGCTTCGCCGTAAGGCGGACGAGGCGGAACCGGCTTCGTGCCCCCGGCAACTCGACGCCCAGCGGCCGGTCGGTTGCGGGGTCGACGAGCAGCGTCAGGCGCCGGAACCTCACCGCGAGCACCGGGCGCCCCCACGCCGTGGCCCGCTCCACGGGGGTGGCGGCGCCCAGGGCCAACGTGTCGAGTCGCGCGGAGAGCACCTGCGGGCAGCCCGCCAGCACCAGTGCGTCCTCGGGCCGCAGCCACGGCGGCAGGCCGTCGGCGACGAGCCGGTGCGGGAGTGTCCGCACCGAAGCTCCGGGGAGCTCGAGGATCGTGCCGCGCTCGGTGCGGAGGAGCCGGCCCCCGAACCAGCCGTGGAAGCAGCGTCCGTGGAGCGTCCGTCCGGCGACGAGCAGCGTGCTCGTCGCGTACCGATAGCCTCTGAGCCACTCGGCCGCCTTCGCCGCGACCACGTCGGCGCGAGCCGCGGGCGGGAGGCCCGCCGCCTGCAGCGCGAAGCCGGCCGTGAGGGTCACGGCGAGGACGACGCCGGCGATCGCGGCCACGCGCATCGCGCTCCATGGTGCTCCGTCGCGCCGCCGTGATTCGTCGAGTTCGCAGACGTTAACGCTCGCTTAATCGCGCGTACCCGCGCGTAAGATCGAGCGCGTGGCCGCTCTGCCGCGCAACGCCGAGGTCGCGGAGCAGTTCGAGCTGCTCGCCGACCTGCTCGAGCTGGACGGTGCAGAGTCCTTCCGCGTCCTCGCGTACCGCCGAGCCGCCACGCGCATGCGCGAGACCTCCGGCTCGATCGCGCAGCTGGCGCTGGACGGCCGGGCGAAGGAGCTCCAGGGCATCGGCAAGACGATCGAGGAGAAGATCGTCCAGCTCGTCGAGCGGGGCGAGATCGAGGCGCTCGAGCGGAAGAAGGCCGGCGTCCCGCCGGAGGTCGTCCTCTTCATGCGCCTCCCCGGCCTCGGCCCGAAGACGGCGGCGCGCATCTGGCGCGAGCTCGGCGTCTCCACGCTCGACGAGCTGAAGCAGGCTGCCGAGGCGGAGCGGCTGCGCTCGCTCGCGGGCCTGGGCCCGAAGAGCGAGGAGAAGATCCTGAAGGCGCTCGCCTTCCAGGCCGAGAACCCGGACACCGGACGGCGGCTTCTGGGCGAGGGGCTGCCGGTGGTCCAGGCGGTGGTCTCGGTCCTGCGCGACCACCCGGCCGCGGCCGCCGTCTCCGAGGCCGGGTCGGTGCGGCGCCGCAAGGAGACGTTCCGCGACCTCGACATCATCGCCACGGCCACCGATCCCGCCGAGCTGACGTCGTACTTCACGAGGCTCGCATGGGTGCGCGAGGTTGCGGCACACGGCGAGACGAAGGCGACCGTGGTCTCCGAGGAGGGGCTGCGCTTCGACCTGCGCGTGGTGCCGCCGGAGTCGTTCGGCAACCTGCTGCAGCACTTCACCGGCTCGAAGGAGCACAACGTCGCCCTGCGCGAGGACGCGGTGCGGCGGGGCCTCTCGATCTCCGAGTACGGGGTGACGACGGTCGAGACGGGAGACGTCTTCCGCAGCCGCGACGAGTCGGCGCTCTACGAGCGCCTGGGCTACCAGCCGATCCCGCCCGAGCTGCGAGAGAGCTGCGGCGAGCTGGAGGCCGCCCACCGCGGCGAGCTGCCAGACCTCGTCGAGCTCACGGAACTGCGGGGCGACCTGCACACGCACACGCACTGGTCTGCCGACGGCAAGGGCACGCTCGAGGAGATGGTCGCCTCGGCGGTCGCGCGCGGCTACGACTACTACGCGATCACCGACCACTCGCACTACCTGCGCGAGGGCCGCCTCGCCGCTCAGCTCGAGGAGATCGAGCGCGTGCGGGAGCGCTTCCCGAAGCTGCGCATCCTCTCCGGCACCGAGGCGAACATCCGCACGAACGGCGAGGTGGACGTCTCCGAGGAAGAGCTCGCACGGCTCGACTGGGTGGTGGCGTCGGTGCACCAGGCACCGGAGAACCGGCCGACGGAGCGCGTGCTGGAGGCGATGGAGAACCCGTACGTCGACTGCGTCGGGCACCTCACCGGGCGGCGGATCGGCACGCGCGGCCCCCGCGACGTCGACGTCGAGCGTGTCGTGGCGAAGGCGCTCGAGACGGGCTGCTTCCTCGAGATCAACGGCCAGCCCGACCGGCTCGACCTCCGCGACGTCCACGCCCGCGCCGCGAAGGAGGCGGGATTGAAGCTCGTCGTCTCGTCCGACGCGCACTCGGTGCGCGCGCAGGGCTACGTCGAGCTCGCGATCGGGCAGGCCCGGCGCGGGTGGCTGACCCGGGAGGACGTCCTCAACACGCGAACCTGGCGGCAGGTCGAGAAGCTGCGCCGGAAGCGGCCGTGAGCGACTTCCGCGCCGACGGGGCGGCCGCGGTGGAATGGGCGGCGAGGTACCTCGAGCGCGTCGGCGACCTGCCGGTGCTGGCGCAGGTGCGACCCGGAGACCTCTCGGCGCGCCTGCCCGTCTCGGCGCCGGAGCAGGCGGAGCCGTTCACGGACGTGCTGCGCGACCTCGACGAGCTGATCGTGCCGGCGCTGACGCACTGGCAGCACCCACGCTTCTTCGCGTACTTCGCCGTGACGGCGTCGGAGCCGGGCATCCTCGCCGAGCTGCTGAGCGCCACCCTCAACTCGGTGGCGCTCCACTGGCGCGCGTCGCCGGCCGCGACCGAGCTCGAGCTGCGCGCGGTCGACTGGGCGCGGCAGCTCCTGGGCCTGCCGGACGGCTGGCACGGCCACATCGAGGACACTGCGTCGACGTCCACGCTCGCGGCTCTCGTCGCCGCGCGCGAGGCGACGGGGCGAGACCTCGTCGTCTGCTCGGAGCACGCGCACTCGTCGGTCGAGAAGGGCGCGCGCATGCTCGGGATGCAGGTGCGGAAGGTGCCGGCCGACGACGAGCTGCGGCTGCGTGCCGACGGCCTCGAGGTGTCCGACGCCGCGGTGGTCGTGGCGACGGTCGGCACGACCTCCTTCGCGTCGGTCGATCCGGTCCGGGAGCTGGCGGAGCGCGCGCACGACGCCGGCGCGTGGCTGCACGTCGACGCGGCCTACGCCGGCTCCGCCTGGGTGTGCGAGGAGCAGCGCTGGTCGCAGGACGGGGTCGAGCTCGCCGACTCGCTCGTGGTCAATGCCCACAAGTGGCTGCTGACGCCGATGGACTGCTCGCTGCTCTGGACGTCACGGCCGGAGGACTTCCGGCGGGCGTTCTCGCTCGTCCCCGAGTACCTGCGGACGCCGGAGGACGCGTACGCGCTCTCGGAGTACGGCCCGGCACTCGGCCGTCGCTTCCGCGCGCTGAAGTTGTGGGCGGTGCTGCGCTGCCACGGACGCGAGGGCTTGCAGCGGATGCTGCGGGAGCACATCCGGCTGGCCGACCTCTTCGCCGGCTGGGTCGACGCCGACCCGGAGTGGGAGCTCGTCGCGCCGCAGCGGTTCTCCCTCGTTGCCTTCCGCCGGACCGGCAGCGACGAGGACAACGAGGCTCTGCTCGAGCGCGTGAACCGAAATGGTGAGATGTTCGTCTCGCACACGAGGCTCGGCGGCCGCTACGTCCTGCGGCTCGCGATCGGCAACGCGGGCACGTCGGAGGCCGACGTCCGCCGGGCTTGGGAGATCCTGAGAGAGGAGGCGGCTCCATGATCGTCACGACGATGAACGACATCCCCGGCTACGAGGTCGACGAGGTGTACGGCGAGGTGATGGGATTGACGGTGCGCTCGCGCAACATCGGCTCGCAGCTCGGCGCGGGCTTGAAGTCGATCCTCGGCGGCGAGCTGAAGGGGATGACGAAGGCGCTCGTCGACAGCCGCGAGCAGGTGACGCAGCGGATGGTCGAGGAGGCGGAGGCGAAGGGCGCGAACGCGATCGTCGCGTTCCGTTTCGACACGTCCGAGATGGGGTCGAACTGGACGGAGATCTGCGCCTACGGGACGGCGGTGCGCGTGCGCAAGGCGTAGGCCGCGGCGTCGTGGAGGGCGACGCGGTAGCGCCAGAAGCTGCGGCCGGTCGCGAGGAGGTTGTCGCGGAC